>NZ_CP162142.1:370833-741666 GCF_040833965.1 Leptospira sp. WS39.C2
GGTTTTGCAAAATGACCAATTAAAAATTTGTGATCTTCAGAAAATAACAGAGGTAAATGGGTGGCCTCCAATGTTCCATTCAAATCAGATACAAGGACTCCAAAAGCATTTTCTTTTACGAATTGAATTAAGGAGGAAGACTCCATTCTGAATGGTTCCGGGATATACACTTTCATTTACCTCTTATGATTATTCGTTATATTGCTTTCCAGAAATAAGATAAAAATTCTGTTTCTTGGACAAATCCTTCTTTCTCATATAAAGCTCTGGCATCTTTATTGTTCATCGAAGTAGATAACTCTAGTCCTTTTCCTTGGAAAAACTTTGTAAATGATTTTGCCTCATGTATCAAAAGTTTGGCGATTCCTTGTTTTCTATTCTCGGATTTGACATACAAATCATTTAGTATGTAAGATCTTTGCATTGATATTGAAGAGAATACAGGATACAATTGTGTAAAACCTACTAAATTGCCTGTGTTTGGTTCTTCAGCCAGAAAAATAATCGATTGGTTGTGTTCCATTCGATCAATTAAATACCGAGAAGCACCTGCTAGGTTGCTTTTTTGTCCATAGAACTGGCGGTATAAATCGAAAAGTTCTGCGAGTTTTGAAATGTCTTGATAGTTAGCTTGTCTTATTTTCATATTTTGGTACCAACGTGAAACTAATCACTGATAATATTGCAGTGATAGGTGTAGCCAGTAAAGTTTCTAAATTTGTAACCGCAACTAAATTCCCTATCGTATTTAGAAAAAAAATTCCTGATATAAATCCAAATACTATACGGATCCAAAAAGGCACCAAACCTAAGTTTAAATATCGTAAATACAAATAACTACAATAAACAAAAAAACCATTAGCAATTAAGGAGATGATTTCCATAAGGTACATTTCTTGAACTGATCCAAGCCGTCCTCCCCATAAATATTTATATGGTACAATTTGTAACAAAGCGAAGATATGAAATACTGAAGTTAATGAGAAGATTACAAATAAAATCTTACTTGCGATGGTTCTTGTTTTTTTACTAGGGTTCCACATTTTATTTTCCTAATGTTTGTAAATAATAAACATAATCTATTTCAGGCGCAGTTCCACCTAATTGAGTAATGGCTGCTGATATTTGCCCTCGATGGTGGGTTCGATGATTCATATTGTGTTGAACTACATCACAAAACAATAGTTCTGCTTCGAAACCACGCATCGTTCTATATCGAAACATATTTTGCCAACTGGATTCGTCAAAATTGGAAATCCAATGATCCCAAACTTTGATACTATTTAGGAGTTTTTCTTTTAATTGGATTTGGTTTTCTTCTACTTCTTCTGCAAGAGAATTTGGAACAAATACTTGTCCAACGAGTCGGGTATACCAAACTTTTTCAACTATTAGTAAATGATTTAGAGTTCCATGGATTGATTTAAAATATAAGCCAATGTCCTTTTTGTAATTTTCCTGAGACAATCCTTCTATGGATCTATACAAAAGATTGGTAGCCCAAAGATGGTAATCATTGTTCCGAAGGAAAAAATCTTTCATTAGGAAAGATTTTTCCTCAGGAATCTAGGACACAATGAATTATTTAAGTTTTCATGAAATTCCTTATTTCATAATTAAATTAAATATAAACAACAAAACTCACAAGAACTGTAGTGATGACCACTAACCAAGAAGGTATCTTCCAAAATTCTAAAAATAAAAATCCAACTATCACGAGGGCAAAGTCTTTAGGAGAAAAAACTGCACTGGTCCAAACTGGATTATAAAATGCAGCAAGTAAAATACCTACTACAGAAGCGTTGATGCCGAGCATTGCCTTTCGGATCCATTGGTTTTTTCTCATTTGTTCCCAAAAAGGTAAAGCACCAACAATAAGCAAAAAGGATGGAAGGAATGCTGCCACCAAACAGATCATAGCACCAGTCCAGCCATTCGGTGAGGTCGTTGATACTACACCTAAAAAACTACTGAATGCAAATAAAGGACCAGGGATAGCATTGGACAATCCGTAACCTGCCATAAATAAATCATTGTCCACCCAACCTGTTGGAACCACTTCTGCTTGTAGTAAAGGTAGGACAACATGTCCACCACCGAATACCAGTGCCCCAGCTCGATAAAAACTATCAAAGTATTGTATTTCTGTTAGGTTAAGGATACTTCGAAGTATAGGCAGTAGGAATAATAAAATAAAAAACAATATTAAAAATATAAATCCTATTGATTTTTTACCTTTATGAATTGAGTCGTGTGGTAATACCTCATTTGATTTAAGAAAATAAATTCCGATGATACCTGACAAAACTAATATTGTGATTTGTAGAAATGCTGAGCTAAAAAATAGTAGTATGACACTTGTTATGATTGCAATTGTGAGCCTTTCTTTATCGGGGCAAAGTTTTTTACCCATGCCAAGAATTGCCTGAGCTACGACAGCGACTGCAACTACTTTTAAACCATGTAACCAATGTTTATGATTTGTTACATCGATTACTGACAAACCTAACCCAAATAAAATTAAGATGATTGCAGAGGGTAGAGTAAAACCAACCCATGAAAGAATCGCTCCTAATATACCGCCGCGAGAAAGTCCAATGGCCATTCCAACCTGGCTACTAGCAGGACCAGGTAAAAATTGGCACAATGCAACTAAATCAGCATAAGCATGTGCGCTAATCCATTTTTTTTTGGTCACATATTCATCATGGAAATAACCCAAATGGGCAATTGGTCCGCCAAACGAAGTACAACCCAGCTTGAGAGCAGTTAAAAATATTTGAAATAGTTTCATGTTATTTTCCTTTTTGAAATAATAATAAAATCGATTGAATAGGTACCTGCACCTTTTTGGAACAGATAGACTAATCCAAATGTCATTAATAATTCGTTTCTTGCTTCATGTAAAAAAATAAGAAGTCCTGAGTTCATGAACTGGATAAGGGATTCCGATTTTGACAAATCGACCGATACCTAAAGTATCTGGATAAACAAATTTCTGAATTCCTTCCGAGATAAAAATAACTCCAACTACGAACCGAATCCAAATCACGGATGGATCATTATCAGTAAACAATAGTTTATTGAAGAATTTCACCGATTAACTCCTTTAGTTTTATCTTTGCAGAAAAAAGTTCTTTTTTACCTTTGGGTGTGATACGATAGAATTTTCTTTTTATTTTTCCTATTTGTTCGATACGAGAACGAATGAGTCCTTTTTCTTCAAGGTGTTTTAAGAGAGGATAGAGGGAACCAGGACTAATTTTATAACCATGTTCTCGTAATTCTTCCATCATCCAAACACCATAAATTTCTTCTTTTAGACAGTGGTGTAAAATATGAATTTTGATAAAACTGGAAAAAAATTCGTTAATCCTCATTCGGAATCAGAATACGATATCGAAAACCGATAGTCAATTGAAAAAAAGGATTTATAACTTTAGCGAAACAAGTAGACCGTGCCATAAAAAGTCAAAACTGGTACTACAACTGGGCTAACCAAAATGTCAGCTAGTAAACTAAATGGAAGTAGCGGGATATATTTATAATTTGTATCTTGAGGTACCTCCTTACTAAGTGCCAAATAGATCTCATATAAATTTTCAGTGTTGTTTAGTTTGTAGTATAATCTCTTTGATTTATATTCTTTGATAGATAAAATTCCGATCCCATTAATTCGAATCAACTTGAGTGGTAATAATTTGGTTTTATATGCTCTTAAGATTTTATTTTCTTTGGACTCAATTGATTCCTCATCGTCTCTATCTCTTTTCTCAATTCTTCTCAGTAATCCTTTGTCATCAATTGTGTTAAATACATAAGTTTTTCCCTTTTTTTTGACGAATACATACTTATAGTCAGAAGTAATATAGGCATTGATAAAAGGAGTATCTATCGCTGGATCAGGGACATAACCATAACTCTTTGGATTGTATAGACCCCAGGCGACCCCAGGGTTTCTTAAATAAAATTTATCTTCAGGTAGTGATGAAAAATCTAAGATTATTTTATCATTATCAAGTATAGCTGAATTTGAAATCTCTTGATAACTTAATGTTCCAATACTTGAATCCGATTGATTGAATTTTCCACACCCGTAATTTGGAAAATTCAATCTATAATGGATGTAGTATGATCCACTATTTATTTTTATACATTGAGTATGATCTTTGATTTGAACTTTTATCAGGTTATTTGAATCTATTTCAATTTTTTCAATTTCAGTATTGGGAACACGAACGTCTTTAGAATATGGAAACGCATTTGTATACGTTTTCGTTGTAAAAAAACAATTTATATGGAATGAAATAATGGTGGAGACTAAAACTAAATTGAGAATTTTTGGAAATCGTATTTCCAATATTCGAATGAAATCATTTTTAAATTTTCTGAAAAACATGGGAACTATTAAATTCTAGTTTTCACTTTACTTTGTTACAAATACTTTTCTTTGTTCGTCGGAGAAGGAACTCTCTTTCCATTCGGGAAAGTGATCCCATTTCGTAACAGTCTCTTTAGATTCTGGAAAATTGGTAAAAAGGATATCAAACGAAAATCGATTTTTCCCATACTCACCTTTGTGGAGGAGATGAGAAGAAAATACTAATAAATCTCCAGGATCATGAGGGATGAGGATTTGGTTTGCTAATGGTTCATCACTTCGGTGGTTGTTTATTTCCAATCGGACTTCTCTTTCTTTCTCGTGGTCCCAACGTTTGTGAGAGCCAGGGACAATCCAAATCCCGGGGTCCTCTTCCAGTGGAATGCGAAAGTGCCAAACAAAATCTTTTTGGATTCTAATTTTTTGTTCTTCTTCATCGATTCCCAAATACTGAATATCACGATGCCAATAAGGAAGTTTATTTTCATTTGTGGGATTGAAAAAAATTTGAGTATTTAGAAAATAATAATCAGTTTTAAAAATGATCTTACAAATTTCTAATAATGTATTCGATGTAATGAACTGAAACAGTGTGTTTCTTTCTGTTTCAGATTGTATAAATTTAGTAGAAGTGAGATAAGCACTATTGATCGCCATCGGATGGTCATAGATTTTTTTCCATTCTGCATTTGCTTTTTGTAATATGGTTTTTAGTTGTTGGACTGTATGAATTGGAAAAATTCCTTTCCATAGATAAAATCCATTCTCACTGAGATTTTTTTCCATATTTAAATATGAATCCTCGTTGAACAATTCAAATCAGATTTCTTTTTCCATATAATAATGAGATGGAATTTTACCTTCCCAACCATTGGGTGATCGTGTTTCTTTTATTTTAAAACCTAACTTTTGATAGAGACCAATTGCAGAAGGATTTTCTGTTGAAACATCTAACGATATGATTTTAAATTTTGGATTTTTTTGGATCATAAACTCGATGAGTTGTTTGGCGATACCTTGGTTTCGAGATGACTCCGAAACAGCAATATGACCTAAATACAAACATTTTGGTTTAGGTGGTTGGATCACTGTTTCTGTTTTTAAACCGCGAGCCATTACTTTAGTGGCTTTCCATTTGTATAAGGAAAGAATTCGAAAAGCAGTACCAGCAGTTAAAAATAAAAAACTTGGTTGTGTGTATTGTAAAATCGAACCAACAACTTTGCCATCTTTTTCAGCCACAAAGTGATTTGTGTAGGAGATTGTGTTCCCTCGTTTTCCATAAGAGGACCTTAAAAAATCGAATGCAGTAAGATTCCCTTCTTGGAATACAAAATTCCATGCAATTGGGCCAGAGGAATGGATGAGGGGTAAAATTTGATCTAGGTCTTCAATTTTTGCGCTACGGATGGTGACTGGGGTTTGTGAACCATTGGATGTCATATTTGCCTTTTTAATTTTTAATGAATTTGATTTAAACGAATTTTTCTCACAAGGAATGAATCAGAAATATAATTCGATCCGGCTTTCCAATATATTCGAAGTAAAGTGTAATCGTGATACAAATGATTTTAATTTTTAATAACTTTTGTACGTCTTGTTTTATTAAATTGAGATATTAATGAAAGGTAATACAAAATCCAGAAAAATAGAGAACAAATTTGTAGATAATCTCCCTCGAATATGAAATAGATAGACAATACGATTGTAATCAAACAAAGGAAATAAAACCAAAAATCCAATTTCAAATATTTAAATTTTGAATCCAATGGTACAAACGTATACCGATCCATCTTTGACAGAAAATAATTTAGAAATAACCATATCAAAAGGATTAGTCCTAAGATCATGGATTGAAAAATTGGAATGCCTAATGAATCAGCCCAGTGGGGAAACTCACCTCTATTCGCATCTCTAAATAAATAATAAATTTCTGAAGTAATTGTTGAGAACACAGAAATACTTCCAACCATAAGTGGGTGCAATTTTGAAATGAATCTAAATAGATTTTCTTTAAAAATAATGCTTAGGGTAAAAAGGATTGAAAAAGTAATCATTGCGATTCCTAAATCAAAAGTTTGATAATGATTGCTTTTGTATTTGTCCTTTAATTTGAGAAAATTTTCATTATCTCCGTCTTTTAGTTTAAAATATTCTTCCGTGTATTTCTTTTCGTCGGTATAGGGTTTCAATTTGAGAGAAGTATAAATCAAATACAATCCAAATAGAAAGAGTATTATCATTGGGATGATCAATAGAATTCGTAGCTTCATTTTTTTGTATATTGATTCTGATTTAGTATTGAATTCAAAAATATAAATTCATACTTTAAAATCAAGTAAAGCAAAATGGGTTATATGATAAGGCCCAAGTTCAAGTTCAATTTTAATTCAAACTTTTGCGCCAGCGATAGAAGCGGAAATCCTTTCCTTTTGCAAGAAAATGAAAATACGAAAGTAAATTGGAAAGATTGGAGCGGATAGCGCGGTCGTTTTTGGTGTCGATTTAGATCATATAACAGATTCGAGGCGCCATGACTCATATTCTATAAGATTCATGATTAATGATTCCTAAGATTGGGTCATAAGAGTTAATCTTTCCGACCCAATATGTATTGTTAATCGTTTTAAAAACGATAAAAGACCCATTACAATTCCGATTTTATATCGAACGGATACTTCTTTTGGTTTGTATCGATTCATTGTTAATACTCCTTTATTTGATAGTGACTTATTTTTTTTCTGGTGGAAGTAACACTGAATCCACAACATATATGATTCCATTTATTGCTGAATGGAGGTTATGATAGTTGCTCCATTGATAAGTGTTTTTCCATTTGTAACCGTTACTATAGTGTGAGCTCCATTTTCCATACCAAGTTCATCACCTTTTCCACAGTTTGCCAGCGTGAAGGAAAGACCGGTTAGAATCATAATCATTGTTATTTGAGAGAATAAACTTTTCATTTGGTACCGCCCAATTTTTGGATCTAATTCCATTGGATACTAGTCTTGGTTTAAATACATTGATCTGGATCAAGCGGAAGAGGAGACTTTGGATTGATATTTATCAATCCAAGGGTTGACCCAAGTTTTTGTTTTTCAGCATTTAAACCTTGTTTCTACGGTGGTAATGAAAAAATGGAAAGTAAGAGGTAGTTATGATCGCTAATTGGGATACTAAATTTGAGACCAATATATCAGAGATTGACTCACAACACAAAAAATTGTTTCGACTCATCAACCAAATTGAATCTGTTTATGAAGAAAACAAAGACCACTTGTCAAAAAAATCAAAATTACTTGTAGAAGCTGTTTCAGAATTAGAAGACTACACACTAAGCCATTTTTTGATTGAAGAAAGGGTGATGGAATTAAACCAATATCCAGATTTAGAATCACATAAAAAACAGCACGATCGATTTACTGATAAAATTATGGAATTGAAGAATCGTTTAACATCAGGGAACTTATTGACAAATGATATTGAATTGAGTCAATTTTTTAAGGATTTAATTGGTTTTTTAAGACTTTGGTTAACAAATCATATTTTAAAAGAAGATATGAATTATAAACCATACATAAAATTAGATTTATAAAATATATTTAAGAATTGTATGAGATTGATCGTGACCAAATGAGTTTTATAAAGATTAATATTGATACTAACATCATTATTTTTCCAATAAATTCTAATGTTGAATTTGGAGAAAAAATCATAGATATCAATAAACAAAAAAAACCAAAATTATATCCAATCAATAAACACCAAGCTTGAAAGTTGGAACCTCTTGGATACATTGATAAGTGTTTTGGAAACATCCAATAGGCTGTCCCCATAATGAATTGTAAAAAAAATCCCCAGATCATGATGGAATAATGAATTGGTAGAAGAAACCATATTGATGGATTGTATACAAAAACTTTTTGATACATGAGTAGAGCACCGAGCAAAGTCCCGATAAAAAAATAAACAAGGGAAACACGTAATAACCAAACTGATTGTATGGGAAACATGGGTTATGTTTGTTTCCTTGGTGAGGTTGAAAGTCTTGGCCAAATTTCTAAGATAAAACAAAAAACTCCTAAAACTTGTAACACAATAGAGGCGATAAAAGGAATAAAAACCAATTCACGATTGTTTAACAAAAATGGTTCGGAACAAAATCGAAACACAAGACCAAGATTCAATGATATAAAAGAAATCCAAGAAAGCCTTGATCCATTTTTTGAAATAGTCTGTTTGTTTTTAGGAAACATCCAAAGTGAAACTCCAAAGATGATTTGAGAGATCCAACCTAGCGCAATCATATGCCAATAGATTGGGAGCAGTGGTATATTGAGTTGTAAAATTGGAATCTCACTTAACGTAAATAAGATGACGCCAATAAACAAATACAACATACCAAATTTGATAAAAAATCTAGATATCTTTGGCATTTTTGTCTTAGCTTTAATCTATTTTGTTTCTGTATCTGTTACTATTTTATAACCAGCGTGACAAGCGACACAGTTTTTAGTGAGGTCATCCATTTCCTTTAAGATCGTATGGATCTCTTCCTTTTTACGTATTTTTTGAGCAATTGCATCAAATTTTTCATGAGTTCCAAACCCAAGTTTTTTGAATGAAACAGGTAGTTTTAATAGAATTGTTTTTTCTTGGTGTTCCAAACTGGCAACAAGTCCCATACCCACTGCTTCTGCTGATTTAGCGGCCTTTTCATAATCTTTATCACCAAGTCCAGCTAACATTCCATTAACTGCTTCAAGTAAGACTCTCATTTCTGTAAGTACAAGTTGTCGTTCTGCTGGAGTTAATCGAATTTCAGTTCTTGTATCAAGTGACTTCGTTGTATTACCGAAGTAAAAAAAATATCCTAAAATACCTATTGTGAATAACCATAACAAAATTGCTATTTTTCCTAAATGTAAATTTTTCATAAATTTTCCTTTAAATATATTGTTCCATTCCTAAATAAACGCTAAATACACTCATTGTTTTTTGATAAGAATATTGTAAGGGATGTATTTCTGATGTGGAGAATAATGAGTGTGATAATGTCCAGTCAGAAGTTTTTCCTCCATAGGTTTTTTTAGGGAATCCATATTCACATGCAATGTGTATAGAAGTATTTTCCCAATTGATACTTCCACCCATAGATAAGTGGTGTTCAATACTTGCACCTAACATAGGACTGACTCCATTTGCTGGAATGATGTTGTTTCCATAACTATATCCTAATCGTGTTTTATATTTTTCATTCCATTTGTATTCCGCACCCAAAGCGAGAATGGTTTGGTTTTTCCAATTGAGATTAAATTGGAATGTATTGGTTTCAACTCCTATTGGAGTTCTAACCCAAACATCTTCCAATCGAAATTTGCTTGAGTTAAAACTTTCAGGCCAAGGGATGTATTTGAGATCAAATGCTAAAATCCAACGATCATTATGATATGAAAAACCAAAAATTTGTTTGTCAGGCCAAATCATATAACGTGATACTCGTGTTCCAAACGATCGTTCAGGTTGGAAAGAATCCACAGTCATAGTTCCGTCCAATGGTAATACGTTTCGAGAAGTGTAGGAATAGGCAATTCGGATCGTCTCTGTTATATCATATGAAAAACCAACTTTCCCTCCAAGTGTAAAAGCAGAATCACTTTCGTAACGAATCCCTCCGGGAATTGTGAGGCTTCTAGTTTCATCTTGGTAAGTTCGTTTTAATTGCATAAACCCGTAAACAAAATCCAATCCAATTCCCAATGCTAATTTTCCTTGTTTGAATCCAACACCAAACGTTGATTTCATGGTCATAAAACGAAAAGTTAAGTCTTCAACAGCGAAATTCCTTTCTCCCAATACTGGAATAATTGTTCCGAATGTATCATTTAGAGATCGGCCATCTGGTGTCATACGTTTGATATTTTTGAAATGACCACCACCACCTCCTTGAGCATACAAAGCAAATCCAATGCTAATATTTTCATTGATTGGTTTTATGATTCCAATGTATGGTAAAACGGCTTTGGGAGTTTCAACGATTCTATTTTGGTAAGTTTTATTTGGATTGGAATCTATATATTCGTCGTTGTATTCAATTTTTGGTAAATGGTAAGAAGAACCTAACTCCCATTTGATTCTATTTACTCTTGCCAAATGTGAAGGATTAGATTCCAAATCCATAACCGAACCTCCAACTGCTTGGAAGGCCCCTCCCATACCTGCTTGCCTGGCACCAAACGCTGGTTGCATGATTCCATGAAATGCCTCTATTGGGTTACGTATACTTGGAACTAGATAGAGAAAAATTAGAATCAATATAAAAATGAAATTGCGACTCGAAATCATTTATTTCAGTCGAAATCTGTTCCCTTGCGAGTCAAGAGGATTTTTCAATCAAAAGACTGCGATCCCTCTTGAGGCGAGGATTCCAAAAATGGCAATCACGAGGGAAAGTAGTAAATTGATCCGACCAAAATATCCAGAGACCTTACGATACCGTTCATATTGTACGATATCTTTTTCAAAATAAAGGAAGGTTTTAGGTCCTGATACAAAATCGTGATACAAGGAAGAAAGGAATAAAGCCAAAAAGAGAACAATTTTGACTAAAAACATCTTTCCTAAGTTAGTTGAAAAAAAAAGTAAATTTTGACCACTCGAAAAATATCCTTTAGTGAAAAGAATACCAAAACCTGATATAATAAAAATCAAAAATAGGATATAGGAAATTTTTCTGAATTGAAGTGCTGTTAACTGGAGTAAAGTTAATTTAACATCTTTTAGTTTTGGATTACGTATCACAGGCATTACTACGATGACATAAAAAATCATTCCACCGACCCAAATCATAGCTGAAAGAATATGAAAAATTAAACTCATCAAATACATTTAAGTTGAATGTTTATCTAAGATGATCATTTGTCTTTCTATTTTTTTGAATTAGAAACAATCTAAAGTAGCTCTTTCGTATTTTTCTTTTATCCAAACTATGAAGTATTTGATATGGAATTAGTATATGAATTCATTTAGAAACATTCCAGAACTCCTTTTACCTGCCGGAAACTTAGACAAGTTAAAGATTGCTTATTTGTATGGAGCCGATGCCGTTTATTGTGGTGTGCCACGGTATTCATTACGTGCACGAGAAAATGAATTTTCAATGGAAGATTTACAAACAGCAGTTAGTATTGCAAAGAATCTAAATAAAAAAATATATTTTACTGTGAATAATATTCCACGTAATTCGAAATTAGGTTCATTTCATAAATATTTAGACCAAATGGTAATTCTAAAACCTGATGCATTGATTATGGCAGATCCAGGCCTAATCCATTTAACAAAAAAAGCATATCCAAATTTAGAAATTCATATCTCCGTACAAGCGAACACAATGAACTATGCTGCTGTGGAATTTTGGAAAGAATACGGTGCCAAAAGAGTGATATTGTCGAGAGAAGTATCCATTCCAGAGATTAAAGTGATCAAAGAAAAAGTGCCAGATATGGAAATTGAAGTTTTTGTTCATGGCTCCATTTGTATTGCACATAGTGGTAGATGTTTTATGAGTAACTATTTTAAAAATCGCGATGCCAACCAGGGCTCTTGTAACAATGCATGCCGAGATTTATACAAAGTGTATGTAACAAATCCAAAACAAAACGATGCACCAATGGAATTGATCTCAGATGATGAAGGTACTTACTTAATGAATTCTAAGGATTTACGTGCGATTGAATTTTTAAAGGACTTATGTGACGCTGGAGTTGATTCTATAAAAGTAGAAGGTCGCACAAAAAATGATTTTTATGTCGGGATGGTAGCAAGGAGTTATAGGAAAACATTAGATGGAATTTCTCGTGGAGAAAATTTTGATCGAAAATGGATGGACGAGTTAGATAAACTTTCTTCGCGAAAGTATTTCTCCGGATTTTTGACAAGGGGCCTAGAAGAGCGAGTACCAATAGAAGAACAAAATTTCCAAAACAATGAGTTTGGCACTAGTCTACAAAAAACACACCATTATGTAGGATTAGTGAAAGAATATTCAGCAACAACAAATTGTATCATGATCGAAGTGAAAAATAAAATTGAAAAAGGTGATGTGTTAGAAGTGATCAATCCCAAGTCGGATGAAGTAAATTCATTTATCGTGGATGAAATGTATTATAAAAACCAAATGATTGGAGTTGTGAGTGGTGGCATAGGTACTGTTGAAATCAAAATTCCATTTGAAACCACAATGAATTGTTTCTTAACGAAAAAAATAAATCCAAACCGTTTATCTGAAAATTAATCTTATATATGAATTGAGATAAACCTTCAGTTTTTTCTCTACTGAGAATGAAGTTTATCTCAATTGTTACTTTCAATTAGAATACTTTAACTTAGGATTTGTTGTGAAAAAAATTAACTTATTTATCCTTCCTCTTATTTTTTTGTTCATTTTGGATTGCGGAAAAGAATCACAAGAAGAAACACAATCATTCGTTTCTGACGAAATGAAAATTTCTGGCGACTCTCGCGAGAAAAAAATGTCCCCAAGTGCTCCTGCATTTGAAGAAAGTGCAGAACAAGTACCACAAACGAAAGAAAATGTTTTGGGTCCAGTTTTCCTTCCTATGCCAATCAACCAAGAGCGACTTCTGGAATTCCAAATAAACTTGAGTTATTTAACCATGGATTTGGCCAAAACAAGAAAAGATTTTTTGATGTTTGTTTCTAAATATGGTTATATTGAAAATAGTAATGCCATCAATGCTGATTCCCCATTTATGAATGTAAAAATTCATATCAAATCGGAAAAATTATATGAAGCACTTTTGGAATTAGATACCTACGGTACATTGTTAAGTGAAGATATCACAACAATTGATCATACGGAAGGTATGGTTTGGGAAAAAATTAAAACAAATCGAGAAAAAATTCGATACCAAAGAAGGTTATCGGCGAATGGCCAAACAACGAGTAACTCTAAAAATTGGACCTCTATCGAAGAGTCCATTACAAATAGCGAAAATGGTTTAGACGAATCCGAATTACAAATATGGAAAATCAATGATAAGGTAAAATGGGCAACTTTGAATGTCAGTTTTAATGTTCCCACTCCTTCTGACAAAATCATAATTCCCCATTACCAAAACGCTTTGATTGGTATCACCAATTTATTTTTAGAACTCACTTATCTTTTGGTTTGGATGATCCCCATTTTTCTATTGATTGCCATTTTATACAAACCAGGAAAAAAAATGATTCATTGGATTCGTCAAAAGATTTAAGTATACCATCGATCGTATGTTAGTCTCCACAGGATTGAGAATTTAGGTTAAATGCTTTTTTCTCTTCCTTGTCGGAGATTGTATTTGCGTAATCACTTTGCAATTTAAAACAACCCATACGATTTTGTTTGGATGCATTTTTCATACAATCACATACTACTTTTGTTTTTTCTTCCGTTGTTAAATTAGCGTCTACTTGTGGTAGACCAGCTAATTCTTGTTCACAAGAGCTTAGTGATTTTAAATAAGCATCATATTGTTTGGAACCTTTTTTTAATGCTTTTACATGTTTTTCTCTAAGGTCCAAACATTCTTTTTTGTCGCCTTCTTCTTGGGAGGATTTTGCTTTTTTAAGACAAGCGCACATCTCTTTCGATTTTTTTTCAGCGTTGGCAAAAACGAAATAGGGGATTAGGATAAGAATCCATAAAGTTATTATTTTTTTCATGGCCCATGGGATAATAGATTTTTCGAATTCGTCAATCTCAATTCCTTAATTTCATTTAGAGAACGGAATTCAAATTGTAACGTTGGTATTTGTTTTTCCATATAACATATATAAATTCTATATTTGTTTACTTACAATTTTGTCATAAAATTTCTTTCTCTAAAATTTATCCCACTTTTTCTATTTTTATCTGATTGCATTTCTTTTCCCATTTGATTCACTGATTTTTGTTTGAATCTAATGATATATTTAAGGATTCAATTTTTGACATGATCAAAATTTTACTCATCGAGGATGAACCGGGAATCCAAGAGACCATCCAAATCGCTTTGGAAGCTGATGGATTTTTTGTGACAATCGCTCCGACTGGAAACGAAGGTTTACAAACATTAACCAATGAATATTCACTTGTACTTTTAGACATTGGTTTGCCTGACCAAACTGGTTTTGAAGTTTTAAAGGCTATACGTCAAAAATTCCAAACACCAGTGATATTTTTGACAGCTCGTAATGCAGAAATTGATAAAGTATTAGGCTTAGAAATTGGTGCTGATGATTATATTGTAAAACCATTTAGTCCAAGAGAACTTTTGGCTAGGATACGAGCTATCTTAAGAAGAACTCAAAACCCAATGAATTCGGAACAAAATTCAAATAAACGGATCCGAATTTCCTTGGATAAAAAACTCATTTATTTTAATGGAAAAACATTAAATTTCTCACCTTACGAATACAAAACGATGGAATTGTTTTTTAAATGGCCAGGACGTATTTTTACGCGAGAAGAAATTATGGACAATGTTTGGTCAGAACCTGAAGATAGTTTTGATCGTGCTGTTGATACTGTTATTAAAAACATCAGAGCAAGATTCAAAGAAGTTGATTCAAATTTTGATCCAATCGAAACGAGAAGAGGACAAGGATACGGTTTAAAAGAGACAATATGAATCTTTGGTTACGAATTATTTTCAGTTTTTTTTTATCTTAACAATCGGATTTTATTATTTAATCGATAAAACAGAAGAATCAATTCGCCCTCGTTACATGGAAACGATTGAAGAATCGTTAAATGATACAACGCATGTTCTTTCCGCAATCGTGGAAGAAAAATTGAAAACAAACCCAAGGGATAGATTTCATTTAAAAGAACTTGTACAACAGATATTCCGGTTTCCTTTTGAAAATGTTCACAAACGTACATTTGAAGCAAAAATATATTCCTTATTAAAGTCAAATGCTGACATCCAAATGTATGTGACGGATGAAAAGGGAATTGTCATTTTTGACTCTGAAAAGTATCGTGAAGGACTTGATTATTCGAAGTATAATGATGTTTATTTAACTTTAAAAGGTAAATACGGTGTCAGATCAAGTAAGATGTCTGATTCAGAAAAGGAAGGAGCATTGTTCATTGCTTCGCCGATCCGATATGAATCAGACATCATCGGTGTATTAACTGTAGTTAAACCAAAAATTGGTGTAATTCCATTCATCGAGGAAGCAAAAAATAAGTTCTGGCGAATTTGTTTGTTAGTTGCATCATCTATTGCCATAGTATTTAGCTTACTTGCTTATATAAGTTTTCGTCCCATTCTAAGATTGTCCCAGTATGTAAATTCACTCAGAAATAAAGATAAAAAACCATTTCCTAAGTTGGGGATCAAAGAATTAAATGATTTAGGGAAAGAAGTGGATCAACTTGTACTTGAGTTAGAAGGAAAAAAATATGTCGAGTCTTACGTCCAAACATTAACACATGAAATTAAAAGTCCATTGTCTTCCATACTTGCATCAGTTGAATTGATCCAAACACATCCAAAAGAAATTGATAGATTAGCAAAAACTATAGATGCGGAAGGAAAACGTATCCAAAAATTAATCGATCAATTATTGGAACTTTCATCCATAGAAGGGAAAAACTCTATTGAATTAAATGATACAATTGAATTGATTCCATTTTTGGAAGAAGTAATCATGAGGTTTGCTATTGAATTGGAAAGAAAATCACTCCAGATAACACGTGTTTTTCCAGCTACACCAGTTTTAATCAAAGGAAACGGATATTACTTACAAATGGTCTTCGAAAATTTATTTCGTAATTCCATTGAATTTGCAAATACAAATGACAATATCACAGTGGAAGTGGAAACTACCAATCCATTATTGACAAAATTTGTGATTAGGGACCAAGGGCAAACCATTCCAGATTTTGCATTACCTAAAATTACTGAGAAATTCTTTTCTTTACCAAGACCGGCAAGTAATCGTAAAAGTTCAGGACTAGGTCTAAGCATTGTTAAGGAAATATTAGATTTACACCAATCAGAAATGAAGATTCAAAACTTAAATCCGAAAGGAGTTGAGGTGAGTATTTTTTTCGCAAAACTGTAATCCTCACAAAATCCTCACATTCCAAACATAATTAACTCACCAAAGTATTCTAAAGTGGTTACGTAGGAGTTTTATATGAGTAAATTAATATCTTCCGTAAACGTACGACTTTTGATCCTCGGTGTGATGGTCATTTTATTTATCATTCCATTGTCAATGGTTGGTTCACTGATAGATGAGAGAAATCAGTCTCGATTGAATGCAGTCTCTGAGGTAGGTGAAAAATGGAGCCAAAATCAAACATTACTTGGGCCAATTCTTGTGATTCCATATAATATCAGAATTCCAAAATCAGGGAACTCACAATCAAAAGAAAAATGGGATTACATCACGGAGTATGCTTACTTTTTACCTGAAGAACTAAGTTACCAAGTGGGTATGAACACTGAAGAACGAAAACGAGGGATTTATCAGATTCCATTATATACAAATAAAATCTTTGCGAAAGGTAGATTTTCTGCTGTTCGTTCATCCGATTTTCCATTGGATACAACTTATATTTATTGGGATGATGCGAGGTTAGTGGTTTCTGTGTCCGACTTAAAAGGTTTAGGTGGTGATTTAAAATTAACTTGGAATGGGAAGGATAAATATTTTACTCCAGGTACAAAATCTACTTTTTTCCCTTCTGGAATGAGTTTACCAATCCAAATAAATGAAAACGAAGGAAATGGTATTTTCGCTATGGATGTATCCTTAAAAGGTTCAGAGTCATTTTCCATCATTCCTATCGGTAAAAAAACAAAAATGACAATGGAATCAAATTGGAAGGATCCATCCTTTAATGGTAATTTATTACCTGTAGACAGAGAAATTCATGAGACTGGATTCCGTTCTTTATGGGAATCCTCCTATTTTTCACGTTCTTATCCACAAGTGATCCATTCTTTAGATGACTCAATTGTGAATTCAATTTACAATTCAGCATTTGGAGTGAGTTTATTGATTCCGGTTGATCACTATTTTAAACTGGAACGATCAGTAAAGTATGGATTACTCTTTATTGTAACAAGTTTTACTTTGTTTTTTTTAATGGAAGTATTTGGAGGAATAGTTTTACATCCAATCCAATACATACTCATTGGATGCGCTATGATCATTTTTTATGTTTTGAACCTATCTTTATCAGAACATATAGGATATTTTTGGGCTTATTTGATTTCATCATTGGCTGTCACATCTCTCATCGGATATTATGCAATGAATGTATTGGAAAATAAGAAAAAAGGAGTTATCACAAGTGGATATTATCTAACTTTATATTCCTTTTTATATATCATTTTGGCATCAGAAGACCAAGCATTATTACTTGGTTCCATTACCTTGTTTACAATTTTGGCATTGGTGATGCACTTCACAAGAAAAATCAATTGGTATCAATTTGGTTTGAATTCACAACATCAATAAAATGAAAATCTCTGCAAGGAAGGAATATTTTTTGCAGAGATTGTTATAAAGATTTCAAAAATCATAATGAAGTTAACTGAAGAAGCTGATGGTATCATTCTAAGTTTAATTCAAATCGGGTTTGGTTCATTGGAACAAAAAAATCACTCAGAACAAAATTGGAAAAATTACTTAAAAACAATCAAACAAATGGCAGAAAAAGTTTTGTAATCCGACTATATTTAAGCAAATCGGATGGATATGTGGCTAAAATCAGGATACTTTACAAAAATTCTTTTCTAGGAAATGAATTGTTTTAGATTCTTAATTTTTTACTCGTCTTTATAAGAGTATGCACTCTATAGATGAAAAGATGAGTTATTTTTTTCGGAAAATAGGTGCTTTTTCAATTGTTTTCATAGTTTATTTTATTTCAGGAAAACTTAGCTTATACCTTTCTTCGATTGATGGTTATAGTACACCGGTATGGCCACCTGCTGGACTCGCCCTTGGATTTGTTTTAATTTTTGGAAATAGAATCTGGATACCATTATTCTTAGCAGCATATCTGACCAATACACATTTTACTGATCCAGGTTTTAGTTGGTTAAAAAGTATTTCTGGAAATCCACAAAATATTCTTATATCTTTTGGAAATTCCATTTCGGCATTGTTTGGTGGTTATCTTTTAAAAAAATATTCAGATTCAAAACTCAATATATTTTCAGTAAAAGATTTATTATCCTTTTTTGTTTTAGCTGGTCCAACAGCTGCAATATTTTCATCAGTCATCGGAAGTACATCTTTATTAATATTTGATATTATTTATAAAGATTTTTTGTTTCAAACATGGTTTACCTGGTGGTTAGGTGATTCGATTGGAATCATTATATTTACACCTATTTTGATTTTAACATACAAATGGATATTAAAAGAAGAAACTGGATTACGATTGATTCTTTTTTCCTCTGCCACTATCGGAACTTTTGTTTTAACGATCACAATTTTTTTCGTAACTCGAGATTGGGAGAAAGAATTCATTCGGTATCGAATAAAATCTGATGGTCAAATTATATCCTCTGAAATAGAAAATCGAATTTTTGAAAACTTACGTGTAGTAAAATCTTTAGGAACTTTCTTATCTTTACAGAAAAATCTTACTAAAAAGGATTTTGATACGTATGCAAAATCAATTTTAGATGAAACGGAAAGTGTTTCTGCATTATCTTGGAATGTTTTGATCCCTAATTCCCAAAGATTATTATATGAATCAAAATTAAAATTAGATTATCCACATTCGATTGGAATCAATTTTAAAGAAGGAAATGTTTCAAAAGTTTCTCCTTTAAATGAAAAATATATTTTCATTCGTTATATTTATCCAGTGGTTGGAAACAAATCAGCAATTGGTTACAATGTATTTTCTGATCCAGTTCGAAAAGAAGCTTTGTTGAAAGCAATGGAATCCAATAATTTAGAGATTACTGGGAAAGTAAATTTAATCCAAGACAGTTCGGATAATTCGGGTTTTTTAGTATTTTATCCAATCAAAAGTCTTGATAACGAATTTGGATTTGCTACTGCAGTTGTCAAAATTACATCAATCATAAAAAAATCACTGATTGGTAGTGATCAAAATAATTTATGTGTTCAAATTCTTGAAGGTGATATAAATCATACAAACGAAATTTATAATCGTAATTGTATCACATCACATGAAAAAATATTTTCAGAATTTTCACATACGTATACTACCAAAATTGGTAGCCATCTTTTAACATATAAAATCGTTGCAACCAAAGAATATTTTGATAAAAACCTTACAAATGCATCTCGCTTTATTTTGATCATTTCCTCATTATTAACTGGTTTACTCGGGATTTTAATGCTTATCATTCTCGGAAAAGAGAAGAGCATCCAAGAGATTGTAGAAAGAAGAACTTTCGAATTAGAAAAAGCCAATCGCGTGAAATCAGAATTTCTTGCAAATATGAGTCATGAAATCCGCACTCCTATGAATGGAGTACTTGGGATGTTGACTTTGCTTGAGGAAACCAATGTTGATTTGGAACAAAAAGATTATTTAGATAATGCTAAAAAGTCAGTTTTATCTCTACTTACTATCATTAACGACATATTAGATGTTTCAAAGTTAGAAAATCATAAATTAGAAATTATACCTACTGAAACAAATGTTTTTAAACTTTGTCGGGATATCCAATTATTATTTCAATCGGATGTAATTGAAAAAAATTTAAAATTGAACCTTGATTTTACAATCGAAGATACCAATTTGCATATTCTAGTTGATGAAAATCGAATCAGGCAAGTTTTAAATAATTTAATAAGTAATTCACTTAAATTTACTCCAAGTGGTATTATTACCTTAGCGGTTAAATTAGATCCTAGTAAAAAGTTTATCGAGTTCTGTGTTCATGATACAGGAATCGGAATATCAGAAGAAAACATAAAAAGATTGTTTGATCGATTTGTGCAATTGGAAGATGCCAGAACAAAACGTTTCGAAGGTGCTGGTTTGGGATTGTACATTTCAAAACAATTGGTAAATTTGATGGGTGGTGAAATTAAAGTAGAAAGCATATTGAATATTGGATCTACTTTTAAATTTACAATACCTTTCCACCAAGTGGCAGTTCCAAAACAAACAGTCAAACGCATTGAATCGGCTGAAACTTTTAATTTAAAAAATATCAATGTACTTGTGGCAGAAGATAATCTTCTCAATCAAAAATTTGTGAGAAAAGTTTTAGAGAAAGAAAAAGTAAACGTAACAATTGCATCCAATGGAAAAGAAACGATCCAACTTTTAGATGCATCACTGGTCCAGGAAACAACAAAGTATGATTTGATTTTGATGGACATTCAAATGCCTGAACTAGATGGATTGGAAACAACGAAACGAATTAGAAAACGTAAAGACGAATACCAAAAAATCCCAATCATTGCACTCACTGCAAATAATATGGACTCTCAAATCCAAGAATACCTGGAAAATGGAATGGATGATTGTGTAAAAAAACCAATTATTTTGTCTGAATTACTCAATTCGATCTATAAAATATTTTCAAATTCAAATCTAACTAAAACGTAATGGAACAGCGAAATCCACGAACTGCATAATACGATTCGGCACCATTATGGTATACAAAAACTGTTCCGTAACGATAGTCGCAAAAAAGAGCACCACCTAACTTTCTAATCGAGTTTGGTGTTTCAATCCAACTTGAAGTTTTTTTATCAAACTCACCCAATGTTTGTAAATATCGATACTCTTCTTCATTTAAAATTTTAGCACCCATTGCTTTTGCAAAATCAAGTGCATTGTTTTTCGGTTTGTGTTCTTTTCTTGATTGGAGTGCATCTTTATCGTAACAGAAACTCCTTCTTCCTGCGGGTGTTTCGGCGGAACAATCATAGAATGTGATTGTATTATTTTTTTTATCAAAAAGCACAACGTCCGGTTCCCCTCCAGATTCCTCCATTTTGAGAAGGGATTTGATTGCTTCTGGTTGAGCCAAAAGCTTTTTTTCTACGATCTCCCACTTAATTCCTTTGTGACGATCTGGATTCGATTCGAACCGTTTTTTTAATATGAGTAGTAGTTTTTCTTGGTTCATAATATTGGTTTCCAATGGTATGGATAATTTATTGACCTGCGCAACAAGATTCGGGAATTGATTTAGATGATGAGAATTGTTTCCTTTTTAAGCAACTCCAAAAATACATTTCTTTCCACGAGTAAAAAAACTTTATTTCTTTATGATTTAGGAATGACAACAAAATTCCATACAATGAATGTTTGTTGGTAGCAGGAATTCAGAATTTTTGGATTGAGTAAATCGACTATGTGTCTTCGATATTTTATTCTAATTTTATCCTTGTTCAGTTTGAATGCTTGTTTGCTTAATCCTATCGTCCAACAGTTATTGTTTTTAGAAAAGGACAATAAATCTCAAAATTATTCTTTGCTTTGGGCCCTTCTCGGAAATCAAAATTTTTCTGTTGAATTGAATCGGAGTTGGGCTGGCATACGAAGAGGTGGATCTGTTCAACTACAAGGGCAATTGTTTGCCTACGGCCAAGCAACCGATTCTACATTTTTATGGTCAAGCAGTGATCCCACAGTGGCCTCTGTTGATGCAAGTGGTTTGGTCCAAGGGATCGGCAATGGAAAGGTATCCATCACTGCGACAACAAGTGATGGAAGGGCGAGTTCCCAAAGTCTCATCACTGTTTATTCTGGTTATGTATATACAACATTGAATATCCCTTTCAGTGAAGTAGGTCATTTAACAATGAACGAAACCGATGGGCTTCTTTCTGCGAATCCTAAAATTACTCTACCAGGAACTGACCCGAATGGAATCGTGACCGATCCTGCAGGAAGGTTTTTATATACAGGTGATTTTACTAGTGGGACTATCTCTCAGTTTCTCATCAATCCAATCAGTGGAGCGCTTACGGCAAATAGTGTTCCTACGATTGCTGCTGGTGCCAATGCTAGAAACTTAGTGGTCACTCCTGATGGTAGGTATTTGTATCTTGCATCAGAAGGAACACAGGCCATACGAGCCTATTCCATTAATGGAGATGGTACTCTTAGTTTTATAAGTTCGACTCCAACGAACATAGGACATTCCCAGGTTCAAATCTCTCGAGATGGAAATTTTGTTTTTTATTTGAGAAATACTGTAACGGAATTAGTTTCCTATCGAATCAATCAAACGGATGGAACTTTATCATTAGCTGGGATCAGTCCCTCTTTTACTAATGATGGATCCGGCCATGTATCAACCCATCCTAATGGAAATTTTTTGTATTTGGGTTCGTATCCTTCTATTTCCGTTTTTAATTTTGATAGAATCACGGGGAATATGGGACTTGTTGAATCGGTCCTTCATTCTAAGACGATCAATGGTTCTGCAATTCATCCAAATGGACTTTTTTATTATACAGTCGATATGAATGACTTTTCGATTTCTTTGTATCAGGTCAATCCAATCACTGGCAGGCTGACCTTTGTGAATACAATCACTGGATTTAGCGCATCAAGCATTCGATTTATCATCATTGAACCAGGTGGTAGGTATGCTTATGTTGCTGACAACGGAGGTGATTTGAAACAATTTAGCATCAACCAAACGACTGGCGAACTCACTTATTTAGGTGGATTATCACCAGGTGGTTTTCAATGGAATTTGCTTTTTCTCTAACATAATTTAGAAATATTTTGTAAGAATTTAAATTGATTCAGCTCTTATATCCAATTTCAAAATAGAGTTTCGAAAAAACATTTTACCTTTTGGTAAAAGGTCTCGTTTCCAAAGTTAGATGAGTCTGTAATTTGATGATATACATACTTCTTTATATCTCTGTTCTAATCTTTTGATTTTCTTTCACAATATAATCTTCAAATTCCGATTCGTACATTTTGATTTTCTCAGAAATTTGTTTTTTTGTTTCGAATAGATTTGGGTATTTTTGAAGGGAAAACGATTCAACTGGAATGATTTCATCCGTTTCTTTCTGTTCAATATCATACACAAGTTGGTCCAAAAGAAGATGGTAAGTAAAATATAAGGCTAAGACCTCCATTTTATTTTCTTTTTCTTTTAATGTTGGAATCGAATCAAATTTATTGAGTAAGTTTTGTCCCATTTCATTGATAGATGTTATTTTTGAATCAATGGAATCCTTGGAATCACGAATTTCTAGAAATGTATGTAACATTGGCAAACTTGCGATTTGATTGATCAAAATAATTTTTGTTAAACCTGAATTTTCAAAATCATCCATCAAAAATGTTTCAAATTTCGTTAATTTGATTTTTTGAGTGACCAAATAATTTTGAATGAATAACGATTCAATCGCATACGCATCGGCTTCAAATAGAGCTTTTACAATTCGGTTGTTTTTATAAAATAAAAAGTATCTTTGGCTATTAAAAAAATCATAAGCATGAGTGAATTCATGCACTAATGCCGAAAAAAATATACTTGGGTTTTTTTCAAATTGGTCCAAAAAATAAGTACCAATCACAATTGCTGGTTTTTTGTTTTCATTATAAAAATCAACAAACCCCATTGCGGATAAATCTTGGCTTCCGTTCACATCAATTAAAAAAGTAACTTCTCCTTTGATCGCTTGGTTCATCATGAAGTTTACTTTTTGTTCAACCATATCATGTTTTTTCGGAGAAGATTTAAAAACGGTTTCAAATTGTGTGATTGCATTTCTCAAAATGGGTTCATATTCATTCAAAGTTTTGGTTTTTGTCGGTTCACTAAACAAAACCTGTGGTAAAAAAATTACGAATAGAAGTGTAAATAAATGTTTCATATTATCCTTAAAGTTTTCTACTTTATGACCATCAAATATATTGGATGTTTTAAAATATTATCAATTGGGAGTGGATTCAATATTGACTTCTTTTAAAGTCCAACCTTCATAACTTTTCAAAAAGAATAAATGGATTGTTTCATCATTCTTTTTAAATTTTAAATATTTTCCAAAGATATATTGTTCATTGTTTTTGAGGTCTAACGATTCCAAAATATCTTTCGGTTCTAAGTTGGTGATTGCATTTGTGTGCGTGAAAAATCGATCCGAGATTTCATTTTTTCCTTCTAAGAATTGAATTGGATTTCCAAAGATTTTGTATTCTTTTTTATCCTTTTCTTTCAGAATAAAATTTTGATCGAGCAACTGAGTGAATTGGTATAAATTTTTGCCCTGTAAAATTCTGAAAGTTTGGGTTATATCTAATGCATCCGAGACATTTGCAGTTCCTTTGAAGGATAGTTTGATGCTGGAAACTTTTTTATTTTGGATCTCAAAACTAAAATTTCGGGTGTTATCATAAGAATAATATTGAATGTCTTTTAATTCTTCTTTGGTATCTTCGTCGATAGCATTCCTAATTTCATCCGGTTTTCCGAATGTTGTAATTACTTTATTTGAAGGATCACCTAAGTTAATTTCCGATAAACCAAAGTATTTTGGATTTTTGTTCCCTTGGATTTGAATGGCCCAAATTAAATCTGGTCGTTTGTTTTCAGATTCAACAACCAAAACATGTTCATCCAGTTTAAATGCATCATAACTATATCCGTCCTCGAATGTATGTGATTTAAATGGTTTCCCAAAACTGTCTGTTACTAAACTTCTTTTTTGACCAAGTTTTATTCCATACATCATAAAAAGTTTTGATTCGCCATAGATTGAATATGGCAGTATCATAATTGTTAATATGTAAGTGAAAAATGTTTTTGTTCTCAATTTTTTGCTCTTTCTTTTGTGTTAGGGTTTTCTTAAAATTTTATCCAGCGATTTTCCTTTTGCAAGTTCATCGACTAATTTATCCAAGTAACGGACTTGTTGTGTTAAAGGATTTTGGATTTCTTCTACCCGATACCCACAGATCAATCCTTTGATAAGAGAGGCATTCGGATTTATTTTTGCTTTGGCGAAAAAAGTTTCGAATGTAACATTTTCCTTAATGAATTCTTTGATTTTTTTTTCATCAAAACTTGTGAGCCATTCGATCACTTGGTTTAATTCTTTAACAGTCCTACCTTTTCTTTCAACTTTGGTGACATACAATGGATAAACGGAGCCAAAAATCATTTTAGCCATTTTTTCATTATGTTCTTTTGTTGGTTCCATCTAAATTAATTCCTTCGTGTAAGGTAATGGTGTGCAACATTACCAGACGGAAACGTTTTTGTACTAATTAAATCCAATCGAAGGGATTTTTCTAAAGGATGGTTTGAAAACAAACGAGGGCCCTTTCCAACAATCACCGGGTGAACTACAATTCGATATTCATCGATCAAACCCAAGTTGGAAAGTTGTGACGCTATACTCAAACTTCCCACACAAATATCTTTTCCAATTTGTTTTTTGAGATGAGTTACCTCGTCACGGAGCGACCTTGATGCAAGGGTTGTGTTTTGATCATCAACATTTTTTAGTGTAGTTGAAAATAATATTTTTTCTAGTGAGGAGAAAACTGTCGCAAACTCATTGCTAACTTTTGACATTGATTGGTTTTTGGCTACGTCTGGCCAAAATGGAACCATCAATTCGTATGTAGTTCGGCCATACAGTATCTGACTGGATTCTTTTAAAATTTCTGTGAAGTATTGGTGTAGGTCTTCATCCGCATTCATATCCTCATGCCCAAAAAAACCATCGAGGGAGGCATTGATCCCAAAAACAACCTTTCTCATCTCACTTTTATAAAAAAATGATCCAATGTTTGGAAGTACATTTTGGACACCAATCGTGAACAATTAGCAATTTTGAATGGTTTCACTGGTGAGTCCATTGCGGATTCAAAACCAACCAGAATAAAAACTAGGCATTGTTATTTTTTGAATTTCGTTCAAAACATGGGTTACTTAATGATTTCTTTATTAGTTCCATTTTCTAGGATTTGGAAATGAAACTCGCCCGAAAAACATTGCATTAACGTATTGTATGAGAAAAAACAAAGTAACGTAATATCTAATCTAAACAATCACATCGATTGGATTGAAATCCCTGACTTTTAACCCAGAATGATCATCATTAAGAAAGCAAAACCTAAGAATAAACAAAGTGGGTTGTAAATTCTTTTGGTGTAATGTACGAAGATCGGTTTCCAATGTTTGGTGAGAAAAGGTAAATACCCCAATACACCTCTAATAAAAAATATAAAACTTACAAAAGCCATACAAATACGAACCCATATCAATATTTGAGGATTTATCCATTCTGATTTCTGGTTCATCCATAGAATTGGTAAAAGGGAAAAGATCAAAAGAGAACTCGCCACAAATATACAACTGATTGGTGAAGGGAACTGATTTCCTTTTCCAAAAACTTTATCAATCAAATCTTGTTTAGAATCTCCCGGCCAAAGACCACCAAACGCCCAGTAAATGTGGATCAAAGATAAAATAAAAAGTAGAAGGGAAGTGAAAATAAGCAGGATTGTATAAAATATCATTTTGTTATCGATTTTTAAAAAGTAAGTTAATTTTCTTTTGGAGTGATGTCCAAAAACCATTATCGGGAGGGTTTACGGGAATGGTTGAGTTTTGATCAAAGTATATCATGTAAGGAACCAAGGTAAAATCATACATACAGTTTAATACCCGAGTGTAATCTTCTTCAAATTTTGGTTCCAGGGTGAGGACTTTGCAGGTGGCATCAATTTTTTCTTCTGTGCCATCTTTATAAATAGCTAAATCGATTTTTCTCTCATAATCCTCAATCCAATAGCTTCCTTTTTGATCAAAATCGGTTGCATTTGGACTTTTGCTTTTCACTGAATTTGCATGAGCAGGTGTAAAAAAACGGATGGCGTTAGAATTCACTACGTTGCTAATTTTTTGTGGGTTATGCGTCCAATTTGTTTCCCGTAAATAAGTTTCCCAATCCAATGTATCTTCTTTTGTTGGGTAACCAATTTGGTATTTATAAAGAAAGCCACTAAATGCCCAACCTTCTGCAATTTGTTCGTTTTGTTCAAATTGTATTTTAACAAAGTTTCCTTTGCGACCAGAAAGTTCTAAAATTGGTTCTTTCGATTCACTAACAATGCTTACATATTTGCCAGAGGGAAGGCGGGTCATCACTTTCGCATTTGTTAGAGGTTCTACACGCACAAACAAACCATTTTTTGCGATCACCACTCGATCATTATCGTTCTGATTACAATCAATGGTAAAAAACAAAATGGTAACAAAACAGAATACCAATTGTAGAAACTGAAAAGTCATGAATCTATTTAACAATCTTTTATTTGAAAAGTCAAACGGATATCATAAGAGCTAATAACAGAATTTACTTCTACTCGATTCAGAAATGATTCTTTTGGAATCACTTTGAATCTATTTTCACTGTATTAATGATTGTTTTGATTTCTTCTAAAATTGGCTCAAAGTCATCATGTGGAATTGCAGTTCCAATAAAATAATAGTATTCTTTGAACGGGAAAATCCAAATTGCAGAAAAAACTTTTTTTTCATCCCCATTCTCGTTTATCATTTTATAAGAGAACAAACTGTATCCAGCTAATTTTCCATTGATGCGAACTGTTTTTGGCTCAATGAGATAATCAAAATTCTTTAATTGAAGTGATACATAAAATAAAAGTTTTCGTAAGGTATTTGGTATATTCCTAAATTCTAAATTGTTCGCTTGTAATTTGACGTTGATGGTTGTCAAAAATTCTTCTGAATCAGAATCTCCTCTTCGGAGTGATATGAGAGGAATTTCTTTATTCTCTCTTATCAATTTTGTGAAAGTAGCGGACTCAAATTTGACACGTTGCAAGTTGTCGTGGAATTCCTCTTCTGAAACATCGGACCATGTCATTGGTATTTGCATGGAAAATCCAATAGACTTTAATGTTCTCCATTGGATAGGATTTGTATAAACGATGGAAGAGATAACAGCGAAAATTATGAAGTATGTGATTTTTTTCATTTTTGAATGCATCCTCTTAAATTGACAAATCCCCATAACTCATTTAATTTGTATGTGAAGATACCTTCTTTGATTTCATTCACACTTTCAAAAATGGGAGGAACCAACCACTCAGCTTCTAAAGTGATGAATCCTTTCTTTTTGTTTTCTTCAGCGATCGCAATTCCATTTTTAAAGGAACCTACATAATCTAACTTTGGTTCGATTAAATATTCTCCCCTTTTGTTGATTTTACCATACTTATCGTTGATTTGTACGGTTGCGTATCCTTCTGAAAAGTCATAAACAGTATCATATTTTGGTTCTACGATAACTTTTCCTGTTTCATCCAAAAACCCCCATTTATCATTCAATTTAAATCGAATTAAACCTTCTTTAAATTGCCCCAAATAATCATACTTTGGTGGAATTAAAATTTTAAAATTGTTATCCATTAATCCCACTTTTTTGTAATGATTAAAAGGGAGATGACCTTCATAATAAAAAGTATTTATATCATAAATCGGATGTACGAATTTTTTTTCGATACCTTTTGTATTTACTAGACCTTGGTGTTCTTCTCTTTTGAATACCGCCCATCCTTCGTAAAAATTTGTAAGATAATCGTATTGAGTTGGTAAAACGAATTTTCCTTTTGTATCAATGATTCCATATTTTTCATCAATTTGAACGAGAGCGGTTCCATTCCGAAAAGTATAAGCTTCATCAAAAACAAGATCTCCTAAAAATTTTGCTTTTTTATCCAAATAAACTTTTGGATCTCTAAAACTTTTTCCATCACGGTAAACAGCATATCCATTAGAATAATCGCCAACAAAAACAAGATCATAAGCAAATACCAGTTCGTTGTCCAAATTGATAAATCCGTACTTTCCATTTTGTTTTGCACGTATCCATTCTTCCGATACATCCGATAAATCTTCGTATTTACTTTGGTAAACTTTGATTCTTGGATCAGTAGTGTATAAAAATGATTTAGTCTGGTAGTCTGATTGCGATTGGATCAAACGAAAATTCATATCACAACCTTTATAAACTGGGTTTTGTTTTCGAGGCAAACTAGTGCAGGTTAAAATCGCTGTTAGGCTTAAAAAACTAGAGAAAATAGGAATCAATTTCATGCAGATAACGAATGTAAAATTATAGCTTGAAATTGAAAAGTAAAATTCCTGCGCCCCGGATCGACTGAGCGCCCTCGTCGAAGGAGAGCCGGAAATGTGCGCCCGATAAATAAGTTTAACTCAACTTATGTTTAACTTAAGGTTTAATTCACGTTAAGTTTTTGTTTTGTTGTGATGAATTGGAATGCATTTTCTGACAATGTTTTCCCATTGATGGTGGCAGACCAAGCACTATGACCAGCTCCTTCCAATCGGTTGAACTCATAAAGAGCACCTGTACTAATGTAGGCATCTCTCAGTGCCTCAGCTTGTGAAAACGGGACATCGGCATCAGCAGTTCCGTGAACAATGCTTATGGGTGGGTCGTTTGCATCAAATCTTGATTGTCCAGTGATGGCTTGGAGGTAAGTCATGTGGTTGATGCCACCCCAATGGTCGATGATGGTATGGATGGTAGAACCAAATGATAGGTTTGTAGAAGAGAGTGTGGTATCAGTTACAGTTAAGGATTCATCGCGGAAGTCACTTACATTTGTGACACCAAGCATATTCGCAAGAAAAGAACCAGCAGAACCACCTAGGGCTGTCACATAATTTGTGTTAATTCCATACGTAGTTGCATTCGCATACAACCATCTGACGGCCGCTTTTGCATCACGAGCGGCAGGATACATAGCAAAACTTTGTTGTCTTTCACCAACTACTACATTGGCCTGTACATACGTCCCCCAAGCAGTGGAAAGAGTCCCAAAAACTCCCATGAGTCTGTAATTGATAGAGATACAAACCCAACCACGTTTAGCAAAATAATTTGCCATTGCCACGATGTTTGTATCATCTTTGGAACCAGTAGAAAAACCACCACCATGGATGAGTATCATTGCTGGTCTGTTTGTTGGTGCATTTTCTGGTAAGTATAAATCTAAACTTAAATTGACAACAGCAGATGTAGTAGGATTCCAAGCGTTATGAGTTAATGCCTGTGCATATACATGTGTTGATTTGGAAACTGTATATGTCTCATTCTGTTTGACGGTTGGTGGGATATTGGCTTGGCTGAGTTGCACAAGAAGGAGGGTGGAAAACAAAGCGTTATTGTCTGCATCCGATTTTCCTGTGATTTCTTCTGGAAGGATGGAACAGGACAGAGTGATCATGAAAACGCCCGTTAGTAAAAAAAGATTCATTCTGAAGCGAAACGAATGGAAGGATCGAACGGTCGGATAACATTGTTTCATCATAATTAGGACTGAAACAATACAGAATCGAATGGAATAAAACAAGGATCAGGAAATTTATTTTTAGGATTTCACACCAAGTTTTTTGGTTTCGATTACCTGACATTTGTCGGTAATATTCAAAGGAACCATAATTTGGAAGAGGAGATCCGAAATACATGCAGCAAAGATTGTAGAAGTGAATTAAAATATGGTAATGCCAAAACGATTGATTCGGTAATGGTTACATTTGCCATCTTACATAGAGTAGATGAAAAGATGGAGATTGATAACTTCAATAAGGTCGAATTTTCTTGAATTGGCAATAAATTGACTTTATTTTTTATATTATACTGAAAATTCTATCTTTCACTTATGAAATCGCTCCGGGCATTGATTTGTTTCCAGAATATATTAGGGTTCATACTAGGTCAAAAGTACAACCAGTGTTTGAAATTCTTTTTCATTCTAATATGTTTGGCGATCGGTTTACAGTGCAAACATGACAAATATAACTCTACTTGTGATTCACAATCCAAAGCATTTTTAGAAACACTAACAATATTACTTTCGACAAGTGAAAGATTCCAACTTTGTAATGTAAGTGTATTCAGTCCACGAATCAAAATCCCTCGTTTTTTGATTGTGACCAATGTGGGAACAAACGCAGCAACGAGTAGCATCAGTGTATTTAGGATAAATCCAACCACAGGTGAAATCGCACAAGTGGATGGTTCACCATACCAATTGACAAATCGACCTAGGCATTCCGTCACCAATTCATCTGGAACGATCGTCTATGTTGCAAACATAGGAAGCACATCCATATCAGTTCTTGCTTTAAATTCAGAAACTGGTGCATTGTCAGTTAAATTTTCAGATGTGAGTGTACCAACCACACCTTATTCATTAACTATGGATCCCTCAGGGAAATATTTATTTGCCAGTTCGGAATCATCACAACAAATTCATCGGTATTCCATTGATGGAACAGGAAATATTCTTAATCTAACTCCTGCTACTGCAACATCTAACCCAACATTAGGTTCAGTAGGGAGAATGGTATTTGATACCAAAGGAAAACATTTGTATGCTGGTCTAACGAGTGGAGCTGCGAATATTTCAGGAATTCAAGGGTTCAATTTAGATCCACTTTCGGGCGCATTGACTTCTATTGGTGTCTACCAAACAGGAGAAAATAACTTGTCCGTTGCAATTTCTCCCAATGACAAATTTGTATATGGGGCGAATTATTTTTCACAAGATGTTTTTGCGGCAGTGAGAAACATAGAGAATGGAGTGTTGACCGTACAACCAGCTTTTTCAGCTGGTATTGCTCCTGGATTTTCCCTTGTAGATCCTCTCAATCGATTTTTATATGTAGCCAATAGTGGAACAGGCCAAGGGAATATTTCTGCTTATAGCGTTTCTCCCATTAATGGAACTTTAACATCAATTAGTGGCTCACCTTTTAATTCAGGATTTAGTCCAATAGGATTGAGCATTGATAAAAGTGGAAAGTTTTTATATTCTTCGAATACAGAAGGTGGCAATGTATCAGGATTTACGATTTCAGAAAATGGATCTCTTGTTCCTATTAACGGATTTCCCGTTACCGCCGGAACCAATCCATTTTCAGTTGAAATTGTTTCCTATTAGAAAGATCACTGATACAATTCTATTCTATTTTGGTAAAATTTTGGAGGTAAAATGATGAATCAAATTTTAACAAACATTGTATTCATTGCGACCATATCTTTGGTATCGGTTCCAGTTTTTGCGGGTGCAAGGGCTGAAAAAAAAATTGATATCCAACAACCCTTTGATCCGAACAAAAAGAAAGTAGGGGAAGAGTGTAAAACTTCTGATGAATGTCAAAAACACCACGAGTGTGTTAGTGACGGTGAAAAAAATGTTTGTACGGCACCACCACCTCCAAAATTACCTCCTGGAGTTGTGACTTAGAAACGTAAGTAAATTGGGAAACAATTGAGTTATGGATTTAGTATTTCCTAAAGTTTCCCGATTTGATTTTGCTTTTATCTTTGGAACCACATTACTTGCTTGTACAATGTCGGGCATAACTGTGGTTTGGCCTCTGCTTTTTATACCAATGTTAACTGTTCATAGCTGGCTTTTCGGATATGAACATTTATGGTCTACTTACACAAGGCTTTTGTTCCATACAAATGACCGCAAACGATACTGGAAATTGATCTGGATTGTGCCACCGATTGTGTTTTTAGTTTTGTTCACTATAGGTAACACTTGGGGACTCAAAGGAATTTATCTTACTTATTTTATAGGACAGTTTTTCCATACAGTACGGCAAAGTTGGGGAATCACACAAGCTTACCGTCATTTGGCGGGTGGGATCAGTTGGGATTCAGAAAAATTGTCTGAATTGACATTGTGGTCTGTTCCAATCTGGGGATTTTTAAATCGGTGTTCGGAAAAGCCAAATGAATTTCTTTTCCAAGAATTTTGGCTACCGCCGATTCCCAAAATGATTGTTCATACTGTGGGTATGGTCACTGTGATTCTTTTGTTGTATTGGGTATACAACCGCCTAACTGCGTATCTTCGAGGAAAACTTGATTTCGGTCATACTTTATTTATGATTTCACATTTTTTTGTTTTTTTTGTTGGTTATATTTTTATAGAGGAATTGTGTTCCGGTTGGTTACTTGTCAACGTATGGCATAATGTTCAATATATAGTTTATGTTTGGATTTATAATCGAAAACGTTTCGTTACGGGCATCGATCCAAAAGCGAAAGTTTTGGCCTGGCTTTCAAAAAATGGACAAGGATATACTTTCTTATATTTTATCTTCACGATCATTCTTGCCTTACCGATTTATTATTTAGTTCCTGAATTAGGGATGACATTAGATGGATTCTTTCAGAATCTTCTGATCCCGATGGCAATTGTATTGGCGATGTCATTCACCTTTCATCATTATATCGTTGATGGAGTGATTTGGAAACGTCACAACCTTCATACACCTTAAAAAGAATATTTCTCTGAATATTTTCGGTATTTAACCCTGTCTATTTTGGTGTTTCACTAATCAAATTTCTCTACTACCATTATGAAATCACTTTGACCATTCGATGCCTATTTTGTATCTTACATTATCAATATAGATTCATTTTGTTAGAAATTTTCGTCAAATGTATTGGAGATTTTGAATTATGTCAGCAGTTACAGGTAACTATTTAGAAAAAGGAAGTATGATTGCGAACACGATTCGTATTTCATTTGCGATTGTGATGTTATCCATTAATATTTTCTTTATGGTAGCAATACCCACAACTGAAAAAACGATGAGTCTCATTTTATCCACTTTAGAATTTGTGGTTTTATCTTATGGTGTTTATACTTTTTGGCTTTATAAACAACAAAAGTTTTATCTAAAATTTGCTTACATCTCCATTTTATTAGATATCATAATTTATTCAAGTGTGTTTGCCATAGTTGTCATCATGTCAAAATCACCAGCAGAAAAAGTTTCCATTGCTACCCTTCCTTTTGTTATGTTAGTACTACTTTTTGTAGTGATTTATTCAGGATTTCTATTATCACACCGATTAACAATGGCAGTTGGTTATATAGCAATTTTCAGTTTACTTTTTTATGTTTTTTTAGGTGTTAGTGGTGGAGCTGAGATCAAATTTATCGCAACTTCCGCAAGCGAATTTGGAATTCCTTTTATTGGAATCAACACAATCGCATTGATTTGTGGTGTTCATATGATGAGTGCTGTCGTTAAATTTATGTCGAATTCTAGCAATGAGGCAACAAAATCAGCAGAAGAAGCAAAACAAAAATCCGATGCAGCAAATCTCACAAAACAAAATATCCAACAAGAAGCAGAATCACTCAATAAAAGTGTTCAAGAAATGTTAACTTTTATGGATTCATTAAATTCGGAAATCCAAACACAAGTATCAAGTGTGGAGGAAATCAGTGCATCTATGGAAGAACTTGCTGCTTCGATGGATAGTGCCAGTGATTTTGTAAAATCTCAGTTCACAAGAATTGATGACTTAAACCAGGAAAGTGCGGTCATGGATAAAATATTGTCAGAGGTTTATGGAGCCACCATCAATTTGGCCCAAACTACTGAAGAGTCCAAACAGTATAGTTTTCAAGTGACAACTGCTATGGATTCGGTAAGTTCCAATTTTGAAGAAATCAAGGAAAGTTTTCAAAAGGTCGAAGATGTAAACCAAATATTAAGAGACATTGCAGATAGAACCAACTTGCTTGCGTTAAACGCATCAATTGAGGCTGCAAGGGCTGGTGAACATGGAAGAGGATTTGCAGTTGTTGCACAAGAAGTAGCAAAACTTGCGGATAGTGCTCAGGAAAATGCATCATTAATTTCGAAAATTATCACACAAGCAGCTAAGTTGATAGTGAGTGGAAATACTGCAGCATCTGAAACGAAAGAAAAAATGGGAATCCAAGATAAAAGTTTTGGGATCCTCGTTTCAAACTTGTCAGACTTAAAGGGTAAAGTAGAAAAACAAACCGCTATCCATAAATCATTTTTAATTTCATTCCAAGAATTGTTTTCTTTATCCAAACAATTGGAAGTTGTGGCTTCAGAACAAAAAATTGGAACACAAGAAATGTCTAGAGCACTTGTTTCAATTGAACAATCTGCATCTTCTCTTGCATCTAATACTTCCCATTTGCGTGAAAATGTTGATGGTCTATCAATTCAATCAGATCGTTTGGCAAAACATATTTAAGAAAGGATGAATGTTTTAAAAGGTGATTGATTAAGATTTTTAATCTTATCAATATTAGGTTGGGTTGTAAGGCCCACCCGTTTCTCCCCAACCCCACTTAGGCATTGGTTCGCTTGTGGCCATTGGATTTTCAGTCAACTGAGAATTAATGACCGCTAGGCGTGTGCCCCATTCAATGTAACCGACAAAGGCAGAGCGAAATTCCGGGTCGCTTTTTAAACCAACTTCATCTGCAGTTTGTAATAACAAATGAACCCAGCGTTGCCTTTTTTCTTCAGTTAACATTTTTCCGATGTGGTGCCCGATCATTTGGGAATGGCTGCCTTTGTCTTGGTTAGTATATAATTTGTCGCCACCAAAAACTTCTGCAACAAAGTGAGCTACATGTTGTACGTGTTCTGGGGACATATTTTTAAAAACGTCACCGAGTATATCGTCTTTGAGTACCTTATCATAAAATTTGCCAAATAACTTTTCAAAGGTAGTCATATCACCGGCCCATTCGAAAAGTGTAGGGATTTTTTTATCCTTAAAATTATCTTTGCTCAAAAGGTTATCTCCGTTTGTTCATTTGCGGCTATTTTTCATCTAATCGTTGTTATTTACTTTATCAAGTTTTTTAAATATAAAATTTTAGGGTTTGAAATTACAGATCCCATTGTAAACCAGGTGTCCGAAATTCTGTATTGGTTGGAAAGGAAAGATTGAATTTTTCTTTAAGAACATTGATTAGTTCTTTGGGAGAATTGATGATTGTTTTACTAGCAATTACATTTTTGTTCCGTTCCGAGTATTCTCTATTGACAAGTGTAAACCTTTTCCCGTCTTCTCCAGCCCTCGCAACAATCAAACGATCTTTAAAATGAGATTTTGGATGGTCACTGGTATACCAGTTTGCTAATTCACGATCAATTTCAGGCATTTCTTCTAATGTAAATTCACAAACATCGGCCCATCCATTTGGAAAAAGTACCTGATGGAAATAACGATTTCCTTCATATACAATTCTTCTTGTTTCGTGATTTGTTGTTTGTTCCGTATTTTGAATGAATTGTATTGGAGATGTAAGAGATACTCCACCAACACCAACATCAGTGAACCAAGTCTTTCCAGAATGTTCTACTCGTAAAAAAACATGTGTTCGCGGAGGTGTAAAATCACGCGGTTTATCTAAACGGACTCTTGCACTGATAGGAATGACATCGAATCCTAATTTCTGCAAAACATGTAGTAGAAGTCCATTCTGTTCAAAACAATATCCACCGCGTTTTTGAATGATTAATTTTTCAAAAACTGAATCCAAACTAATATTGATACTTTTACCTAATAGTATGTCCAAATTTTCAAAAGGGATACAACGAACGTGTGCCAAAGTAATGTTATGTAATAAATCGATTGAGGGAATACGAGGGCCCGAATATCCGATGCGATCAAAATACGCATCTAAAAATTGATGATCATTCAAAGATAAAATCCTAATTATTTTCTTTCAGTTTATCTGTTTTATCCAAAAGTAAATAAGTTTTCAAAGGGTGGAAGTTTACCACTGCGCCCCGGATAGAAGCGGAAATCCTTTGCGTAAGCAAAGATTGGAGCGGATAGCCGGAAATGTGCGCCCAGAAAAAAAGTCTGACAATTTTTTTTGCCAGACTTTTGTCAAATGAAGCGAAGTTTATCTTTCTCCTTCGTTCATAATTTCACTATGATTTTTGTTGAGTCCAGCGGCTGTTAAGGATGGAGCTCGGACGTGGCCAGTATACTGAGTATATGTTGTACTACCGCTAACTACTGAACTTTGGCACTTATCTAAACCACCAGCACGATTGTATCCACAAGCAGAGTGAAACGCAACTGCATAGTCATCCGCACCTGGAAGGATGAAGGAAGATCCAAATCGAGTTTTATACCCTGGAACATGATAAACTGTGACTGATGCTGTTAGGTTATGATTGTAAGCCCCTCGTGCAGTTGTTACTCGAAGTGACTGATCCATTGCGTTACCGCCACCACCAACCAAGTTTGCGAGTTCAGAACCACCAGAAGCAGCAGCGAGAGCCGTTACTTTTGTGATATTAAAACCTTTTGAAGTTGTTGTATCACCTAGGTTTGATAACCAATATTCAATTGCATAACATCCAGCCGAATGGCAAACGATTTTACAAGTATTGGTTCCCTTGCAATAATTCATGAGGCCAGTCGTAATATTTGTTTGGGCCCTTGCTGTGCCAAAAGTTCTCGGATCTGAACTTCCATCGTATCCAATAAAAATTTTGGTGCTCGAAACTGCATTTGCGTTCGTTCCCCAATAACTGTTTACATCGGTAGTTCCAACTCCGTTGTGATTTTTGCTAGATTTACCGTGAATGTACACGGTGTAAGTTTCGGCACTGATGCTCGTCGCAAAAAGCATCGCCACAATAAGGTTGATTGTAATTTTCATCTTTCTCTCCTTTTTCAAGTAGCCCAGATTTATAAATTTGAAGAAAGTATGTCAAATATTTATTTATATGGCATAATTATTTCGAAAAAATCAGTAAATGACACAAAAAACTTAGCAGTTTAGGAAAAATACTCAACAATTGTCAGGAAATTTCGGTAGTGAAATGATAGAGGTTCGAGGATTCGGAAGAGGGCACGGGCAGAAGGGAAATTGTAGTTCCTTGAGTCCAGAGGAGAGAAAAGGGCACCTCGCAATAGTTTGGAAGTTAGAAAATCTATCGTGCCAGCGACCGGGCTTTCCGTTCCAATCTTTTGCGTTCGCAAAGGATTTCCACAATTTACATTTTCTTCTATCGCGTTGTTCTCGGAGATTCAGTTGTAATGCAGTTCATGCCGATCGTATGTTGAGTTCTCTATCGTTCACTCACCAAGTCAAACTTTCAGTTTGCTTGTATCCTCGCTCTTATGGTCGCTTGCGGATTAATCCCTGGTGCATGGACATTGTGGCTTCAAAAACAAAGTCTTTTTTGGAATGTTTGTCGAATTGATTTTTTTGAAAGAGTCGATGGTATCTCCGCAAGGGAGTTGGACCCTTGGGGAGATGTTCAATACTTTATTCTTACGGTTTTGGATACAGGCTTGGCATCAGTTTTCCAGTCCATTTCGCGCGTAAGACAGCGGTGCTGTTATTGTTACTGATATCATTGTCCCAAAAACTAAATCCAAATTTTTCCCTATGGAAAAAAGGACCGGTGTGACCTCCCCAAAATCCCTCTGCAGCGAGTGTGTTACAAAATGCGCGAGACCATTTGAGTGACCAAGGAATGTTTGATTTTGGTGCACTAAACACACCTTCTGCACCGGCTTGTGCTTTGCATACTAAGTTCGCATCACTGAAGTAAGGTGCTTGGTCTTCTGCATCAGGGATAAAACTTGCTCCGCAGTGTGCATTTTTTGAACCTTGGCAAGGACCAAAAGCAGAACCAAGTTTACCCGGGTATTTTTTATCCCACTTGGTTGTGAATTTTCTTTCGTCTCCCCAAAGAGCTCGTTTGAACATACACTGGTCTTTTTGCACTTGTCTGTCTGGGCTTGAATATCCAACCAAGGCTCTTACATGGTTGATTGCAATTCTATGCCATTCATCGACTTCAGCTTTCGTTGGGTTTTGATTATCTTTAAATGGATTGTGCCTATAGAAAACTTCCCTAATGCCACGCACACGATCTGCGCTTGGACAGAGTGCAGCAAAGAACTGCGCCTTCGTCATCTTAGTTGGATCATAGATGGTTTTTCCATCCCACTTAGAAGTTTCCCATTGGGCTTTTGTAATCCATTTTACGCTATCAGGGTCATGTCCAGTGTTTCCAGCGGCCAATGGTTTGGATTGGAACGATTTCCAGTTGGCCTGCTCTGGAGTGTACTCCACAGTATCGTTTGCATAGAGGATTGAAATATTGAGAACATAAAAAGCAAAAAATATAAAAAATTTCTGAGACATAGGTTTCCTGAAAGATTCGTAATTGGAATTCATTCATTCAGAAAGATATTTCTTAGTATGCAAGTCTTAAAAACAATTAGGTGAGTCTCTATGGTGATATTGGAAGGATCATTTCTTTACTCAGAGTTTCTATTGAATCATCATTCTCGAATCCCCAGTTGTTTTTTCCAACTCTTTGCATGTATCTTTCCATAACGGTATCCAATCTCAACCAGTTCATAGAATTTTTTCCAATCAAAGAGTCCATACTCTTCGACAGGTAACTCCGCAAAAATATCAGACTCAGCTTTCGCTTGTGCCATCGCAGCGTCGGACGCAACGAAGGTGGCGCGCATGAGTAGACTGAGAAGGTTCGGTGCTTCTTTTAGATTCTGCGTTTTCGTAAAGATCCGTTTGAAAAGCAAACGAAGGGCAGATGGTAGAGCTCCCGAATTGTTTTTGGGATAGATGGCACCAAAGAGTTTATCCGAAGCGGAATCCCCTTCTGATGCAAGTGCCACAGAAATCACAAAGTCGGCTCCTTTCTCTCGCATTACAGCACCAGGGATATTATCTAACATTGCTCCATCGACTAACAGTTCATTGTTTTCGAAAAAGGGAGGTAGGATTCCTGGTATCGATGCAGAAGCTCGGAGTGCTTTCCATAATGGCCCACGGTCGATGATGACTTTTTGTGCTTTGGATAGGCTTGTTGCTACGGCAAAATAAGGAAGCCAAAGATCTTCGATCATCGTTTCACCGACAAAACTTTTAATCACAGAATTGAATTTTTTACCACGAATGAGAGATACAACGGGAACGGTATAATCATTTAAAGTCTTTTTGTCGCTCATGAGAGCTTTTGCGATTCGTTCCAAATTGGGAGCATCGTTACCCAACGCATAGATGCTTGCCATAAGGGCCCCTGCACTTGTACCACCGATCATGTCGATGGGAATGTTCTCTTCCTGCATGGCTTTGATAAGACCAATATGGGCAAATCCTTTTGCACCTCCACCTCCCAGAGCAAGTCCAATAGAACGTCCAGTAATGAATCTAGTTAGACTTTCAAATCCATGGTTGCTATAAGTACGGATATGTCTGACTACATCTATTTTCCTAATTCGAGTTAGGTTAGAAATGTTTTGCGGTTTTTCATTTGAGTCAGAGTAGAGTAATACAAGCTCGCGAATGGGACCATGAGTTTCTTCCGAATCTCCAAGAAAACGGATTTCTTCTGGAGAAAGCCCTTCCGCTTTTTTCGGATCACTTAACAGTAAAATACGGTTTGTATGATGGAGAATCGTTTCTGTCCAGAGTTTGTCTTCAAAATCGGGACAGAGAATCAGGAAGTCATGTGAGTCTTGCAAATGATATAATGATTCGAGAATGTCTGAAACTGCGTGTTCTCGGTCTCCCTTGTGTTTTTTGAAGTCTTTGCTCTCAACAATGGTCGTACGTCCGATTTTTTTAAGAGCGTTTGCTAGGTTATGGGAAAAGTCACGAACTGAAAGTTCCTTCTGGAGTGGAAAGAGAGTAATGATACTCCTTGTTTTTTTGACAGATCTTTTTCCCATTCTGTCTTTTGTAAAACGATCTGCGATGAGTTTGGTGATCGCAAGCATACTTGGTGGATGTTTGGTAAACACCGATTCGAATGCAACTGTGCTAATTTTTACAATCTCACACGAAAGAGTTGCCACTACAGTTGCAGTCCTTGGTTCCCCTGTTAAGAGTGCCATTTCACCTATGATATCACCTTTGGAAAAAGTACCTGTTGATACCACAAGGCCTAAGTCGTTTCTTACTTCATACACCAAACTGCCGTTAACGACTACGTACATCCCATCAGCTTTGTCACCTTGCCGCATCAGAGTTTCGCCGCCAGGTAGAAAAATCCATTCCATCTGTTGTTCCAACTCAGAGATAAGTTTTGTTCCCACTCCTTGGAAAAGTGATACCGAAGAAATGAGTTCTTTGATGCGCCTAGGTTCTGGACGAAACACACTTCTATGGAGGGCACGTGATCTTCTGCTGATGAGTCTAACAAATGCTTTCAGCTCTTCAGAACGATCCTTAAAGGCTCTTTTGAATTCATTTCGACCGATGCGGTAAACGATGCCAGATTGGTCACAGACCACTGTGGCGTTGCGAGGTTCATCTGTCACGAGAGCTCCTTCTCCAAAACAACTGCCAGGTTTTACCTCACCTAATTTCTGTTTTTTTCCATCATTTGTCACGTAAACGCTGAAACTACCTGTCGCAACAAGATAGAGTGCATTGCCATGTTCACCTTGTTTGATCACAACTTTATTCTTAACAAAATTAACTTTATTGAACGATCGCTCTAAGTGTTCTTTTGTTTCTGTGGAGAGGTTTAAGAATAAATCAGTACTGGAAATAATTTGTTTTAGAGTTGGAGTATTTGTTTTTGACCGCATAGCAAATGAATATAAGCCTTTTGGCGACTACGTTCCCCATGCTTAAAAAGGTGTACGTAAAATCGCGACACAATGTCGATCATGAGAATGGAACGAGTCTGAAAGCGACTCTATTTTTTAGAGGAGAAGTAAAAATTTTAACTTGGATTCGATTTTAGAAACAAATTCAACTGATCGATTGGACTTGATTCGGTAACCATTTAACAAGAGTTTCTCTAAGGTTTGACAAACGAGCAGGTTTGATCAAAAGTTCATCCATTCCAATGGACAAACAATACTCCCTTTCTTCCGCCATTGCATTGGCAGTGTAACCGATTATCGGTATCCTTTTCGCAAAGTTAGATTTTTCGATAATTCGGATCTCTTGGGTCAATGTATAACCATCTTTTAAGGGCATATGGCAATCGGTTATGATGAGATCGTATTGATTTTTTAACCAAAGCTGCAAAGCTTTTTCCCCATCATTTGCTCCATCCACTGTTAAACCAAACACTTTCAATTGGCGTATGATGATTTCTAAGTTTACTGAATTGTCATCAACAGCTAAAATACGAGGAACATAGGACTCGGAAAAATGAATTGGTTCCATTGTTACTAGAACTTTTTCTTTCGAATTTTGGTTTTGGGTATCCATTTTAGCTGTAGGAAGCGACAACGTGATACAAAACGTGGAACCTACACCTGGTGAACTATCAATTGTTATGTTTCCATCCATCAGTTCAGACAATCTCATACAGATAGAAAGTCCAAGTCCAGTACCACCGTACAATCTAGCTGTGTCAGCTGTTGCTTGTGCATAAGACTGGAATAATTTTGATTGATCACTCTCACTTATACCTATTCCCGTATCGGTGACAGAAAACTGGATTTGTTGTAATGAATCAATATTTTTGATTAAGTTAGCAGAAACTTTGATACTTCCTTTTGGTGTAAACTTAATTCCATTACTCACAAAATTATTGATAATCTGAGACAAACGTAGTGGATCCAGAATATGTGCATTTGTAATTTTTTCATCTACTTCATAACTCAAAGTTAATCCTTTGGAACTTGCGATTTGTAAATATGTTGTCACGACTTCAGAAAGGAGACGACGAATCGATGTTGGTTGGAGTGATAATTCTAATTTCCCTTCTTCTATTTTTGATAGGTCGAGTATGTCGCTCAGGATACGAAGTAAGCTGTTTCCTGAAACCAAAGCATTGTTCACCAGACTTTTTTGGTCATCACTAAGTGTTGTTTGAAACAGTAACTCTAACATACCGATAAGCCCACTGAGTGGTGTACGGATTTCATGGCTCATTGTGGCAAGAAAAGAATCCTTTGCTTTGTTTGCTTGTTCGGCATTTTCTTTTGCCTTTTCTAGAAATGTTTTTGCAGCAAATTCTTCGGATATATCGCGAAATACTAAAATTGATCCAATGATTTCTCCGTTTTTGTTTCGAATGGGTGAACATGTATCAGAAATATTTATTTTTCTTCCGTAACGGTGGATTAAAATTCCATCTTGGCTACTTCCTTTGACAGTTCCAAGAGAGAGGACTTCGAATATAGGAATGTTTTTGGGTAATCCAGAAGATGCATACACTAATTGTAAAACTTCGCTTACGTTTTTACCAATCGCTTCTCTTTCTGTCCAACCTGTAAGTGATTCTGCAACAGGATTCAAACGATTGATGATTCCATGTTCATCTGTAGCAAGAACTGCATCACCAATAGAACTTAAGGTAATGGATAAATTTTGTTCGCTATTTAATAATGCTTCATTCTTTTCTATCACTTCTTTGGCGCGGGTAATCACTTCTGATTCCATTTTTGAAATGCGCTCTGTCATTTCATCAGTTAGTTCCGATTGTTCTGCTCTTTGTTGTTTTAAATATACAAAATCCGTAACATCTTCTGCAGTATGGACAATACATACTAAATTACCATTGGAATCAAATACGGGTGAATTTCTAGGACTCCAATATCTTACTTCAAATCCACTACCATCCGGCTTCGTTATATCATATTTTTGTAAAGCCATTGTACTTGTACGTTTATAGTTCAGAACTTGCGTCAATGAGGAACGTAGTTGTTTGACACCATCCGCCGATAGATCATCTGGATTGTCTGGGAAAACTTCAAAAAGATTCTGTCCGACAACGTTTTCTCTTTCAATCAAAGTGGCTTTTGCATAGGCATCGCTGATATCAATGATACAAAAATCTAAATCCAACAACATGTATAGTTCTGGAAGGGATCGAAATATATTTTGAAAATCAAAGTTTGGAAAATTTTGATTTAAGGAAGTTGTATTCGACTCTTGTTTTTTGTGATCCATGGATTTTTCGAGTACAAATGTGAAAAATGCAAATTGGAATATTAGGACATAAATAATTTATATAAGCAATCAATAAAAGTCTGTATACTGATAAAAATACAAAATGAATGCACAACTGATGTAAGTCCTTATTTTTTGTATCATCACAAGAGAGACAAAGGCTGCTTTTGTATGAAAAAGGAATTTAGTTCTCTCTATTTTCTATTGATTACATCTGAAACCAAAAAGTATTTTCTATATGCGCCCCGGATAGCAGCGGAAATCCTTTGCGTAAGCAAAGATTGGAGCGTATAGCCGGAAATGTGCGCCCTAGGAAATACGATACATAGTTCGTTTATCCGATAGGAAAATATAACTTCTTAGAATTTGTAGAGCCAACGCCAATATTTAATACACAATAACTCTATTATTGAGACTATCTGCGACAAAGATTCCTTCGCCATTAATGGATATACTTTGTGGAAAATTCAACATAGTTTCAGATGCACCAAAATTGCTTACAGTGAAACTACCATTACCGGATTGACCAAATACCCTTGATGCTGTTGTGCTAGTACCAGAATATAATAATATTCGATGATTGGAAGTGTCTACGATCCAAACATCACCTCCAAATGGTAACACTGCGCCTGGGGCATTCAAAGTCGCCGCACCGATCCCCCCATTATTCGCTAAATTGGCAGTTAGGTTCGGTTGTCCATAAACTCGAGTGGCTGTGGTGCTTGTCCCTGGGTAAAATAAAACTCGGTTGTTTCCTTTGTCAGCAATGTATACACCATCGGAACTCACAGCTACACCTTCAGGTGAATTGAGTGTCGTGGCCGTACTTCCAGTAGTATTCCCTATAAAACTAGATTGTCCATAAACACGAGTGGCACTATAACTTCCGTTAGGAAAATAAAGTACTCGGTGGTGCGAGGTATCTACAACATAAAACCCACCATCATCAACTGCCATTCCATAGGGTCCAGTAATGATATCTGCAGCTGGAGATGCGGGTACAGCGTTAGTAAAATTTGTTTGGCCATACACTCTCGAAGCAATGTTATTTGTACCTTCAAAATACAAAACTCGATAACTGTTGAGGTCTCCTATGTACAATCCAAATGAATCTTTAGCAAGACCAGTCGGAAACGTAAACTGTGAACTTGTAGTATTTGCACTGCTGGAAGTAAAGTCCACTTGACCGATCACTCTAAACGCCGTTGTGTTTGTTCCAGAATAAACTAATACCCGAATGTTTGCAGAATCTGAAACATAAACATTTGATGCATCGGTGAGAACGTAGTTAGGCGAAGCAAGTGAATCTGATGAAATAGGACTATTATTAGTTGTTGTGAAGGAACCAAGTTGTCCATAGACTCGCTTAGCGGTTGTTGAATGGCAAATGATTTGAATTTGGGAAATTCCAAAAGTAAGGATTCCCTCCGAACCATTATGTATGACACAGGTGATCGTATTTGGTTGATTTGATATGGATAATGTGTATTTTGAACCTAGACCACTTGCGATCGGAATGGAAAAACTGGTTGCACCTTCAGGAACAGAAAGTTCAGAACCGGAACTAGTTCGAAGGATCATTCCCGGAGTAGTCAGTCCAATGATGTTTCCACTTAGAGATAAAGTCGTAGATACATTGCAGTGTGGTGATGAATCGGCAATGACAGCTTTTAGTAAAATAGAGTTGAAAAATTCATTGGAATTGTAATCACAAGAATTGGAAAATACTGGTTTGTTACAGGAGAAAAAGGTTAAAACAATCGCGAATAATAAAGCAAAAAAACGATTTTCCACAAATTGAAATATCCCAAATTCTTAACTACAATGCAACTCAAATTCTGAGTAAATATGTATTAGGTGATGTGATATAGAGTTTTTTCAAGATGGCTTCGAACCTGTGGTTCCAACACTTGCAAACGATAAAAAGTTGCCACATATATGTTTAGATTAAGCTAGCGTTTTAGAATTCCATAAAATATTACATTGACAACTTCGTTTTGAAACTGGTGGATATTGAGAGGCACCGTAATCGATGACTTATTGTTGATGAGTTTGTCGATGGAAGCTAAAAACAAATGTACGGCCACTTCTGGCATAAAACCTTCTCTCAGTTCCCCCTTTTTTTTTGCTGCATTGAATATTCGTGTTAAAATTTTGGGAAGTTCAGTTTCTCGATATTTATTTATGTTATCTGCTATGTTTGGAAATAATTCGGAGATTTCTCGGATAAATTCATCTAACATCGTATTAGGTGAATCTTCCACAAAAGTTTTGTGCATTTTATTGAATTTTTCTACGGCAGTTAAGGATTCGTCATCTGCAATTTGATTTAGAAGTTGAGAGTTTACTTTATGTCTATGGTCTAAATAAAATTCCAATAGATCCTGTTTATTAGAATAGAATTTATATAATGTTTTGCGGCTTATTTTTAAAGAACTCGCTATTTCTTCCATTTTGGTTTTGGAATATCCATATTTCGAGAACAGTTCTTCCGCTTTGTCTAATATTCTAATTTGAACAGGATCCAATTCGTACTCCTTTACTTGGTAACGATATTTTTCTTTGGTTCAATCCACTTACAAATGTATTGGTACACTGCAGGAATTACATATAAAGTTAAAATGGTAGAAGATATTAAACCACCAATGACAGTAACTCCCATCGTAGTTCTTTGTTTGGATGCTTCATTCAATCCGATAGCAACTGGAAGCATACCTGCAATGAGAGCAATGGATGTCATCAGTATGGGTCTGAGCCTGGCTCTTCCCGCCTCAATGATAGCCGTTACTGTATCTACTCCATTTTTTTGTAAGTCTTTTGCAAAATCAATGAGAAGAATTGAATTTTTTGTAGCCAATCCAAAAAGTAAGATCATCCCAATGTTTGCAAAAATATCCATCGCTTTGCCTGTTATATATAATCCCAAAAAAGCTCCCGTCATCGCAAGTGGAATGACAACAAGGATAGTGATTGGTAATATAAAACTTTCATAAAGGGAAGCAAGGACAAGGTAGATAAACACAACTCCGAGGCCAAGGGCAATACCCATATTTTTACCAGTCGATTCTAAATCTTCTGTTTGCCCGCTATAGGAGATTTTGACACCTTCTGGTAAAGGGAGATCCTCATTCATGATACGTTGTAGTTCTTCCATGGCAAAACCTGAACCTCGTCCATTTGGATCTGTATCTGCAGAGATTTCCACAGCTCTACTTCGATTTTGTCTAAGGATCGTAGCTGGACCTGTGCTTGCAATTCCGGAACTAACATACGATAGTGGAACTAAAAATCCGTTGATATTCGGCACTTTTACTTGGTTGTAATTTTTTGCCAAATCTCTCTGTTCATCTAACATTCGCACCCTGATGTTGTATTCAAAATTATTTTCACGAAACACTGCGGCCTTGTCTCCTTCCACAATGGTTCTTAGCTCTTTACCCATTGTCTGTGGATTAACTCCTAATTTTACAATTTGTTCACCCTTTGGGATAATTTTGAATTCAGGAGCTCCATCACGAAGACTGATGTCTGGATCAGTGAGGTCTTTCATTTTTTTGATTTTTTCAAACAACTGTTTGCTGTAAGATTCCACTAACTCTGCATTATTACCCGTGATAACAAATGAAAATGATCGTTGGCCACCACCAACTGGATCAAAATTTTTAACAATAGGTTTTGCAAAGGAATAGTCTGTTAATTTTTGACGGATGTAATCTTTAAACTGAGGTGTGTTTACTTTTCTTTCTTTGGAACTTACTAATTCAACGTAGATATCAATTTTATTTTGTTTGATATAACCGGCAGTGAGTTTGATTTCCTTTTGGGCCTTAAGGAGATCATTCACTTCTGTATTAATTTTTTTAGTAGCTTCCAAACTTGCTCCAGGAGGAAGTTCGAATGTAATGGTAAACTGTCCTAAATCTTGAGTGGGAATGAATTCAGACTTTAACATTTTTGAAACAAAAATGCTACTCACAAAAATGAAGACAGCAAAACTAACAACTAGTAACGGAACTTTGGTAGTAAATTTCAAAGTATCAACATACAAATTTGTTAATTTCTCTTGAAAACGATCAAACATTACGATTGGATATGATAAAATCTTTTTGATTCGACTTGGTTGTTTTTCCGAATGATCTCCTCCAAAATATGCTGACATCATAGGTGCTATCGTCAATGCATCGTATAAAGATATTAACAAAGCAAAACAAACAGTGAATCCAAAAGGTTTTAATACCTGTCCCATAACTCCACCTATGAATCCGATAGGTCCAAATACAGCAAGGATTGCAAAGGTTGTTGCAAGTACAGCGAGTGTCACTTCCTTCGTGCCATCAAGAGCAGCTTGTTTGCTATCTTTTCCCATTTCTTTGTGTCTATGAATATTTTCACGAACAACAATTGCATCATCGATAAGTAAACCAACAGCGAGTGACATCGCAAGTAAAGTCATCGTGTTGATTGTAAATCCAGCTAAGTACATGAGGATGAAGGAACCAAGGAGAGAGGTTGGCAAGGCAAGGCCAGTGATGATAGTTGATCGAACACTTCCCAAAAAGAATAAAACAACTATTATTGTTAAAATAATACCTATAAATATAGATTCTTCTACATCCCAAACATTATCATTCACAACTTTAGAGGAATCGTTATAGTAATCAAATTGAACATTTGGATATTCCTTTTTTAAGGATTCAATTCGATTTTTGACTGCATCGGCAACTTCAACAGTATTTGATCCAGATTGTTTATAAACTAACAAAAATAATGCTGGTTTCCCATTCCAATAGGCAAGGGAAGTTACATCTTCTGAACCTGTTTTAATACGAGCAACATCTCCTACTTGTATTGGGATTTCATTGTTTAAAAAACTAATTGGCACATTTTTTATTTCTTCAAAATTTCGATACTCGTTGATCGTTCGAAAATTGAGATCACTTCTTTCACCGCGAACCTTACCTGCAGGGATATTGGAACCGCCAGTTGTTATTTTTTGCGAAACAGTCGACGCAGCTATGTTTCTGGAAATGAGTTTGTCTCGATCTAACTCAACCCAAATTTCTTTTTTCCGGCCACCAATGATATCAACAGAACCCACATGATTCACTGAAATTAACCTTTGTTTTATAGTTTCAGATGCAAAATCGTAGAATTCATTGTCTGCTAAATCTGATTGTAGTGAAATACTGATGATCGGCAAATCAGCAGGATCAAATCTACGAATCACTGGTTCTTCTACTTCCGTCGGTAACTTTTTTTTTGCAAATGCAACTTTGTCTCTGGTTTGCTGTTCCGCATAACCTATGTCAGTGTCAGATGAAAATTCTGCAATGATCACTGCAGATCCTTCATTACTAGTAGATCTGATTTTTTTCATTCCAGAAATCGTGGATAGCTCATCTTCAATCGGTTTAGAAACCAAAGTCTCTATTTCGTTAGGAGATGCACCTGGATACGTCACATTAACAGCAATCGTCGGGAAACTTACATCAGGGAAATTTTCGACACCTAACTTTCCAAAACTAACTAGGCCTACTATCAAAATTAATATGACAGTACAGGCTATAAAAACTGGCCTTTCGATTGATAATTTTGCTAAGTTCATTGGTTGTCCTCGCCATGCAAAATGGCAATTTGTTCTGGGTTGATTGCGTATTTTTCAAAAAATGTACCTTTTGAAATCTCATATTGAATGATAGCAATGTTGTAAGAGATGAGAGATTGCGAATGATTGGATTGAGACCGAACATAGGCATCCATTGCGTTTTTTAAGACAACGGATGTTCCTCGGCCGTTTTTAAATGCAGAGAGGGCTTTATCATAAAAAAGTTTACTTTCTATTTTGTTTTTTTTGGATTCTAAAAAGAGTTCATAACTTACTTTTATGTTTTCTCTTTTCGATAACAGATCTGCTCTCACACTGTTTTGAATTTCGATCCATTCAAGTTGCGATTGTTGTTTATTGGATTCAGCTTTTTTATATTCCGCTTCCGCTGCTTCATTGCCGATTGGATAATCTATCTTAAACTCAGCCGTGTTTTGGTTGAATCTACCACCCAAAATTCCATAAAAGTCTTGTGGGAATTGTTGGTCATAATTTTTGAAATTATAAGTTCCTCCAATTGTAAAATTTGGCAACAAACCATTTTCTGCTGACTTTAGATTATCTTCTGAGTTTCGTAGTATCAATAAAGAAGCACGAACATCATATCTCTTTTCTAATGCTTCTTTGAGTTCCATTTCATAATTATTTGGAACAATCACTTCTTCTTCATTCAAAATGGGAATAAATGAGAAGTTTTCTTCTGGCTCTTTACCAAGAGACGTAAGGAGTTCTCTTCTTGTTTTGTTTCTTTCGAGCTCCGAATTTTTAACAGCACTCGTAGCGGAAAGGACAATCGAATTCCATTGGTGGATGTCTCCTGTTGTATCAAATCCAAAGTTTGCTTTTTTTGTATAAATATCTCTTATTAGTTTTGCATTTTTTAATAGAGAAGTATTTGTTTCAAGATTCTCCTCGGCCAAACTTAAATTCCAAAATTCGATCAGAGAATTGACCAAACTTTTTGAAAGTGAATCCAAAGTATTTAACCTTTGAATCGATGACGATCTCCTAGCGGTTGCTAACTTTAATCGATCTTGGTAACCAAAAAAGTTTTTTAAGAGATCTTGGCTAATGTTGATTCCAACAGTTGCGAAATGATAGGAAGGTTGTGCAAATCCTGAAAATCCTGAAATTGTTGAATTTCCTGTTTTGCCAGCATTGGTTTCGTATCGATTGTCTATGATAGATACACCAAAACTTGTCCCTGTGCTGAATTTTTTGTTAACTCCCGCCTGTACAGTGTTATCCGTTACTCTAGTTCCTTGGATGATATATTGAGGTAGGTCAAAATTGGTAGTATTCTTTGCCAAACCTTTTGCTTCGAGATTCCATGCATAGTTCCCGTTTGTTTTTTCCCAATCGTAGTTACTCGTTTTTAACTGCAATTTGAGAGTTTGGGCTTTTACTTGGTTTTCCCAAGACATACGAAGGATATCTTCCATGCGCATACGATTATGTGTTTTCTCGGATTCCGCAAAAACTGTCCCGAATCCCAAACTGAATAGAATGGCAAAGAGGATCCCAAGAATGATTGCAAAATTGGGCTTGCGTTTGATTTGATTTGATTTTTTTAATGGAAACATAATTTGTATCCTTTGTTTCTTTAGGAAACAAATAATGTGTATAATGTTTCCTGTCAATCGATAAAAATCCCTCTTGGCTCGGGTAAAATTTTAGGAAATGTACTCAATTTGAGCCTAAAATGGTTCAGGATTATGGGATTTGGTTCTATGTTTTGGAGAAAATGGGTCGCAGATAAATCCAAACCCCGCGCCCCGGATCGACCGAGCGCCCTCGTCGAGGGAGAGCCGGAAATGTGCGCCCAAAAAATAGATTAGAATAGAGTAGTTGAGTGATTCTTTAACAAAGTCACACCGATATATCTTACACTTGTTTTAGTTTAGAATAAGTTTTGTAAAATTCATCATTGGGCAACTTACCTTCGCCATGTAAGGAATATTGAGATTTAATTCCCGTTACAAAGTACATTTCTATCATTCCTTTGCTTTTGGCAGCGATTTTGCCTCTAGACTCACATTCAAAAAAATCTTTAATCATTTCATAAGTTGCACTTGAAATATTAATTTTACCACTTTCTCCTGAAGATTCCATTCTACTTGCAATATTCACAGTGTCACCAAACACATCGTATACGAATTTCATTTCACCTATGACCGCGGCAACTAAAGGTCCGGTATTAATACCTAATCTTAAATCCCAATAAGGAAGGTTTTGTTTTTCTTTCGATAACTTTAAATCTTTCATGAATGATTGAATTTCTAATGCAGCAAGTACAGTATCTATAGGATGTGTGTTGTTAACTTTTGGAATTCCAGAACATATCATATAAGAATCTCCAATCGTTTTGATTTTTTCTAAATTATGTTTTTTCGTAACCGAATCGAAATACGAAAAACAAAAATCTAGTTCTTTGACAAGACTAGAAGCTTCCATACTTTCTGCGATTTCCGTGAATCCGACAAAATCGGTGAACATAACAGAAACTGAATTGTAACTCTTTGGTTCTGCACTACCGTTTGCTTTTAATTCCTCTGCTACTTCTTTTGGTAGTACGTTTAGTAGAAGTTTATCTGACTTTGCCATTTCCTCATTAATTTTTCTCTTATCTCTTCGACTTCCAATTAGCAACCGGCGAATCTTATAATTCTTTGCTTCAATATCCTTGGACATTAGGAAAAGATAATAAAAATACAGTATGAGCATTAAAGAAGTGACCAAAGGAGGTGTTACGTTCTGGAGAAATTCTGATCGACCATTGATGAAAAGAAAAAGTGGGTAGGTGATGGCAGCAATTAAACCGTAATAAAAAATATAAATTCTAGAAACAGTCCCTATCAATAAAAAGGATCCAGCTAATAAAGGACTTAATGCAACAAAAAAGTAATCTTTAGAAATCGAACCAAAAAATGCAGTCCACAAACTAAAAGGGACACCATAAAATATGAAAATATATTTTATCCATTTTGAAAGATTCCATTTACCAGAAACTAACATATAATTTGGAAAAAACATACTCAGATTTTGATAAATAAAGAAAAACAAAATATAATAATAATCTAATGCAGATGTTCCTTTCTCATCAATTCCTTTGATAATCAGAAAAAAAGTCGAAATCGCCAAGATTCCCGAAGACCAATAGATGGTAGCCTTCAATTTCAATGTTTTAGTTAAATTTGAATTTCCATTTTTTGTTTGCGTCGCCATTTTTTATCCAAAAGTTAAAGAATCTATTTTAGTTAACACCGTTTAAAAAAAATATTAGTAAATTTCGAATTCCGTTTAATTGAAGTTATCGAGTATTTTTTTCTTGAAAAAACTTGCCAATAAAATTTTATTTTCGCATAGCCTGGAACAGATTAAAATCCTCAGGTACATAACAAGAGCTAACTAAAAAAATATTTTCCGTAAACTCTAATTTGTTTCTAAAAGTATTTTTTTGATGAATTCACCTGCTGTTTTTTTTGGAGTCGATTTCTCAGTTGATGAGAAACGATTCCCTAACTATCATATTCTCTTAAAGTAAATCTTTTATAATTGATATAAGTTGACTTACGTTTAAAACTTCAATTTAGTTGTTTGTTTCAATTAAAATGAGTTAGAAACATAACGTTTACTGGTTCGTTATACGAAATTTTGCAAATCTCAAATCCAAAATGAATAGAAACCTCATAATCATTTACCTAATAAGTCTCTCAAGTTGTCATTTTACTTCTCATACTTTTAAAAAAATAAATACAAATTACTTGAAGAAAATTGATAAAAAGTATAATGAATACGTTATACACTTAGATCAAAAATCAAATTGGAAAAACAAAGAAGTTAATGGGAAATTTTATTTTGGAGTTATTGTATCTTTAAAAAACTGTAATATCGAAAATAAACGAATAGCAAAATACGTGGGTTTTTCTAAATTCCTAAATAGATCTTCAGAATCACTACAAATTCTTTCTGATAATTATAAAGGGAATAAACCCATGCGAATCGATCTGCATCTAATTTTAGATGATGAAGAGAACGTTGAACACGATTTTAGTAATTCGGATATTTTATCCAAAAATTCTGCTTCAATAAGCAATTTGAGGAAGTTACATAACTACAATCTATATCATTATTCTATTACCAATCCAATTATCAATTTTGAATTCATAGAAACTGTTGAAAATACTGCACCAACTTTGACCAATAAAGAGATTGAAGATAATTTCAATTTCGGAAAATTGCTCGGAAATGAACTTTGTCAGGCTTTACGTAACATTAATTAATGCAAAACTGCGTATAACGGTGTCTTATCGCTACGCTTCAGGACTTGAGCCCTCGCTCGGTCTCCAATAGATAGGCTTCTTGTGCACTCCTCTTGCTAACGCATGCGCCGAGCCAGTCGAACTTCCCGTCCTAGGACTCGGAGCCAGTCTGCGTCGGTTAGTTTAGTTCGTTATGCGAAATTCAAAAATTCATTACACCAGAAAGTGATTTTGCGGACTTAGAGACTGGACAGACTGTTCTAGCTTTTGCCTCTTATGATGTAGCAAAGTATAATGAAATTTAGATTGCAAAATCAGAATTCAAACCGTTCGAGATATAAACCGTTTTTTAATAGAACTGTACAATTCGGTTGAAAAATAAAATAAAGCTCAACTTTGTTTTACAACTTTAAAATAGTAGAGAAAAGATAATTAAATAAAATTTAGGAGTAAGTATTGAAAAAATCAAATGATGAAAAAGTTCAGTATTTTCTAGATGAAATCAAAATCAAAAATGAAGGTCAATTTAAAATCCTTCAGAAATTACGTGAATTAGTTTTTAAAGCTTATCCAAAAACCATTGAAAGGATTATGTATGGTGGAATCATGTTCTCATTGGTTGAGGATTTTGGAGGCATTTTTTTAAGCAAAAATCATATTTCTTTTGAGTTTGGAAAAGGATTTTTAATGAAAGACCCAAAAAAACTACTGGAAGGAACTGGAAAATTTCGCCGTCATCTTAAAATTAAATCTATAGAAGATATCAAAAACAAGGATGTCGATTTCTTTATAAAACAAATAGAGTAATTAATGTCCCGATAGATAAGTTGGATTCAATATTGATTAAAAACAAACATATTGAATAAAATGTAATTAAGTTTTTGAACTGCATATAACAGCGTATAAAAGTCTTTTCTGATTTCGGTCGTATCGATACGCTTCGCTACTTAAGCGACCGAAACGACCATTAATAGCAATAAGGCGAAATTACCTGATTCCTGGTTTGATGTATTTCAACTCATCCAAGTAACGTCCTGTTCCAAGAACCACACAAGTGAGTGGGTTTTCCGCACGGAACACAGGAACACCTGTTTCTTTGGTGAGGTAGTGGGGCACCTCGCAATCTTTATTTTAAGCTCAGTTTTTTTGTGTTCGCGACCGGGCTTTCCGTTCCAATCTTTTCACTAACGTGAAAGGATTTCCACTGCAATCCCTGGTGCGGGGGAAGGGGGATTAAATATTAAAAATCAATCAGTCGCCCGGAATCGGATGATCGTTTTCACTTAGGAATTCTTTATTTGGATTCGTGCTAAGAGCAACAATTACCAATTCTAAGATTTGTGAATTCAGTTGTCTGTATTGAAAATTATACAAGATTAAATCTCTGAAAATTCCATATCTAGGATTTGAGTCATTGATTCTCTTTCGTTCATCAAAAACGAGATTGATGAGTAAAGTGTAGGCGAAAGATTCATTGAGAAATTTTATATTTGGAAAACTAATTAGTAATTCGTCTTCGATTGGTTTTTTCAGTTGAATAGGTTTTCTTCTAAAGATCCAATAAGAAGTGTATGCTGCCACTTTTTGAGGTTGGGCCTTCTCAATATCATGGAAGTCTTTTAGGCGAACTAAATCAGCAAAATAATCTATCACTGCTTCTTCGATCAGTTCGTCACTTACAAAGAAATAATCATGAAAATTGATTTCGTGGTCTCTACAAATACGATTCAGAAAATCAATGGCTCTATCACGTATAAAAACAAATCTATTTAAGATTTTTTCTTCGCCGAAACTTTCGATTAAATACTCATAGTTTGCTTCGGACATGCTAAGAAATTGATTCTATTTTTTTTTATTGATTAAATGAGCAAAATCATCAGAGTCGAGGTAGGCTTTGTAATTGTCTGATGCCTTTTCTAATGGATAATCTTCAGATTTATTAGGTAGGGTATTCTTTTTGATAACGCCAGATTTAATCCTTTGGATAAATCGTTCTCCTGCCTTTAGAGACTCAGGACTTGCATCTTTTAGAATATCAGCCATACTTTCACCATTTGACAAAAATGCCTTTTCTAAAGCACTCAAAATCTTTTGTCTTTCCTCTAGAATTCAAATGATAGAATGCCCCAATTCAAAAGTACAGCAAAAATGAGACATAGTTCAGATTTTTCTTCAAAACTTTATGTGATCATTTTAATTTATGTTTACCTTACATCCAATCTGTTTAGTTTCATTTTGTTCGAATCTAATTGATTATATGAAACGACTCTATTTTGTCTTAATTCTGGTACTAAATGAGTGCATTGGTTTTAAAAGTTTAATCAATCAAAAACAAGACAACGTTCAACTAAACTGCCCTATCGAATATTCGCAAAGTTATACTATTGTGAATGGTCAAAAAATTTTAACAATCAGATTAGGAGAAGAAACAGTTTTGTTGCAGTTCGATTATATTCGCCCTTTTCACGAGGGTTTTGCAGAAGTTCAACTAAATTGGAAAAAATCTTTCATTGACACTTCTAATCGTCTTATCACGGACCAATGGTTTGATGGAGTGAGTGATTTTAGCGAAGGTTTAGCTGTCATTTCACTCAATGAAAAATATGGCTATATAGATAAATCAGGTAAATTGGTAATCCAACCAAAGTTTGAATCGGCACGGTCTTTTAGTGAGGGACTTGCAGCTGTGAAAAGCCAAGGTAAATTTGGCTTTATCGATAACACTTATAAATTAGTTATTAATCAAAAGTTTGATGAAGTTAGTGAATTTCATGAAGGACTCGCTGCAGTTTTGATAGATGGTTATTGGGGATTCATTGACAAGACTGGGAAAATCGTAATCCAACCACAGTTCGAAGATGTTCGTGATTTTGTAGAAGGGTTGGCATCGTTTTCTGTTGGAGCGGTACCTGAGTTAGAAGATGAGGGTAAGTTTGGTTTTATCGATAAAACTGGAAAGATTGTTATAGAACCAAAATTTGATAAGGTAACCGATTTTGAGGAGGGATTGGCTTCTATCAAACTAGACGAAAAATATGGCCTTATAGACAAAACAGGAAAGTTTGTAATTGAACCTACGTTCCATGATTCGATTCTATTCAGCGAAGGTCTTGCACCAGTGAAAGAGGGTTTTAATGGTAAGACGGGTTACATCAATAAAACTGGATCATATATCATCCAACCTTTTCTTTATGTTGGTTATTATTTCAACGAAGGTCTCGCTGTTGCTTCTATCAATGGCAAAAGTTTATTTATCGACAAAGTCGGAAATACAGCGATCGAATCAAATTACTTTTCAATCAAGAGATTTCAGGACGGCCTAGCTGCAGTTCAAGTTGAGAAAGGTGGCAAATATGGTTATATTGATAAAACAGGCAAAATCATCATCAAACCGCAGTTTGATTCTGTGAGAGAATTCGAAAATGGATTTGCTTCGGTTCTTTTGGGTAGCAAATGGGGAGTGATCAAAAAACCAAATTGTATATAATGTATGATAAAAAGGAAACCAGCATTTTTTCCATTTCTAAAATTGTGGAACTTTGTTAGTTGAGAATGGCAGTGATATTTTGAATCAAGATTCCGGTTCCAAATTCATCTTTGAATGTTGATATTTTTATATATTTTTTTTAATTCAAAATTCTAGTATTTTTCCACCAAGAAACCCCGCGCCCCGGATAGAAGCGGAAATCCTTTGCGAATGCAAAGATTGCAGCGGATAGCCGGAAATGTGCGCCCCAAAAAAAAAGGGGAACACCAGTTCCCCTTTTTCACATACCCATGTAACCGAAGTTTATCGGATTCCTGGTTTGATGTATTTCAACTCATCCAAGTAACGCCCTGTTCCAAGAACCACACAAGTCAGTGGGTTTTCCGCACGGAAGACCGGAACACCTGTTTCTTTGGTGAGGTAGTGTTCGAGACCACGGAGGAGGCAACCACCACCTGTGAGAACGATCCCTCGTTCCACGATGTCGGCTGCCAGTTCTGGAGGAGTGCGCTCGAGAACCGATTTGATCCCGTCTAGGATTTCGTCTGTTGGTTCTTTGAGGGCTTTACGGATTTCGTTGGAATCAAGTTCGAGGGTACGTGGGAGACCAGAGATGGCATCACGGCCTTTGACTTCCATCGTGTCGACACGTTTGTCTGCGAATGCATTTCCGATGGTAAGTTTAATGTCCTCTGCCGTTCTTTCTCCAACGACTAGGTTGTATTGGTTACGGAGGTATTTCACAATGGCTTCATCAAATTCGTCACCACCAGTTCGGATGGACTCAGCGATTACCATACCACCGAGAGAGATCACTGCGATTTCTGTGGTTCCCCCGCCGATATCCACAATCATGTTCCCTGCTGGTTCATGGATAGGGATGTTGGCACCGATGGCAGCGGCAAGCGCTTCTTCGATGAGAAAAATTTCGCGGGCACCGGCTTGTTCAGCGGACTCACGAACAGCACGTCTTTCCACTTCGGTAATTCCCGAAGGAACCCCGATGACGATGCGCGGTTTTACAAATGTAGTGCGGTTGTGGACTTTTGCGATGAAGTAACGGATCATCTTTTCCACAGTTTCGAAGTCAGCGATGACCCCGTCTTTCATAGGGCGGATGGCAACGATGTCACCAGGAGTCCTTCCTAGCATTCGTTTTGCTTCTTGTCCCACGGCAAGGACTCGACCAGTTGAGGCTTGGACTGCCACGACCGACGGTTCTGATAGGACGATCCCTTGTCCTTTCACATGCACGAGGGTGTTCGCGGTTCCCAAATCGATTCCCATATCGTTTGAGAAAAGTCCATAAAGATTATCAAATATCATATCAGATCCTGTGAAAGAAGTACGAAGGGGGGAATTTATGGTGGGTTAACACCAAAACTTTACAATTCTACCCGTTCCCCATAATTTTCGGCTGGTTTTTGCTTTCAACCGTAAAAATTTTCGATAGGCTAGTTAGATACAAAATGCTTCCTTTCTCACAAATCTTACGCAAACCAAACCAGGCATTTCGCACGGAAAAGATCCTTGCTGCCATTGATTTGGGCACTAATTCCTTCCACATCGTTGTCGTAAAACTAAGACCGGACGGTACACTCGAATACCTTACGAAAGAAAAGGAATCGGTTCGCTTAGGGAGTGGTAGCAGTGATTATGCGGTCATCACAAACGAGGCAATGGACCGGGGTCTTGCTTGTTTAAAACGATTCAAAACCCTTGCCGACAGTTACAAAGCAGAAATCCGAGCAGTTGCCACAAGTGCACTTAGAGAAGCTGAAAACCGACAGATTTTTCTCGATAGGGCTGAGAAGGAAACGGGCATCCAAATCCAAGTCATTTCAGGTAACGAAGAAGCACGCCTGATTTATTTAGGGATTTTACAGGGCCTTCCGGTATATGAAAAACGAATCCTTCTCATAGACATTGGAGGAGGGAGTACGGAACTTCTAATCGGAGAAAAAGGCGAAATCCTTTTTTCCACCAGCATGAAGTTAGGTGCCATTCGCTTAACAGAGAAATACTTAAAAAAAGATCCACTTTCGGCAACTGATTTGCAAAAATGTAGGATTCACATTGAATCTGTTTTATCAGCTTTTTTACCGCAAATTGAAACTTGGAAACCCTTTATGGTGGTGGGAAGTTCGGGCACTATCACTTCAGTGACCTCCATGGTTCTCGAAAAAAAAGGGGAAAAACGAGAACGGTTAAATGGAACTGAGATTCCAATGGATGCTTTCAAAGAGATCCGCAAACAAGTATTAGATGCCGAAAGCATCAAAAAAAGATTAAAAATCCCAGGACTTGATGCCAAACGAGGTGATATCATCGTGGGTGGGATTTTGGTTTTGGACGAAGTATTACAAAGGATCAAAGCTCCCTCATTTACCGTGAGTGATTTTGCCCTTCGGGAAGGGATTGTCTATGATACAATTGAATCTTGGTACAGACAAACTGATACCTCACTACCGAGACTAGATAACATTCGTGAAAAAGCGATCAAAACCGTTGCGAACCTTTACCCACAAGGGAAACAACATGCCGAAGCTGTTGCAAAACTCACCTTGCAGTTGTTTGATGATTTAAAGGAATTACATGGTCTTGGGAATTTAGAACGTGATTATTTGGAAACGGCTTGTTACCTCCACCAAGTGGGACTTTGTATTTCTCATCATAACTATCACAAACATAGTTATTATATCATTCGTAACTCAGAAGCTATGGTTGGTTTTTCTAATTCAGAAATTGAAATCATCGCACTACTTGCTCGTTACCATAGAAAAGGTGGACCCAAAGGAAAACATGAAGAGTTTAAAAACCTTCGACCAGAAGACCAACTTTTGGTTCGGAAGTTAGCATCTTTTTTACGAATCGGAGATGGATTGGATCGTTCTGAAAAATCCATCATTGAACGATTGGATGCTGTTTTGGAAAAAGGAAAAGTGAACTGCAGGTTATATTTTAAGAAAGGGGTAGATCCAAATTTAGAAATTTGGTCTGTGTCCGAAAAAAAGGATTTGTTTGAAGATACATTTAATACAAATTTAGAATTTCACTTACATCCAATATGAAAAGAATTATTTATGTAATTTTATGTTTAGTAATATTATCAGGCTCTATCGCTGCTCTTCCGATTGATTTATCTAAAAATTGGTATGTCACCAAAGGATTTGTTACTTCTGAAAATCCAAATAGTAAACACTGGAAAACATTAGAATCTTTACCACTTGCAAACATTCTCACTCAATTTGAATGGGAGAAAAACAAACTTCGTAAAGTGACAATGGCAAAATCTTTTTTGTTGTCCCAATCTGATTTTCAAAAAGCAGATGATGATGCGTTTAGCCTTCATATTCCTTATATCTCAAACTATTATGAAATTTATCTAAACCAAACACTTCTTACCGCAAACGGCCACATAAAAGAAGATAAAATTGAAAAAAGTGGTTATCGTCGCCATATACTTGTTAGAATCAAGAGAAGTCTTTTGAATATGGGACAAAACCAGATTAGGATACTTATCGCTGCTGAAGAAGGAGAGGAGTTGAATGTTTATAAACTTTTTAACGATTTTCCTGCCAATATCAATCTTGCCTCCGAACATTTAAACATTCAGGATGAATATGAAACATACATGTTATTGTTTTTATATATATTTGTAGGAATCTATCATGGATTGTTTTATTGGAAACGCAAACAAGAGATATATAATTTATATTATGCATTGTTTTCCATTTTCCTAGCTATTTATATGATTTTTCGATCACAAGGTGTTTATTCCTTGGGTCTAGAGCCATTTACACAAACCAAAATAGAATATTTTGTAATATTCTTAACTCCTGTTTGGTTGTTGCTGTTCACAGATGTATTTTTTCGTTCAAAAATTAGTAAAATTTCAAAAGTTTATTTTGTATTTAGTTTTTTGTTGGCCATTAGCCAACTTTTTGTAAACAGAGCTACTTCCGTTATTTTGTTACGAATTTGGCAGATTTCCGTTTTGTTTTTCGGAATTATGATCCTCTATTTGATTGTTTCAGCTGTTCGTGCAAACAATAAGGACGCAAAACGATTGCTAGTTGGTGTATTGTTTTTACTTGGTGCGGGAACTTGGGATATATTAGGTGCTTCGGGTATGTTGCCAATCCAAAATCTAAACTTATTGCGATTCGGGTTTATTGTATTTGTTTTAGGGATTGCAGTGGTGTTGGCAAATCGATTTTTACGAGTTCATAGGCAAGTTGAAGAACTCAATTTAAGTTTAGAGAAGAAGGTAGAGGAAAGGACGAACGAATTACAAAATACGTTAACGAAAGTACAGGAGCTTAAAGTCCAACAAGATGGAGATTATTTTTTAACATCTCTACTACTTGATCCCTTGAGCCAAACAAAAGTGGAATCTACAAAAGTTTTACTACAAGCATATATAAAACAAAAAAAAGAATTTGAGTTTCGTGGAAAAAAAAGAGAAATCGGTGGTGATATCATCATCAGTGATAGTATCACTTTGAATGGAAAATCGTATTTAGTTTTTATCAACGGAGATGCGATGGGAAAATCTATCCAAGGTGCTGGTGGTGCGCTTGTCCTTGGTGTTGTATTTTTATCTTTTATCAAACGTACACAGATGATTTTGGAAAACCAAAACAAATCACCCGAACGTTGGATCAAAGAATGTTTTTACGAACTTCAAACAATTTTTGAATCTTTTGATGGCTCAATGCTCGTATCAGTTGTGTTAGGTCTTGTCGAAGAAGATACTGGTGTATTGTATTATCTCAATGCAGAACATCCGTGGACTGTATTATATCGTGATGGAGTCGCATCCTTTATTGAAGAGGAATTAGAACTTAGAAAAATTGGAACAAAAGGAATGGATGGAGATGTGCGAGTCCGAATCTTCCCTTTAGAAAATGGAGATATTTTATTCATAGGTTCCGACGGTCGTGATGATTTAGTGTTAAAAGAAAGTGGTGATGGAAATCGACTCATCAATGAGGACGAAACAAAATTTTTAGAAGTGGTTGAAAAATCAAAAGGTAACTTAGGATTATTAGTTGATAATTTATTGGATGTTGGTGCTTTTTCTGATGACCTTACCTTGCTTAGGATCGAGTGGCTTGGTTCTTTCAAACGAGTATCAAAAGACACACTTTCAAATTTATCTTCGGATGACTACTTATATGCAAAAGTTAAATCGTTATTTGATCTAGGAAATGGGGAAGAGGCTTTTCAAAACATAGAATATTTATTATCAAATGAATCTTTGAGTGATGATATCAGAATTAATTTAATCCGAGAAAAATCTAGAATTTCATTGTTATTGAAAAAATTTGATGTCGCTGTGGAATCATTGGAATCAATATTTCCTTTTTTTGTCACCGATAATGAAATATTACTCCAACTCAGTTTTGCTTACCGTAAGTCAAAAAATATAAAAAAGGCAATTGAGATCGGAGAAAGGTTACGTGCAAGAGATCCAAAACACAGCCGTAACTTAATCAATTTAGTTGAATGTTATCGTCTTATAGGAAATCTAGATAGGGCTAAAAAGATTTTTTATCGATTAGCGACGATTACACCTGAACACCCGCAGGTTGTGAAATTAAGGGAAATTTTAGAACTAGATGTGAAAACATAATCTAAACTATTTTTTTAAGTATCATTAAATCTGCGTTATTTTTCTCTCTTACTAAATATAGGTTATCAGACACTATGGATTTCAAATTTACACCCTACCATTTTTTCGTAGTTGGCTTACTTGCATTTTTGCAATTTACTGTTGTATTGGATTTTATGATTTTGTCTCCTCTTGGTGTCCTCGTAATGCAAGAGTTACAAATTCCAACTGAAAAATTCGGATATGTGGTATCCGCTTATGCATTTAGTGCGGGGATTTCGGGATTGTTAGCTGCTGGTTTTGCAGACCGTTTTGATCGTAAAAAGTTACTTCTCTTTTTTTATGTCGGATTTGTGATCGCAACATTTTTATGTGGCATTGCCATTCGTTATGAATTTTTATTATTTGTAAGAATACTAACAGGGATGTTTGCAGGAGTTTTATCTTCTATCTCCTTTGCCATCGTCGCCGATTTATTTCCTTTGCAAGTTAGAGGAAGGGTGATGGGTTTTATCATGACTGCTTTTGCAGCAAGTCAGGTGTTTGGACTTCCTATTGGAATTTATATATCCAATATTTGGGGTTGGCAATCGCCATTTCTTATGATTGCTGGTGTGAGTGGAGTGGTTGGGTTTTTTATTTTCTTTTTTCTAAAACCCGTAAATAAACATTTAGATAACAAAATAGACACACGTGCATTCCATCATTTAATCGCTACTCTAACAGATCCAAAATACATCCCTGCCTTTATAGCAACTACATTAATGGCAACCGGTGGTTTTATGTTAATGCCATTTGGTTCTGCTTTTTCTGTTCATAATTTAGGAGTCAAACTAGAAGATTTACCATTTATCTATATGGTCACTGGTTTTGTTTCTATGTTAGGTGGTCCAATCATGGGAAAATTGAGTGATGCTATAGGAAAATACAATATGTTTTTTGTTGCTTCCACAATTGCTGCAGTTATAATAATATATTTTACAAGATTAAAGGTAACTCCTCTGCCTACCGTCATTGTATTAAATTCTCTACTTTTTGTTTTTATTGCGGCACGTATGATATCAGCAAATGCAATGAATTCTGCAGTCCCAGAGCTTCATGATAGAGGAGCTTTTATGGCTATCAGTTCTTCCATACAACAGATATCAGGTGGAATCGCTGCTTCTATCGCAGGACTTATTGTAATCCAAACTCCAAGTGGTTATTTAGAACGTTATGAAGTTTTGGGATATGTTGTTGCATCAGCGATTGTTTGTACAGTGATACTAATGTATAAAGTAAATAAAATGATATTGGCTAAAACTTAAACTAACGTTTTTTTTAGAATCCAAGTGTCGTAAAGTTGAATTATGAATCGTAAATATAACTAGAGAATCAATTATCATGACCGTGTTACAGGAGAAATCTGTAGTTTATTTGAATATTGGAGAAACATTTTTTTCCAATGGAAATCACCAGATTAAAACAATCTTGGGTTCTTGCGTTTCTGTATGTCTTTTTCATGAACAAACGAAATATTCCGCAATCAATCATATTTTGTTGCCTAAGGTTACTGATATAAAAGAAGAAAAGAAGAGTTTACGATATGGTGAAAACTCAATGGAACATTTGATTTCTTATTTTGTGAAAAAACAAATTCCACGTAATGAATTAAAAGCAAAAATCTTTGGTGGTACCCAATCTTCATTATTTCCCAATTTCACAGCGGGCCCTAAAAATATTTTATTTGTGCAATCGTATCTTTCCTTTGAAAAAATTCCAATTGTGAGCCAAGATATTGGAGGAGAATTGTATCGTAAACTCTCCTTTCACACAGATTCATTTGATGTTTATATTACAAAATTACATCCACAATCAATTGCAGATATTTCAGTACAAGAAAAACACTTTGAAACGAAAGTGAAAGAGAGAATGTTAAAAAAAACTTCAGTATATACTTTCAACCAATGATTTTTTTTAATACTTCTATCAAATCTTCATCTTCGAATGGTTTTACGATCCATGCTTTAACACCTACATCCTTTCCTGCTTGTCTCAAATGATCGCTAGATTCAGTTGATACGATTAAAATCTTTCCACCTTGTCCTTTAGGATGAGACAAATAGTCTCTTGATAATTCGATACCATTTTTACCAGGCATGTTTATATCAAATACACAACCATCAAATGGACCATTTGCTTCCAAGGATAACATTGCTTGTTCTGCATTTTCAGCTTTGAAAATTTCATAACCTTCACCAGAAAGAATAAGTTCCATTAGCTTAAGAGCTGTTGGAGCATCGTCACATAATAATATTTTTTTAGCCATAATAGACTCCTTTTTTAAGTTTCCAAAATTTGAATGATTTTCTGAGGAATATCAATTAAAGAAGATTGTTGGTTCACTCCACCTAATTGAAATGCTTCTTTTGGCATACCATAAACAACGGAAGATTTTTCATCTTGTCCTATGGTATATCCACCTGTGGTTCGTATATTTTTGATACCATTTGCACCATCACGCCCCATGCCAGTTAATATGATTCCTATACAATGGTTTCCCATTTTACCTTTTGCAATCGAGTCGAACATGACGTCAACAGATGGCCTATGCCCCGATACTTTTTCAAAAGTCTCTAACTCAATATACATTTTTCCCGCCAGTCGCCTAACGAGTAGATGTTTGTCACCGGGTGCTAAATACACACCACCATTTTCTAAAATATCTCCATTTGATGCTTCAATTACATTTAATCCACTCGTCGTTTTAAGCCGCATTGCAAACAAACTTGTGAAGTATTCTGGCATATGTTGGACAATTACAATTGGAGGTAAGTTAGTTGGAAATCGGCCTAGGATATAATCAATTGCTTGTGTTCCACCTGTGGAAGCACCAATTGCGATGATTTTGTATTTTGTATTTTTTTCTTCATTAAATTTGAGTTTAGAAGATTTAACAAATAATGTTTGTTTTTGAAGTTTGAGTTCCGTTCCATATTTTTTGATTTTAGATGTAAGTTCTTTTAACATACGTAAAAAATCATCTTCACTCCCATCTGGTTTTTGAACAAAATCAACAGCTCCATTGGAGAGTGCCGCAACCGTTGCATCCGCACCTGATTGAGTATACGTACTCAACATAATGACTGGAGTAGGATATTTAGGCATAAGCCAATTTAAAAATTCGATTCCACTCATACCTGGCATTACTACGTCCAAACTTATGACATCGGGTCGAAGGGATTCAACAAGTTTCTGAGCTTCATTTGCATTGGCTGCAGTACCAACTACTTGTATGGTAGGATCATCTTTGAAAGTATCAGAAAGCACATTTCTAACTATGTTTTGATCATCAACAATCAAAAGTTTGATCATGAAATTCCAACTAACTCTAATTTGCTGAATATTGATTTTACGTCTAATATTAAGCTTACATTTCCATTACCTAAAATTGTGAAACCATTGACACCTTGTGCATTTTCCATGATTCCCATAAGTGGTTTGATCACAACGTTTTGATTACCAATGATTTCATCCACGCGGATACCGATTAATTTTTTTTCGTATTCTAAAATAATCATTAGAGGATCAAGATTATCATATAAGATATGTTCTTTGTGATTTAAGATATTATTGATGTCAAATATTGGAATGAACGTTCCTCGTATATCGAGTACCTTTTGGCCTTCATCTAGTTCTATTTCTTTTTTATCTCGTAAACTTACAAATTCGCGTAATTCGATTGTTTGGATTGTGAAAAATTTTTGTCCAATTCTAACAACTGTTCCTTCCATGATTCCAAGTGATAATGGAATTCGAAGTACAAACGTTGTTCCTTCACCATATCGGCTATGAATTTCAATTTTTCCGCCTAGTTTAACAATGTTTTGTCGAACTATGTCCATTCCAACTCCGCGACCAGAGATATCAGACACAACCTTGGCAGTTGATAAACCAGGATGGAAAATTAAGTTAAAGACTTCTTGGTCAGTGAATGTTGTTGTATCACCTGACACCAAACCATTCGATTTTGCCTTTTCTAAAATTTTGTTTCGATCCAAACCTTTCCCATCGTCACGGATCATGACCCATACTTCGTTTACGGATTGCCTTGCGCTTAGGAAAATATTCCCAGTATCAGATTTGTTACTTTGGATTCTTTCTTCAGGTGTTTCTAAACCATGGTCTATTGAGTTTCTTAAAATGTGAACAATAGGATCAGCGATTAAATCAACAATGGTTTTATCTATTTCAGTATCTTCTCCTTTGATATGCAAAAGGACTTTTTTGCCAGATTGTTTTTGTAGGTCACGCACAAGTCGTGACATTTTTTGAAACACTCCAGAAATAGGGATCATCCTTGTTGAAAAAGCTACCTCTTGTAAATCTAAGAGGATTTTATGAAAACGAGTCAGAGCTGAATTCAAACTTTCATTCCGAATCGATTTGATTGTTGGGTGTTGTGTGACATTGGATTCGGCTATGACAAGTTCTCCAACTAAATCTAAAAGAGAATCTAACTTATCATTGGCGACTTTTATTTCTTTTCGAATATTTGAACTACCAAATTTGTTTGTTTCTGTAATCCTTTCAATTTGGGGATTGATATTATTATTTTTAGAAATATTTTCTTTTGGTGTGTTTTCAAAGATTTCAAAACGTGTAGAATTTTTTATTTGTTCTGGCTCACTATCTTCAAAAATCTCATACACTTTTGATTTTGATTTCGCACTTGATTCTTTTAATTCTTCTTCTTCCCCAAAAATTTCATAAACATTTTTGTCTTTTTTGGGTGTTACCTCGGAAGGATCGTCTTCCTCTTTCAATTGTAATTTTTTGATTTCAGATTGTAAGGCCTGAATTTGGAGTTCAGTAGGAGAGTCCATTTCTGGATTTCCTTTTAAATTTTCAACCTTTGAAAGTAAATCACGCATTCGATCAAATGTATCAATCAAAACTTGTGTTAAATCTTGTGATGGTATTCGCTTTTGATTGCGTAAAAGATCCATCAATGTTTCGGCTTCATGCGTCAACTTAACAAGTGTTTCTAATTTAAGTAATCCAGATGATCCTTTGAACGTATGAACAGAACGAAACAAATTGTTCATTAGTTCTTCATCAAAATTTCCATCCGATTGTTGGATTTCTTCGATAGCGAGGATTGCGTTTTCACAATCCTCGATCAATTCAAATCCTTCTTGGATGAATCCGAGTAAGAGATCTTCTCTATTCATGGGAATGATTAAAATTTTTCAGTCAGTTGTTCGGAATCGTGTTTTGGAACAGGTTGTGATTTTGATTTTCCTCCATTGGAATTTCCAAAAGACAGTTTGGAATTTTTTCCAAATTCACTAGCAATGTTCTTTAATTCAGCTGAATTCATTTTTTTTTGGTTAGTGATTTGTCTGGTATTTAGTTTTACCAAAGATTCCATTATTTCCATCAAATGAGTCGCTTGTTCTTTGAGTTCATTGGAAGTTGCCGCCAATTCTTCAGAAGCTGATGCCGAGACTTGTGTGGTTTGGTCCATTTGAGTCATTGCCATTGAAATTTGAGAGATACCGGCAGATTGTTCTTTTGAGGACACAGCAATGCCAGAAACTAGTTCCGCCGTCCGATTGATGCTTGGTACAATTTGTTCGATAATTCTTCCAGCCTCTGCAGCAAGGGAAACACTATTGGTTGACAGTTGGTTGATTTCTTGTGCTGCCACTTGGCTTCTTTCTGCTAGTTTACGAACTTCATCCGCAACGACAGCAAATCCTTTTCCATGTTTCCCTGCACGGGCCGCTTCAATCGCTGCGTTTAACGCAAGTAAGTTGGTCTGGTAAGCAATTTCTTCAATAATTTTGATGCGAGATGAAATATTTTTCATCGCCTCTAGAGTTTTTAAAACAGACTCTTGGCCAATAGAAGCTTCACTTGCGGATTTACCAGCGATGGTATTGGTTTCATACGCGGATTCAGCATTTTGTGTGACGGAGGCAGACATTTCCTCAATGGAAGCTGTGGTTTCTTCTACCGATGCTGCTTGTTCGCTTGCTCCTTGGCTTAAGGAAAAGGCAGTGGAAGAAACTTGTTCCGAAGCAACTGTTACCATTCCCACAATTTCCATCGCTGCATTGAGTGATTTAGAAACCCCATAGATGATCCAAGTTGCGACTAAAACTGCAATGATGACAGAACCTGCAAACAATGATAATAAAAAGATAAAAATTGATCTATAAGTTGCGTTCGCTTCTTTGACAGCCTCTGCCATTTTCGCAGTCGAATCTTCAACTATATCTGAAAGTATTTTATCAATCGCATTGGCTGCCGCTCGGCCAACCGTAGATGAATTGAGTTGGGCTTCGCTTGGTTTTTTATTTAATGCAAATGATTTTGTAATTTCGTATTGTTTTTCAAATTCAATCTCAGTGTTACGAAATGTTTCAAATTTTTCTTTTTCGTCTTTGGATTTCATTAAAACTTCCAATTCTTTGGAAGCTTCTAAAAATTCTGTGCGATATTTGTTTCGGTTGGTGAGTCTTTTTTCCGTATCAGCTTGGGTAATGGATAAAATTAAATTTTTCTCCTCTCGGATCATCCATAAAAACTTCAAATTAATCTTATTGGCTAACCTTCGTTTTTCAGCATGTATGTTAACAATGTCATTTAGGCTTTGGTTTAAATCATTGATACTATTAATACCGACAAATGTGTTCGTTCCGATAAGGAAGATAAGTATTGCGAAACCCAAAATTAATTTTGATTTCACTTTCATGTTATTTAAATATTTCATCTCAGTATTCCTTTATTGATTTTTAATTGCAAGAGCGTTGTCTAACGCGAGTTTGTCTTCGTCTTTCAGAAGGTTTTCGATGTTGAGTAAAACCTTTACGTCTTCGTTGATTTTTGCGATGGATTGGACAAACCGATTATTTTCAGACTCACCAAACTTTGGTGCTTCTTCAATATTTTGAGAATTGATGCGGATCACTTCTTTGACAGTGTCTACAATGAGACCCACAAGTTGGTTTTTGAAATTCAGGATGATGATACAGGTTTTGTCATCATAACCTACGTTTTCCATTCGGAATCTGTCACGGACATCGATAAGTGCAATGACTTTTCCACGTAAGTTGATGACACCCTTGATAAACGAAGGCATATCCGGGACTTCCGTTATATTTTGCATACCAACAATTTCTGTAATGTATTTGATTTCGATTCCATAACTTCTATCTGCTAGTGAAAAGATTAAAAATCTATTTTCTAGAGTATCTTCCTCGTTTTCGAAATCATCATTATCATCAGTCAGTGAATCAAATTCACTTGTATTCATATTCGAGACCTCATTTTGGATCAAATTAAAGTATGTTTCAGTTGGTTTCAGTAACCGTACGTTTGGAACTCATTGGAAATTCTAGAGATACGGAAATCTCTTCTTTTGATTTAGCGTACAAATTGGACTTAAGGAGGTTAAAGTATACCTTTCCATCCATGTCTTCAACCATTTTTTTAATGATGGGTAACCCGAGCCCAAGCCCAAATTCTTCTTTAGAATACCTTTCATCTACATATTTATTATGTCTGTAAAATGGTTGGAATAAAATCGTTTCTTGCGATTTAGTAAAATCTAAAGTATGAATGGAAGAATCAAAAGGTGGATTTAATACCTTTATCACGAGATGGTCTCCCGCAATTAAGATTAAAACATATATCACACAATGGTCAGTGCCATATTTCATTGCATTGATGAGCAATTCACGAACAACCCGTTTAAAATTAGATTTATTCAGGTTTACATAAATAGATTGAACATTTTTTGAATTGGAGATTTGGACTTGTTGGGATTTGATCGCTAACATTTCAACAAGTCCACTCACTTCTTCTAATAATAAAGTATGTAATTCTTGGAGATTGACCTGTTCGTATGTATTTGTTTTGTTTTCAAAGATGAGTTGGGCTTCCGCAAGTGTTTTTACTAGTTTTTTTGTACTGTTAAAGTTTTCCTCTAACATATCAAAGATCATAGTAGGAATGATGACATTGTCTCCTTCTCGTTTTGCCTTTCGGACCATGGTTCCTACTGTTGTGACTAGGGCTCCGAGTCCTGACCCTTGCATAAGGGAAGTATTGAGGTTTGGAAGGGCTGTTTCCATCCATTCCCGAGAGATGGTTTTTCCTTCTATTTCTTCTCTCCAATCAAAGATACGAATGATTTCTCGGTGGAGTGATTCTTCGTAATGGATTATGTTCTGTTCTTCCATAGCCAAATCTGACGAAGAAACGATACATTCTTCTAGAAGTAATAAACTTAAAATATAATAGTTTTTAGTATCAATCGGGATAGGAGCAATTTGAGAGCGAATCTTTTGATGGTTGAAAAGGATTTCTGCTTCTTCGGGTAAATTTTCGTCCCTTACTTTTTTAAGTGATTCTTCCCATCGATTGGCAAATTCAGACTCTATCTCTGAAATGTTTTTTCCGAGTTCAGGTTCAAAACGTATCTTTTCGTTTAAAAAATATGGACCTAAAAAATTTTTCAAACAGAGGGATTCATCAAAAACAAAAAAAGAAGCTTTTGGTGAAGATTGGTCCGTTTGTTTATCATTTGTTAATTGGTGGTTGTCCATGAGTTTGCTTGGCATAGAATGGATTTTTACAATAAGGATACATCGTAACTTTCTGCAATCTTTTTGATAGAATCATTAAAAAAAGAAAAAACGATTTGTGGTCAATTGTAAGGAGAAGTCCTAATGTATTTTTCAGAATTGAGAATCAATCTAGATCCGATAGGCTAACACAATTTAAGGGAAACAAGGTACAGTTTGTATCCTTATGTTCCAATTTTCTTCTATTGGTTAGTTGGTCTTTTGGAATAAAGAACGCTAGTTATGTGACATAACGGACACCAATCGGTACCACCTAAATGCAACTAATGTGCAGCGATATGGAATTCAAAACCAAAGGAAGAAAGGGTTTTCGTATTTATTTTTTTGTTTAAGGTGGGGTTGGGTAGAATAGGAAGTTCGAAATTGGTTAGAGAACTATGGATTCGTTTGATTCTCTAACCAATTTTGATTGGTTTTTATCTTTTTATTTGTTTGCCAACTCTTGTGCAAGGTCAACTAACAAACGCACACCATATCCAGTTGGACCATGGAATTGGGTTCCAGATTTTTTCTTCCTCCAAGCGGCACCTGCAATGTCAATATGTGCCCAATTGATGGATTCATCCACAAACTTAGAAAGGAAAATCCCTGCAGAAATTGTCCCTGCACCTTTTCCGCCACCAGTGATATTTTTAAGATCGGCAATGTCTGACTTTAGGTCTTCGCCATACTCGTCCCAGAGAGGGAGTTCCCAAACACGATCATCAGAAACTTCAGATGCTTTGAATAATGCTTCTCTAAGTGGATCGGAGTTGGTCAGAATGGCTGCTGCTTCATGGCCTAGAGCGATGATGACTGCCCCCGTGAGAGTTGCCAAATCTACCATATAATCTGGTTTATAGTTTTTGGACACATAGGATAAAACATCACCTAACACAAGTCTTCCTTCGGCATCTGTGTTTTGGACTTCCACAGTTGTTCCGTTATATGCTGTATATACATCACCAGGTTTGATTGCTTTTCCGTCTGGCATGTTTTCGGCTACACCGATGGCTGCAATGATATGGATGGGAATTTGTAAGGCAGCTATGGCACCAATTGCATGGATGGTTGCAGCGGCCCCACACATATCATACTTCATTTCGTGCATCTCACCTGGTGGTTTTAAAGAAATTCCACCCGTATCAAAGGTGAGACCTTTTCCAACAATTGCGAATTTCTTTTTTGCCTTGGCCGGTTTGTATTCCAATACCACCATTTTGCCTTCGAGTTCGGAACCACGTGAAACCGCGAGGATTCCACCTAATCCTTCTTTTTTCAATTGAGTTTCATCCCAAACCTTTACGGACAGTTTGTATTCTTTTGCAATTTCTTTTGCTCTGGAAACAAAGTCATTGGGAGTAAAGTAATTGGCAGGTAAATGAGCTATGTGGCGCGCACCATTTACGTGTTTTGCGACCACTTTACTTTTAGAAAGTCCACTTTCCGCTAAATTGAGAACAGATTTGTCTTCAAATTTTAAAAAAACTGCTCCCACTTTCTTTTTTTCTTTGTCTTTCTTTTTTGTTTGTAATACAGATACTGGATAACTTCCAATAAAAAGTGTATTTGCAATTTGATAGGCGATACGATCCGCAGAGAATTTTTTCGAAAGTGATTTTGGAATATGAATTTCTAATCCCATTCCATCATAATTCAGAATTTTTTCCCCATATTTAAAAAAATGAGAAATGAATTTTCTGAAATTTAATTTTTCTTTCTCACCTAATCCAAGATAAATGGTTTGATCCCCTTCATCTCGGAATTCTTTTCCCAGTTCTCCAGAAAATACTTTGGTTTCAATTTGAGTGGGGAATTTTTTCCCAAGTTCCTCTTTTACATCTTCTTGGAAAATAGGAATTAACTTATAAAAGGAACCAGATTTGAAGTTTCCTATTTGGATTTGGAGTGGAGAGATTTCGATTTTCATTTCCCTTGGATTTCCTGAATGTCTTTGATGATTTCTTCAACGTGTCCTTTAACCTTCACGCTGTCATAGATTTTTTTTATTTTGAGGGAACTGTCAAGTAGGAAGGTGGACCGAACAATTCCCAATCCTTTGCGGCCCATAAATACTTTTTCTCGCCACACACCATACGCTTCACAAATTTCACCTGATTCATCGGAGATGAGATCAAAATTGAGTTCTTGTTTTTCAATGAACTTGGTATGAGATTTGGGATTGTCTTTTGAAATTCCTACAACATTGTAACCAAATTTTTTCAAACGAGCAAAGTTGTCTCGGAAGTCACATGCTTCTGTTGTACAACCTGGTGTCATGTCTCTTGGGTAAAAATAAACTACGACTCCATTTTTCCCTGTTAGATCGGCTAGTTTTACTTTCTCTCCATTTTGGTTGACACTTGTAAAATTGGGGGCTTTTTTCCCTACTTCCAACATATTGATTCTCTCCTGGTAAATTCATTCTTTTAGACAATTTTCAGTTGTCAATTTCGGAATTTGGTTCGATACTCTTTGTATGGACTCCAAAGAAAGGGTACAACTCATCCGGGAAGGAAATACCGCCTTTAATGCAGGTGATATCCGGAAAGCTCGTGAACTCTTTCTGAAAACTGACTACAAAGATGGCCTCATTCGGTTGGGTGATCATTTTATGTATGATCGAAAACTTCCTATGTTGGCTTTTGGGTATTATAAAAAGGCCGGCCGTCAAGACAAAGTGGACGAAATTTACCAAAGAATGGTTTATGCGCTCTCTATTTGGTTGGGACGAGATAAATGGAAGAGTCCAAATTCCGCCAACCAATCAAACGAAGGGCAAACCATTGGTGATCAAACATCACAATCACCCTTAAATCCTGACGACTTCAGAGTCCATCCAATCCTAAAAGCAAAAGCACTCGAAATTCTTTCTGCTAAACATTAAGTGATTTGGATTCGTCTAAGGTCTAAACATGATAGATAGTTTTACTTTACAAGCACTCATCATTTCAACGCTTATCATCTTCTCTATTCTTTCGAGTAAACTTTTTTTTCGATTTGGATTTCCGATATTACTCATTTTTTTAACCTTCGGAATGTTAGCTGGTTCTGATGGTCCAGGCCAAATTGACTTTAGTGATTATAGTTTAGCCCAATCCATTGGTATTTTTGCGTTGATTTACATTCTATTTTTGGGTGGTCTCGAAAGTGAATGGGATAGTTTAAAAAACTTTTTAGCCATTGGGGTAAGGCTTTCCATTATCGGAACCATTCTCACCGCCTTGATATTAGGGGTCCTCATCCATCTTTTATTCCCAGTCCTTGGGTTTATGGAATCATTTTTACTCGGATCCATCGTAAGTGCGACTGATGCGGCATCTGTTTTTAATATATTTAAAACTGGGTCCTCTGACCTTCCCGTTCATTTGAAAAAGATCATTGAATTTGAATCTGGATCAAACGATGCGGTGGGAGTACTACTCACAACAATTTTTATGAACCTCATCACAGCTGATGCGAGTTTTAACGGGTTCCAATTTTTTCGATTTTTTGTGATGCAAGTTCTGGTTGGAATGATGATGGGATACAGTATAGGCATTCTCATATTATATCTGATGAACTCCGTTAAACTCGGGTATGATGGTCTTTATTTAGTTTTTATCACAGCATCAGTACCTTTCATTTATGCAGTTACAACCGTATTCCAAGGGAATGGGTTTTTGGCAGTTTACATCGCCGGGATCATCGTTGGTCGTAACAAATTCATTCATAAAAAATCCATCTTTCGTTTTTTGAATGGATATGTTTGGATCTTACAAATTGGTATGTTCCTTTGTTTTGGACTTCTTGTGTATCCAACAAGAATGGCTAATATTTGGGTACCTGGTCTTCTCATTGGGGTCTTACTCATTTTATTTGCAAGACCACTTGCAGTTTTCATATCCTTATTCAGAGTCAATTTACCAATCAAAGAAAAATTATTTATCTCTTGGGTGGGACTCCGGGGTGCATCACCGATCATCCTTGCCACATTCCCCATTGCCCAAGGGTTAGTTTGGGGTGATTTACTTTTTCACATTGTATTTTTTGTAGTACTCGTATCCCTTCTCATCCAAGGATCCCTGATCCCGAGAGTGGCACAGTGGTTAGGAATTCTCAAAGTAGATCCAGATCGTAAGATCTATCGACCTACAGACTTTGATAACATCGAGTTTCCTGGGATGACCTTACAAGAGTTAATCGTTCCTTATAACTCAAGTGTTGTTGATAAAGCATTGTTTGAAATCAAGCTACCAGACCAGTCTCATATCCTGCTCATTGCTCGGGGAGAACAATTCCTCATTCCATCAGGGAACACTCAAGTAAAAGGTGGTGATGTGGTTTGGGTGTTAGCAAAGGACGATGTGATGCCCATCATAGGCAAAACCTTTATGTCTGTTTCGTAACGTATCGTTACTTATTAACTGTTAGAATGTTTTGAAACAATCTGCTTTTTGTCGAGACGGAAGAGGTAATAAACGGGCAAAGCTATGAGTGTGATCATAAGTCCCCAAGAAGCCGTAATCGGTTTTTCGACAAACAAAATCGCCATCACTGCGATGTTTGCAAAGATGTATAAAAAAATCGGAAGAGGGTAAAGGGGAATTTTATAATCTGATTTCATACCCATCTTTTCAAAACGAAACGGTGTTGCTGCCGTGAGGCAAGAAAGGATGAGAATCGAACAAGTGATCATGTAAAGCAAAGCTTCAATTTCTTTCACAAACAAAAAAAGTATGGCAACAAAGGCCTGAAAGAAAATCGAAACATAGGGACTATGCCATTTCGGATGTATCTTGGAAAACGAAGGTAAAAACACACCATCCCTTGCCATAGCAAAATACACCCGACTTCCCCCAATGAGGATGGCAGACATAGATCCTAAAATCACCCAGGCAATAAAACTTGTGGTTAAGATCGAATAATTGATACCAAATAACTTTTGAAAGGCGATTGCACCAATTCCGTCTTGTCCCGCCAATTCATCGATAGGCGCTGAGATCACAAATAATAAATTGATCGCAAAGTAAAGTCCCGCGACAAGAAAACAAGCAGTGATCGCAGAACGAACAATTGTTTTTTCAGGGTTTTTGACCTCTTCGGCAATGTAGGTGATCATATTCCAACCTAGGTAGGAAAAGGAAACAGGAACAATACCAATGAGCACTTTGGAATAAAAAGAAAGTTCCATTATGTTTGGGAAAGGAGAATCAAGTAAGTATCCCCAGTGAGTGGAACCGATGGAAAACCCAAGAGCCAAAAACATAAGAAGCCCTGTGATTTTTAAGACAGCAAATACATTTTGTACTCGGACTGCTGATTTGATTCCAAAATAATTCAATCCACTAAAAAATAAAATGGGTAATATTCCTATGAAAGTAAGCGAACTCACTTGTAAATCAAGACCGAGCAATGTATATGTGGCCGATTCAAAGTAGGGTAGTTCGGGGAATAAAATTTGTACATACTTACCGAAGGCTAAGGCAAGAACAGAAACACAGGCAGAAAAATTAGTGAGTAGAGATGACCAACCACTCATAAAAGCGATGGCTGGTGAATATGCAACTTTTAAGTAAACATAATCTCCTCCAGCAAAGGGAAGGAGTCTTGCTGCATAAGCATAGGTGATAGAGCCAGACAAGGCAAGCAGGCCACCGATGATCCAACAGAATAGGACTATCCAAAGGTTCCCTGTTTCTTTGATTAAATAACCAGAAGTGAAAAAAATCCCCGATCCCACCATGGAAGAGAAAAGAACCGAGATGGAATCAAAAGTATTGAGGCTACGTTTTAATTCCAATTAACCGCCGAGCAGACGTTTGACCATTGTTTCCGAAATTGGTTTCATCGAAGCAGTTGATACCGATCCAATTTTCCCTTTGAACTCTTCTGGGTTTAACATCATACCAAGTGAAAATATATTTTCACTTTCCACTTCCTTTTTTTTCAGTTCAGCGAGAAGTCCTGAAACTGTAGCCTTACTGGTTTCCAAAATTTCAGGTTTAGATCCTTTTCCCGCACCTAACTCAGGAAAGAGTGGTTCTCCCTCAAACAAAAGTTCTTTGAGTTTATTTTCATCTTGGGAATTGTCTTCCAAAAGTCCAATACGAGATTGTTCTTTGGAAAGTTGTTTTTGTAATTCTGTCAGCCGTGTTTGGATATTGTGGTATTGGACAGGAAGGCTTACCACAAAGTCAGATTTCTCATCTGCTTTCTGTATTTGAGTTCCTGTTTTTCCAGAGACATCTTTGGTATCCTTTTTGTCCTGGATTAATTTTTCGGCTGAGTTGAGGAGACGATTGAGACGAACATCCATGTCCTACCTTCCTTGGTAAAGGCCTTATGTCTCGGCGGTGCCTGGGCATAAATCCTATGACTACCTGTCTAATTTTCGGCTAACCCGTACAATGAAAATAAACTTTTTCTAAAAAAAAGTAAAGAATTATTAAAGTTGACTGGGGTTTTTGCAAGGTTTTGCTAGTGGGAGTTTATGGAAAGAAACCAATTTCTTCTCTTTCTCTCCTTTTTGTTCTCCACCATTGCCACAATTCTTGGAATTGCGATCCTCATCTCGGGATCTAGCCTTGCTCGATTTTCGAGTGGGACAGGTGGGAGTTTATTCCAAGCAAGTGAAATCGGTGCAGTGGTCATCCCAATTGTTGGGGAAATCCATTCTGGTGAATCCACTTTTGATTCAACAGGTGCTGATACCGTATTACGCCAATTACGTGAATTAGAAGAGGATGGTAACGTAAAAGGGATCCTTCTCGAAATCAATTCTCCAGGCGGAACAGTAGCTGCATCCCAAGAGATTTTTAACGAACTCTTACATTTACGCAAAACCAAAAAAATTGTCGTGAGTATGAAAGATGTCGCCGCCTCTGGTGGGTATTACATCGCATCGGCTTCCGATTATATTTTTGCGGAAAACGGAACCATCACAGGGTCCATCGGAGTCATTTCCTTTGCTCCCAATGTGAAAGGACTACTCGACCGTTACGGAGTGGGTGTTCGCACCTACAAAGCAGGAAAGTACAAAGATATGTATTCTCCCTTCCGTGATTCTACCAACGAAGAAGATGATATGATTGGAAAACAACTCCAAGATACATATCGTAAGTTTGTGGAAGATGTAGCAAAAGGTCGCAACAAAACTGTTAAATCCATCGAAGAGTTAGCTGAAGGTAAAATTTATTCTGGCGAAGATGCTTTTCGAAACAAACTTGTAGATGATATTGGTGGCAGAAGAGAAGCTCATAAAAAACTTTCTGAACTTTGCCAATATGAAGGACAAATCCCACTTTTTGAACAGGAATATTCTCCCTTTGAAAGAATGATACGATCGCTCGGTGTTAAGTTTTTAGGGGAAGGTTCACAAACAGCAAAAATTAGATCTCTTTTACAAGCACAAGTATTAGTGATACTTCCTACTTCCCTTGGGAAATTGATGTTATGAGAGATTTTTTCTTTGATTTGGTCGATACTTTGGAGTTGGTGTTTCTCGACCCACTCCGTTATTCAGAAGAAGTAAAAGAAATACCATTTGCCATCAGTTCAGCTTCTAGTTGGTTGTTTTCTATATTGGCCGCATTATCGTTGTCAGTGGGAATGAGTATTTTATCTGCTCCTTATACAGTTTCTACTTTGTCTTTTTTGTTTTTTGGTTTTATAGCCAATTTGATTCTCTTTCGATTTTTTCCATTTTTTTATTCACTGGTTGCTGACTATTATGTACAAAAAAAAGGTCGTTCTCAAAAACTATTATTCCTTGTGATGTTTGCAAGGCATTCCTCCATTCTTTTTTTGTTATTTGCACCTATTTGTATAGTGATCCATGCGATTGGATTATCAGGTGTAGGTTCTGGTTTCTTTTTATTACTTACTTTTATTGTGTTGTACGGATTAGTAATGGCACGTGGACTCAAATCCATTTATGAACTAAAGAATCGGGACTCGATTCGATTTTCTTTTTATGCTTTGGGACTAACAATTTTGTTTCCATTTTTAATGAATTTATACACGGCAACCAGTGTATTACAATCGGTATCGGGTGGTTTTTAATTGAATTTACTCATCACAAATGACGACGGAATTTCTTCCGCCGGCATCAAAGCATTAGAACGTGTACTTGGCAAATCATACAAAACATACCTCATTGCACCACTTAAAGAACGATCTGTTACTTCTATGGCACTTACCGTTTTTCAAGGAATGCGAGTGGAACGAATCAACGACAACCATTACATCGCCGATGGTTTCCCTGTGGATTGTGTGAACATTGGTTTGTATGCTGAGATTTTTCCAAAAATTGACTTTGTCATCTCTGGGATCAACAGAGGTGTGAACATGGGATATGATGTGCATTATTCAGGAACCGTTGGTGCCGCAAAACATGGTGCCTTACATGGTATCCCATCACTTGCTGTGAGTTCTGGTCGCATTGATCCTGATGATGGGTATGAAAAGGAAGCACAACTTGTTTTATCTTTTTTAGAAAAATACAAATCCCAAATCCAATCAGGGGAAATTTGGAATTTGAATGTTCCTCCAGAAGTGTCTGGAACGGGAACCATCGACGAGCTTGTTTTTACGAGGCTCGGGCGTCGTCGTTATTCAGAAAAGTATGAGAAAAAACAAATCATCGAAGGTGTCAGCGAATTCCAGTTAAATGGAAGTTTACTGGGACATGATGAAGAGACAGACACAGACTTTGAAGCGTATTACCAAGGCAAAATCCCTGTGACACCAATCCAATTGGACCTAACAGAAAAAAATCGTCTGAAGGAATTACATTCCAAATAAAACCTATGGCAGTAGATATCGATTACCTTTCTTATATGAACAAAGGCAATTATGCCATGGCTTTAAATCTTCTCGACCAAGCTTTGTTGCAAAATCCAGAAGATCCTATCCTCTTATACAATTTTGCTTTGTGTTGTTTCCAAACGAAAAACTTTAAAAAAACAATCCAAGTTTTGGATCGGATTTTAAGTGAATACCCAGGCTTCATTGAACTAGACAATGTATACCGCTTAAAAGTATTTTCTCTTGTAGAACTGAAAGAATGGGAATCGGCAGAAGGGATCATCAAAGAACGATTACAAATTGCGATCGATGATGCCAAACTCCTCTCGTTTTTGGCCCATGTGTATGAATACACCCACCGATTGGAAGAGGCCATTTCCATCCACAGGCGGATTTTAAAAGCCAATCCTGATTATAAAAATAGTTTGAATTCGCTTGGTTACTTACTTGCTCTGAAAAAAAAACTGACAGCAGAGGAAAGAGCAGAAGCCATTCGTTCCTTAAAAAAAGCCTTAGAGTTGGATCCCAATAATCCTGCCTATTTGGATAGCTTTGGGTATTTTTTGCAATCCAATGGGAAACCAGAGGAAGCTTGGAAGGCTTACCGTAAGGCCTTACAAAAGAACCCAAACCATCCCGTCCTCCTCGAAAGACTCAAGAACCTGAAGAAATAAATCTCCCTTTTGTTGACACAGTCCTTCTTCCAAAAACACTGGTGTTTCAAGGACTTTCTCGGGATGTAGCGCAGTGGTAGCGCATCTGTTTTGGGTACAGAGGGTCGCAGGTTCAAATCCTGTCATCCCGAATCAGTTGGTTCTATCTGACCCGGTAGCTCAGCTGGATAGAGCAACTGCCTTCTAAGCAGTTGGTCGGGGGTTCGAATCCCTCTCGGGTCGATGATTGTTCTAGAAACGGTGGATGTAGTTCAGCGGTAGAGCCCCGGTTTGTGGTACCGGTCGTCGCGGGTTCGAATCCCGTCATCCACCCACTTGTAAATTTCCCCTTCAGCGAATAAACTTTCTTAAAAATGGCATGGGCGCCTCGCGTTCGCCTGGCCCTCCGTGGCCAGAGCTCCCGCACGCATACATCCGTGTATGCTGTTCGGCGCCCATGCAATTTTCAAGAAAGGCCTCGATTTCATTGGGAAATTGCGTACAAGTATAGATTTTACTTAAGAATGAATTGAATTGGGATTCGAACGATTTTGCGCTAGAGTTCGAGTAGCCAATTTGGCAAGACACCTTACCTAATCGGCGTTAAATGAATATTTTTCTGGTTATACTTCCATCGATTTTTCTCAGTTTTTGGAAATTTATTTCAAAATTAGATTCGCCTTGGATCCAGTCCACTTTCAATAATGGGGAGTTCATCTAATATTCTTCGAAAACCTCTTAAATTGGTTGCGATGAATTATCTAAAATGCAAAGCGAAATTGTAGGTGGTGTAAAATGAAAATGCTTCGAATAGTTCGGCATCGATCGATTCTCTACTTTATTATTACTTTATTAACTTTATATTTTTTCTCGCATTGCAAAGGGGAAATTTTTTCCAATATTTGTGATCCCCAAAGCAAAGCATTTTATCAGACTATTGCTTTAAAGTTTGCATTGAATGATAAAAATGTCATTTGTGGGGTAGGTCCATTAGCTGGAAAAGATATAACAGCATATTCGATTCCATCATTAGGTATATCAGGAATAATTTCAGATTCGAATATCAGTCTCGTATCTGATACACTCTCTTCTTTTACTCCTTTAGTTGCTAAGTTTACCACCACTGGGCAAAGTGTTTCGATAGGTAACGTGACACAGACTAGTGAGGTAACCTCAAATTCGTTTTCGTCAAATCTTGTATATACAGTGACTGCTACCGATGGTACCAGTAAGGATTATACCGTTACACTTACTGCTCCAAGAACCTATGGAGGTTCATCTTTAGTACTTTGGTTCAAGGCAGATAGTCTTAATTTATCTGATGGTGCAAATGTTCAAAACTGGAATGATTCTAGCGGAAGAGGAAATCATCTTACACAAGTTACATTCCCTACAAGACAACCAATATATAAGTTGAATCAGGTAAATGGTCTTCCGGCTCTCAATTTTGCACAAGCATCATTGACATCGATGAGTTACAGTGGTGGAACTGGTTTTGCATCCATAAACAGTGGATCTTTTTTCTTAGTATTTAAGATGCCACAAATTTGCTTTTGGTTGGACCTGCAAATGGAAGAGAGATTAATATAGGTGCTTCACCAGGAAATGAGTTGTATCTTTGGCGCAATGGCTCCGGACTAACTCCACCATCTGTAAATTCAATACCTGTCACTGCATATATAGCTATTGCAAGCATTCAGAATACTACTGTTAGTTGGCAAGAATACTGGAATGGTGACTTAAAAGGAAATGCAACTTCAAATATTGAAAGTTATGTGACAGGCACCGTTGGATCCCTTTCCAATGGCAATTTAGATGGAGACATTGCGGAGTTTTTGTATTTCGATTCAGCCTTATCGCAAAATGAAATCGACAAAGTCTTTTGTTATTTAAGAGCTAAATACAAATTGATAGCTACAACTAAAAGCTGTGGAATATAAAGAAATTTCAGGTATTGACTCATAAATTCAAAGTCACATCCTAAAAACTTGCCTTGTACGAAGATAACTATACTCCAAATCCCCAAGAAAATGAAAGTTTGATAGAAGCGCAGAAGATAACTTGTAATATTTAGTTATCGCGAGTTAGGTGTATGTGGGTGGCTATTAGTACATCTCCTATTTTATTCCATTGCTTGGAAGATCGGTTATCATTGTAAAATAAATTTCCTAAATTTTCATTTTTTGATTTTCTAATTTTAAAAGAAAGAAAGAATTCATACTTTCTCAAATAGGAAGTAGTCAACGTATGCATTCTTATGTTTCAAATTTATCAATTCGTCTCAGATTATTCCTCCTACCAATACCAATCTTAGTGTTTTTATTGGTATTACTCGTTTTGTTCATTCAGTCTCAAAATAAGGATATAAAATTTACTTCCAAAGAGTTACAAGGAATCCAAATCATAAAACCAGTATATTCTGCATACAAAGTTGGATTAACAAAACTTAAAATTGGACAAGAGAATATTGGTGATTTAAAACCATTAGTGGATACTGGAATCGCCGTTATACTTGAGTCAGGGGTTTTGTCGGAAGAATCAACTTTTCTTAAAAAATGGAAAATACATTTAAATAAAGAGTCCTTCGATACTGTTTCAGCTAAAACATTTTTAATCGATACACAAGAACTCGCGGTTAAAATTGGTGATCAATCACATTTAATATTAGATCCAGAACTCGAATCCTATTATCAAATGGAAATTGTTTTATTCAAAGTTCCTGAATTATGGCAACATGTTGCCCTTTTAAAAGAAGTGATTCGAGATGAATATTTAGGTGAAAATCGGAATAGTAAACAATTTTTGAGTAGCAGTTTTACTAAAGCGATTATTTCAATCAATGGAATTGAAAATATATGTATCAAAATTGCGAATTCCAATTTAAAAACTTTAGAAAGTTCCAAAAAATACAAAGATACAATAAATCAGAATATCAACCAATCTAACATTATATGTAAAAAGTATATTGAAGAATTAAAAAATGTTTTTTTGAAAGAGACCATTAAACCAAATTCTGCAAATGAACTATTTACCATCATTCATAAAGGAACTTCAATTGGTGAAGAAATTCAAAATTCCTCACTTGAAATTCTGGAAAATTTAATTCAAGATCGATTGTCTGAGCAAGAAGGGCAACGTACGGTTAATATAATTATAGTATTAGTTGCTTTGAGTTTATCCATACTTATGATACGTTTTATTTTTCGGAGTATAAATGTACCATTAAAATCGGTGCTTTCAAAAATTGATGAACTATCAAGTGGTGATGCAGATTTAACAAAACAAATACCTTCTTTTGGAAAAAATGAAATCGGAGAGATTACTGAATCAATCAATCGTTTTTTAAGTAAATTGAATGATATGATGATTCAATTGAAACAAGCAGTAAACCAAGTGGAAAAAATCTCGGAACAATTGAAGGATGATGCACTTTTGGTCTCAGATAATGCATCGGGTTTAGCATCTACATCAGAAGAATCGGCGGCTTCTTTAGAGGAGTTGTCTTCTTCTTTTGAAATTATGTTTGGATCGATTTCAGATGAAACTAAAAATATTACTAAAATTGCAGAAGAAATTCGTAACATTGAGTTTTCCATTGTGAATAGCGAAAAGGAACTTTCTCAATTATCAATCGATTCTATCCAATCAACTAAATTAGCTGACAATGGAAACTTATCGATCCGGAGTACAGATAGTTCCATGGAAGAAATCAAACTAGTGACAAAAGAAATTTCTGGTATAGTTGATTTGATCACTGAAATATCTGAACAAACTAATTTACTCGCTCTCAATGCTAGTATAGAAGCAGCTCGCGCGGGAGATGCTGGAAGAGGATTTGCAGTTGTGGCTGAAGAGATTTCGAAACTAGCAGATAAAACACGAATCTCCGTTAAAAATATTATGGTTTTAATTTCAAAAAGTAATACTGCCGTGAATAGCGGAGTAAGTCATGTAAACGATACAGTTAAGGCTCTAAATGAAATCGTGGGCCAATCCAATCGAATCCAATTGGGAATTCAAAAGTTAAAAGTTGAAATATCCTCACAATCGAATAGTTTAACAAAAGTTTCTTTTGAAGTGAAGGAACTACAATCCTTAGCAGAATCAATTGAATTATCTTGCCAAGAACAGAAAAGAACATCTGAGGATATGGTCGTAAGTGTGAATTCACTCTCTGGGAATGCACAAGAATTGGCTCAAAGTTCTGAAGATTTGAATCGAGTCAGTAGCACAATAAGTGATGTTGCAAAAACAATTTCCAATATTGCTAATTCTTTTCAAACCAATGATCCAAATGTAACCGCATTATAAGTTCAGAATTTAGTTTGAAATTTATTTCATAACAATGACTTTTGGGACTTTTTTCTTTAGCCCAAGGCAGAAGAAAGTAAAAGAGTTATTGGAAAAAACAATATTGAATTTTTTAGAAATTGAATATCGTGATTTTAAATCTCTCTTAAATGAAGTTTTAAACAAATCGAGATGAAATTTAGTATTTTCTCCGATTTCTTTCTTGCCGATTCAAAATTAAATAACATAAGTGAATTCACATGTCCATGAATTCCACTACAAAAAAAGATTATTGGGTGATCGGTTTTTTATTGTTTCTCTGTTTGGTTCCAAGCATTGCTGGAGTGATTCGCATTTCCCAACTGATAACTGGTTCTGGTTATACGGTTGAAAATCAAAGGTTTTTTAATGATCCAATTCCAGTTTTGATACATATTGTGGCAGTCCTAATTTATAGTATATTAGGAGTGTTTCAATTTGTTCCAGGATTTAGGACCAGGAATTTAAAATGGCATCGAACATCAGGTAAGATCTTAGTTTTTTTTGGGTTAACAACCGCTATTTCCGGGTTATGGTTAACTTTAGTTTATCCAAAAGTACCAACTGATGGTGATTGGTTATTTGGAATTCGGATTGTAGTCGGTTTATGGATGTTAGTCTGTGTGGCATTAGGTTTTATTTATGCCTTAAAAAACCAATTCAAAATACACAGCCATTGGATGATACGTGGTTATGCAATCGGATTAGGAGCTGGTACACAAGTTTTCACCCATTTACCTTGGTTTATCTTTGTTGGTGGTGATCCCTCTGGAATTCCAAGGGATTTAATGATGGGAGCAGGTTGGCTTATCAATTTTTTATTTGCGGAATGGATGATCCGAAAAAAATAAATTCTTTGGAATAAAATAAGTTTTGTTTTTGAGATTTTGTCTTGCGTTAGGGACAAGTAGGGCTTGGTCACCTAACATGGAATGGTAGGTGACGGAAGCGAGAGCGCACCCCGGATTGGCCCGACCCTTTGCCGAAGGATAGGAAACTTATTGGGATTGGGGACGCCCTGGTTTTTCTTTTTTTGATATGTAGAAAATTGTGAATTTGTTTTTCTGTGCGTTCTAAGGAAGAGGAAGAGTGATGTTTTGGAAAGGTTTTTAATCAATTAGGGATTTGGTTTTTTCATTTGGTCTAGAGGGCTTTTGATATTTTCCAAACGGCTCCTAGCGACTTTTGTATAAATTTGAGTGGTGCGGACACTTGCGTGTCCGAGTAGGGTTTGGATCATCCTTAAGTCAGTTCCCAATTCTAATAAATGTGTGGCGAAGGCATGTCGCAAACTATGGAAAGTGACTTTTTTTGAAATCTTTGCTTTAACGGCCGCTTGGTTAAAAATGGCCTCAGCGGTTCTGATGTGAAGTGGTCTAGTTCCTGCACCTGGAAATAACCAAGGAATGTTTTTTACTTCATTATAACTATACTTTAGTAACAAATTGTCCTCACGAAATTTCAAATAATCTTTGAGTTCGAAAATGAGTGAACTTGCAAGTATTGTATAACGATCTTTTTTACCTTTTCCTTGTGTGATTCGGATCATATTTCTTTCTAAATCAATATCTTTGATTTTTAAATGGATGACTTCACTCACACGTAAACCGGCTGAATAACTAATAAGTAATAACATTTTGTGTTTTAGATTGGGTAGGGAATTAAAAATCTCTCTCGTTTCTTCTGCGGACAGAACTTCGGGTAATTTGAGATTTGCTCTGATTCGTGGAAATTTTAGATTTGTGATCTGTTTCCTGACTTCTCTAAAGTAAAATATAAATGCTTGTCTGGCACCTCGAATGGTTGCAACTTGTAATGATTTTTCTTTTACAAGGTAGTCCAAATAATTTTCAATATCATTTGATACAATGTTTATTGGTAATTTTTCTGTGAAAAGTAAAAGCCGATACAAATGAGAATAATAAGTTTTAGTTGTACAAAACGTAAAATTTCTTTCTCTTGTTGCTCGAAAAAAATCTTCTAAAATTCCACATTGTTTTGGGATTTCATTGATAAAATATTTTATATCATATTTTGTAAAATCAGCTAATATCCGTTTTATCGAGTATGTATCGTTAGGGTAAGACCAACTTTTATCTTCAGAATGAAATGCTGCCTTTGGAATTGATTTTGCGATTTTGATATATACTTCTGAGTATGGAAAGTATAAATGGAATCGTTTGTCATTCTTATTGTATTTGAGTTTGATCATAAAACACCTAACCTAGTTTATTTCATTTAAATAGGTTGTGAGTTTTTGATTTGGTCCTTGGTTTAGATAAAATTCTTTGAAATGATTGGTTATTTTTTGGTGGGATTGGTCGGGAGATTTGCGAATCTACTATCCCCGCCCTGAATTGGGTGGGGTTCTAGACCCACCACCCAATAAGCTCCCTCTATCACATCGCTGACAACACGACAAATGAAAATTAATTTTAAGGTTTTTTTTTCTTGGAATGTTCATGCTTTTGCAAACACTGAAATCTATAGGGAGAATTATGAATTTAGTCACCGTTGGTTTAGGAATTTTTTTTATTATTTATGGGATCACCACCTATTTATTACGCCTCTACAAACCGAGTTTTTTTTGGAAATTAGAACCAATGAAACAAAAATGGGGAGAAAAAAGAGGGTATTATGTTCATGTTTTCAGTTATTCGATTTTGCCAGTTGTATTAGGCATTGTGTACACAATCTTAGGTTTACGGGGTTAAAGCCAGTTAACGTTTGTTACTTGGGCGCCTCCCATTAGTTGTGTCAATGAACATAATATAACAATGGACCGGGCCCTACGCTTCAATCTTTCTCTGGAAGAGAAAGGATTTCCGCTTCGGTCCCTGGCGCAAGATATGTTATAATTTATGAGAAAGGATTGTATCTTGTCTAGAAGGAGTTCTATCCTCAGGATAATCGGTGCTAAAATGCAATCCCCGACTTTCTTTTCGTAATAATGCAGATCTCACAATGAGTTCTGCCACTTTCACTAAATTACGAAGTTCTAATAATCCTATTGATACAGTCGTTCGATTGTAATAATCTTTTACTTCTTCTGAGATCAGTTTTAATCTTCGTAGTGCACGTTCCAATCTCATATTTGACCGTACAATTCCAACGTAATTACTCATGATGGTTTTGATTTCTATTAAGTCATGTGAAATTAATACCCATTCTTCCGTATTCGTTGTGCCTTCCTTGTTCCAATCAGGGATCAAATCTGTTTCACTCGAATAATTAAGTTTTCCTTGTGATCGTATATCTTCCGCTATGCGATGAGAAAAAACCAAACATTCTAACAAACTATTGGAAGCCAAACGATTCCCACCATGTACACCTGTACAAGTTGTTTCACCACATGCATATAAATCAGCAATATTTGTACGTCCAAGAAGGTCTGTGGCAACACCACCGCACATATAATGGGCAGCCGGAACAACAGGGATAGGGTCAGTTGTGATATCAATTCCCAATTTTTTACAACGTTCGTAAATCGAAGGGAAGTGGCTTATGATGTCATTTGCTGGTCGGTGTGTGATATCAAGAAGCACATGAGGTTCACCACGTTTTTTCATAGTATCATCGATTGCTCTTGCTACAATATCCCTTGGCGCCAATTCTCCCATATCATGGTAATCTTTCATAAAAGGACGACCACCTATCTCTCGTAAGATGCCGCCGTGACCTCGGACTGCTTCGGAGATTAAAAAACTATTCCCTTGTTCATGGAAGAGGGAAGTGGGATGGAATTGGTAAAACTCCATATTTTTGACAATCGCACCTGCTCGATATGCACTCGCCACTCCATCTCCCGTAGCGATGTTGGGATTGGTCGTATGTAAATACACTTGGCCAGCACCGCCAGTAGCTAAGATGGTTTTTTTAGCAAGGACTGGGAAAACTTCACCAGTTTCTGTATCCACTATGTATGCACCATAACAACGTAAAGGTAAATTGTCTTTGTCCTTTAAATGGTGTTTGGTGATTAAGTCAACGCAGGCATGATTTTCGAGTATTTGAATGTTTTTGTTGGCGTGAACATTGTCGAGTAGCGACTGTTCAACGGCACTACCCGTTCGGTCAAGAGAGTGAATGATTCTGTTTTTACTGTGTCCACCCTCTCTAGCCAAATCCAATTCACCAGTTTGGTTTCTGGTGAATGGAACTCCTAAGTCTAATAGTTCTTTGACTCGAGTTGGTCCTTCTTCCACTAAAACACGAACAGCTTCTAAATCACACAATCCGGCACCCGATTCTAGAGTGTCCTGAATGTGTTCTTCGAATTTGTCTTTGTCATCAAAAACAGAAGCAATACCACCTTGTGCATAATTGGTATTGGATTCATAATCAGCTTTTTTAGTGACAACAACAACCGAACCAAACGGAGCTAATTTTAATGCGGTAAAGAGCCCACTCACTCCGCTTCCAATGATCAGAAAATCTGATTTAATTCGTGTCACATTCTATCCAATTTTTGATATTTCAAACAGAACCAATTCCCATAACTAGAATTGATTATTTTGTATTTAACATTCCTTCAATGTAATCCAAACTGCGAATCAACATAAAATCAGGTTTGATTGCATCATTGGAGTGTTCCTTTAAATACGAATCAGCTTTTCCATTTTTTTTGGCATACTCTTTGATCGCATTTAAGTTGAACTTGGATTTCACAACTCCTTCATGTGGGATAAGAGGTAAGTGGTTCCACATATCTTCTTCTCGATAACGGAAAGGGAATGTTCCATCTGGTTCTTCAGAAACTTCGATATCAGGAGAAACTCCGACTACTTGGATAGTTTTTCCAGATGGAGAGTAGTATCTAGCATTTGTAATTTTTAAAAGGTAGTTTGGATTATTGTCCAATTTTTTTAAGGTCTGGACCGTTGCCTTTCCGAATGTCCTTTCTCCAAGTAAAATCCCTCTTCCATGGTGTTGGATTGCACTTGCTACAATTTCCGATGCAGATGCAGATTTTGAATTCATAAGTACTGCTAGCGGAAGTTTGGTGATGTCCTTAATCTTCGCATGTTTTTCGTCATCACTTCTGCCAGGAGTTTTTGTAGAAACAATCAATCCTCGTTCGATGAACATATCTGCGATATCTACAGCCAGATCCAAGTATCCACCCGAGTTTCCACGAAGGTCTAAAATCACAGCTTTTAAAGGTTTTCCATTATCTTTTGCAGTTCGTTCCATTTCAGCTAAAGCATCTGCAATTTGGGTATCAATTGCAGCTTCCCCAGATCCTGGTTTTACAAATCCAGTAAGTTTGATATAGGCAACTTGTGGGTTTTCTTTCACTAAATGGTAAGTTACGTTTTTGATTGTGATTTTATCACGAATCACTTCGATATCAATTTTTCCAGTATTCCCTTTGCGTGAGATCGTAAGAACAACCTTTGTTGCCTTTGGTCCTTTGATTTTTTTGACCACTTTGTCAAGTGATAGGTTTTTGATGAGTTTTCCATCAACGGCAACAATGTTATCACCACTTCGGATCCCTGCTTTTAATGCGGGACTTCCTTCTAGTGGGTTTTCCACAATCACTTCTCGGCTTCCACCGCCAGATAAGATGGCACCAATTCCTTCAAACGAGCCATCGCTGATTTTGGACATGGATTCTTCCCAAACTTCTTCCAAAAATACATTGGAGTGTGGGTCAAGAGAGTTTAAATAACCATTTGCTGCCGCAACAAACACTTGTTCCATGCGGAATTCTTTTTTATCTTCTTCTTCTTCGTCAAGTTCCCCATCAAGTTCTACAAGACCTTTTAAAACAGGCGTTTTGTATTTATCCAAATTATCTTGGATGTAAGTGACCACCCGATCGAAATCTTTACGTGAAAAATTGATTTCTTCCCAACGGGCTGAGATGACTGATTTTTTTAATTTTTCTTTTTCGATCAGTTTTTTGAGTTCTGCATCAGATAACTTACGGTTTTCATTTTTTTTCCGTTTTTCTTTTTGGATTTTTTCCACTTGGGTATAATCAGGATCAAAAACTACAAACTTATCGGAAGGAGAGATTTTGAACGTTGTACCTGGCCAGAGGTCTTCTTTGTCATCGTATTTCTCTCTCTCTTTAAAATAACTTTCTGGGTAAATGTAAAGAGGATGGGGTAAACTTAAAAACGCAAAACTTGCGGCATCAGTATAAGCACGATTCACATTGATGTGTTTGTCAATGTACAGTTTGTCCACGGTCCGGATGACGGTTTCAAAGTCTACGTATGTGAAATTGGTCTCACGGTTTTGTGCTTTTTTCGCTTCTGGTTCACAGGAAATAAAACCAACGGGAAAAGCAAAACTGAGTATGGTGAAAAAGGAAAGTAGATAAACAAATCGTTTCAAGGGATCTCTCGTTTAGTGGATAGATTATCCTAAGAATTTCCGAATTTCCAGCCTAGGCAAGACAAAAAAAATCGGGACAAATCCAGGACACATGTATAACATAGACGGTGACATGCGCGCTTTCGTTGTCCTGATTTTTGCCCTTTCTTTCGGGTTTTGTTCCTCCGAACCAGAAAAGAACCCCAATCGTGATCCATATAGTTTGGAAACGCTACTTTTTTTGGAAGAGGTTTTACTCGATGTTTGGGACAACCCACAAGCAAAAGAGGAGGCAATGTCTCGACTAAGATACGTTTGCCGAACAAAAGATACCGATGATGGATATTTATGTTATATGTGGGGGCTTTTGGAATACCAACGAGGTAATTTCAATGAAAGTTATGCTGGATTTCGAAAGGCATTAGATAAAAACCCTAACGATACCTTATATAAAAATATGTTACGCCTTTCTGCAGAAAAGTCGGGGAACCTTTCCGATTTAAAGGCTCATTCTTATGACGGGGAAGTCCTCGCCTTTCTATCGGAATTGGAAAAACAATGCCGAGAAGGTTCAACTCCCTCATCCAACTTGTTTCAATTTTTGATCGAACGAGGGGTGTTTACAAAAGACTCTTTAAAGCGAGGGAGTTTTTCAAGTTGTTTCCAAAAATTAGAACCAATCGAACAATTGACTCTCCAAAAACAAATCCGAAATCCAAAATTATCTTATAAAGAAAGGTTCGTTGCGGACCAAATGAAATCAGACCCTTTCACCAAAATTTGGGATACCTCAGCCTTCCACCGTGGAGAATTGGGAAAAGAAATGGTAGGTGGAACTTCTGGTGCAGTTAGCGCGAGTGTTTCTTCCAATGGTGATTCTTCTCCAAACCAATCCAATGGAATTTTTCGCTCTCAAAACCAAATCACAGAAGCTTGGAAGAAGGTTAAACTTGCTTCCCAATCGGGGAATGAAACTCAAGCGAGAGAAGCCCTCCGCCAATTTTTAACAGAAGTACAAGCAACAAAATCAAAAGGTAAATCGGAAGCAATGATGGCAACTGCGTTAGAAAGAGCTGCAAAACTCCTTCTAGAACAAGACCCGCAGTATGCTAAAATTCGTTTCCTTGCGAAAGAACTTTAAGATAGGATTTTACAGTTTTTTCCAATCCATCAACCAAACTTTGTGCCATCAGTCTATGCCCGATCGAAACTTCTGCTAAAAAAGGAAGTTTACTGAATACTTGTAAATTATTTGTATCTAAGTCATGGCCAGCATTTACACCTAACCCAAGTTTGTTTGCTACTATTGCCGCATTTTGATAATCGGCAAAGCTACGAATCCCTTCCTCTTTCGATGAATCAAAATGATGCGCAAAAGGACCCGTATAGAGTTCAATTCGTTCGGCACCGAGTTTCACCACTTGTTCATAATAACGTGAATCAGTTTCCATAAATAACGCCACTCTGATCCCAGCCTTCCGCAAAACCTCAACAATGGGTTTTAGGGTTTGGAATGTGTTCGGATTTTGGAAATCAAACCCATGGTCAGAAGTGATTTCGCCAGGTTTGACAGGAACGAGGGTGGCTTGGTCTGGTTTTGCCCGAAGCACAAGCTCTAAAAACCGTTCACTTGGTTCGCCTTCGATATTGTATTCTTTTTTAGAAATTCCTAATTTAGTAATTTTTTCGTTGTAAGAGTTTAAAAAATCCTTTATTTCGAATACATCTTGTTTGGTGATATGCCTTTCGTCGGAACGAGGGTGGACCGTAATTCCGTGAGCACCAGAATCCAAAATGATTTCTGACAATTTGAGAACACTAGGGACAGATCCACCCCTGGAATTGCGGAGAGTGGCGATCTTATTGACATTGACACTTAATTGGGTCATAGGAAAAAAAAAACTTTTCATTAATTTTCATCCAGGAGAAAACCGTCCAATTTCAAAAAGGTTGTCCCAGAGAGGGGATTCCCAAAACTGTCAAAAGTACGTTTATGGTCGCAAAAAAAGCAGCAAAGAAGCAGGCACCGCCGAAAAAAAAGGCAGTAGCCAAAGAAAAACCAAGTAAGGACGCCAAGTCCTCTTCCCCGAAGGAAGATAAAAAAAAGGCCGTAGTCGGGTCAAAAGCCCCTGCTACGAAGGCGAAGGTTTTACCTGCGCCTAAAACAGCTACAGCAACAAAGGAAAAACCGGCCCCGCAAGCTAAAGCCCCTGCTGTGAAAATTGATCCGAACAACCCACTCGGAAAGAAATTCAACTGTTACTCCTGTGGAACGAAATTTTATGATTTGAACAAACCCGAAAAAAAATGCCCCAAATGTGGAGCTGACCAACTGGCGAAACCGGCGATCAAATCTCGCATGGCCGCTATCCGAAGTTCGGAATACGAAGTGGAAGAAGAGGAAGAAGCAGTCGTTGAAGATGATGAACTCTTAGAAGAAACGGAAGAATTGGAAGAGACCGAAGAAGAGGAGGTCGTTGCCGAGGAAGAGGAGTGATCCTTCCTATCCTCGGAGGACCCACCGGTTCAGGAAAAACTTCTCTCACCCAATCCCTCGACCCAAAACGTTTCGAAATTGTTTCTTTTGACTCTCGCCAAGTCTACCGGGACCTTCCGGTAGGCACAACGGCACCCACTCCTGAAGAATCTTCCCATACCAAACATTGGCTCATTGGGTTTTTGAATGCTAACGAGTCCATCAATGCCAACCAATTCTCAATCCTTGCTCGAGAGATTATTTATGACATCCAAGACAGAGGAAAAATTCCCTTTCTCGTTGGAGGGACAGGTTTTTACCTCCGTGCTTTTTTACTTGGAATGTTTCCCGTACCAAATGTACCAGAAGAAACCAAACAATATGTTTTAGGTCTCCCATTGGATGAAGCCATAAAGATGCTACAAGCAAAAGACCCAAAAACAATGGAAACCCTTTCCCACCAAGATGGTTACCGTATCAAACGTGCTTTGGAAGTTGTACTCACAGGCGTTTTGTGGTCTGAGGTATCAAAAGAAACTGTTGGTGGGTTTTTAAAAGACCATCCAGATGTAAAACTGGTAGGGCATTGGTTGGATTGGCCAAGGGAAATACTCTACCAACGCATCAACACTCGAGTGAAACAGATCGTAAATGGTATGTTAGAAGAAACGAAACAAGTTGTTTCACTTTACGGACCCGATTGCCCAGGCCTACGAACTTTGGGTTACAATTTTGCGCTTGCATTCCTAAATGGAATGATAGACATTAATACATTCATTGAGCAGCTGGCGCAAAGTCACAGAAATTATGCAAAAAGGCAAATTACTTGGTTCAAAAAAGAATCATTCCTTTCGCCCATTTCTTTTGATGCCGCTGTCCAATTGTATACAAATATAGAACAAAGATAGAGAGAACACTCGGGATTTCCAATGTCGGCAAAAAATAACATCCAAGACCAACTTTTAAACACAGCAAGAAAAGAGAAAATTGATCTCACCATCTACCTGTTAAATGGAGTGCCTTTAAAAGGAAAGGTTGTCAGTTTTGACAATTTCACCATCATTTTAGAAAACGAAAACAAACAGAATTTGGTATACAAACATGCCATTTCAACCATCATCCCTGCTAAACCGATCAAACTTCACAGTGAGGAAACTCCAAAAGAAGCAGGCGGGGCATAACAGTTTTTCTAGTTTTCCTCTCTTTCCTTTTCTAAATTCTGGTTCCAAACCCTATGGCAAAATTACCAAAAGAAACCCCTGTGGTCCTGATTATGGCAGGAGGGAAAGGGGAGAGGTTTTGGCCTCGTTCCCGGACAAATTCCCCAAAACAGCTCCAAAAAGTTTATTCCAATAAAACCCTTCTCAAAGAAACCATTGATCGAGCTCTTACGATCACAAGTCTTGATCGCATTTACATTGGAACAAACGCCACTCTCAAAGCAGAGATCTTAAAAAAAGACCCAAAATTCCCATCGAGTAATTTCATTATTGAGCCAGAAGGGAAAAATACAGCACCCATCATTGCACTTTCTGCCCTCTACTTCCAAAAAAAATATGGAAATCCAAACCTCATCGTTCTTTCTGCAGATGCCTTCATAGATCCTGTCAAAGAATTCACAAAAACCATTGAACAAGCATTGTTTGAAACGACAAATGGAATGGTATTACTTGGTGTAAAACCAAACCGACCAGAAGTAGGGTATGGTTATATCAGTACAGGAAAACCAACTGATATTGGTTATACGGTTAAGGCATTTTTTGAAAAACCTGATTTCAAAACAGCACTCAAATACATCAAAAAAAAGAATTTTTATTGGAACCCTGGAATTTTCCTATTCCGAACAGAAACCATTCTTTCGGAACTCGAACGCCATGCCCCACATATCCTTGGTCCTTTAAAAAACGGATTTCCTTTTAAGAACTTTGGGGATTTAAAAACTGCATTTCAAATGTTACCCTCGGAAGCCATCGACACAGCTATTATGGAAAAGTCGAATCGCATCCGTATGGTAGAAGCCACCTTTAATTGGGATGATGTGGGATCTTGGATGTCACTAGAACGAATTTTGCCTGGAGACAAAGAGAAAAACCACCACCAAGGCAAAGAAGTCCATTACCACAAAGCTTCCGGGAATATATCCTCAGTGCAAAAAGAGCTTATCGCCTTTTTGGGTGTGAAAGATCTCATCGTTGTGGAAGAACCAGATGTACTCCTTGTGACTTCACGTGAAGGTGTGGGTGATATCAAAGCGATGTTATCCAATATGAGGAAAAATAAAGTTTTACAAAAGTACCTCGACTAGAAATTTGACAGAACAGGCTTGATATAAGGAGGAAGGAATGCCTTCCGGAAAAAAGAGAAAGCGTAGAAAAATCGCAACCCACAAACGTAAGAAAAAACGCAGAGCCAACAGACATAAAAAGAAGAAATAATCTTTCTTCAGTGACTTTCTTTTTCCTCCGATAGATTTGTTATGAAACAAGTCTGGAGGAAACAGAAACCCCGCACCCCCGGTTTCATCCGAGCATTTACCATGGAAACACCTCTCGGGGATGTCCTGGAGGCTGAGTTTAACTTTCACGAACGTCTCGTTCGGTTAACTGTTGAAATCAAAGAAGAGAAGGGCCGTATGTACGGAGCCACCGTGAAAAACGGAACCGTACAATCCGAAAAAGACATTACGTCTGGACGAGCCTATCCCGTCTTTCGTAAGATCTGGCCCTTTCGCGAATACTTTAGTTCACTCCCTGACAAAGACATGTTGGTTAGCATTGGCGGAGCGTATGAAATCTACCCTCCTTTCCAACCAGAAGCTTCGGAGAGGGTTAGGACCCCGCGTAGTAACTTCCAGTCGGCACTCTTTCCATCGACCCGGTATGATTCCATTTTTGGCATCATTAGGGAGACAAGGTTCCAACGTTGGAGAAGGGAAAGAAGAGAGGCGAGAGAGGCACGAGGATCGCTCTGGACACGTTTCAAAAGAAGGGTCTGGGGAGATTTGCAGGATGTTTGTCTAGGTATCGGATTTGGATGTTTGGTCTACTATGTATACTATGATTATGTCGTATTAGGACTCAGTTTAGCAGCCTTAGGGATGGTAGCAGGCCTACTCGATTTTCTTGTGAGAAAACGTTCCGTTTTAATGACAAAAGTGTTGTCATTTCTCAGTTTCGGTTCATATTTTTTCTACAACGGCTACGTCTATTTTTAGACGTAGTAGTAGATTTGATATGGCAAAAGAAACATCCCAAGCAAACCAATTCATCCATGAGCAATACATCATTTTCAATTTGGGAGATGAAGAGTATGCCATCCCCATTACGATTGTTGAAGAAATCGTCAAAATAACGAACCTAATCCGCGTTCCACAATCTAAGAGTTATTTTGCGGGGATCATGGACATCCGAGGCAAAGTCGTTCGAATGATTGACCTTGCCAAACGTCTGAACATAAAAAATGTAAATGAAACAGCAGACCGTGCGATTGTGATCAATGTTTCTGGAAAATCCATTGGTGTGATTGTGGATAAAGTATCCCATGTTGTACATTTTCCAGCAAACCAAGTTGATCCACCTCCACCTTCGGTGAAAGGTATCTCTTCTCGATACATCACTGGTGTCGGCAAAAAGGACACTCGTTTCATCATCCTCATCGATATAGAAAAAATTCTAACAGTAGAGGAAATGACGGAACTAGCAACCGTGTAACGGAGGCAAGACGGAAGGTGAGAAGATTAAAATTTGGATTAAAAATGGAACGAAATTTTTTAAATCGTAATCCAAACCACGATCTTTCCGTTCTTTTGCTGCGATAAAATTCAAATGATCATCTCAAAATTTTATTACTTACGAAAAAACCTTTATACCATGGCGGAGCTTGTATTGGAACAAGTGATTTTACTAAGTGAAGCCTTGGAAGCGGATGATTATACACAAGCAGAGAAAATTGTCGAACGTGATGACCTTATTGATGATTTGGAAAAGGAAAATGATAACCTTTCCCAAAATGCAATCTTAGAAGCAGTAAGTAACCGTAACATCTTGGGTATGGGGGATGTGGACAATGACATCGTTTTAAAAAAAGACCCACTTCGTTTTGCACTTTCGGCCATTCGGATTACAAGGAATATGGAGCGGATGGGAGACCAAGTGGTAAATTGTGCCGATGTTTTTCGTCACAAAACGATACGTAAAGGTCTCTTCAAAAATGAAGAACCAATGACCCTAATTTTATCTCGTGTGACCACACTTGCAGGAATGGCAATTGAGTCTCTTGTAGAAGAAAAAGAAAGGTTTATGGGAAGTGTCAATTCCCTAGAAGATGAATTAAACGAACTTTGTGACCAAGCATTCCAAAAGTATCGTTCTGTCCCTGATATGGAAAAACAAGAATTTGCTGATGTATATCGGATCATACTCGCACTTGAAAGGTTAGGCGATTATGCAGTGAATGTTGCGGAAGAACTTGTCCGTCTCAATACAGGTAAAGACATTCGGCACTTAGAAAACGTAAAATCAAAGTCCTCCTCATACCCGTAGATTCGTTTCCAATTGATTGCGAAAAATTAGAAACAATATTCATGTTGTTTTTTCCGAAGAATTAAATTCTCTTATAGTCGAATGAAACAAAGAATTATCTTTGTTCAAATTATGATTTCAGCCACATTTATTTTCAAACAAAAGTCTTCCGATTTTGAATTTGAAACCTTGGATGCCTCCATAGAAAACTTTGTTACTTCACATCCTGAATATTTAGGAAAAGACCAATGGTCCAACTCGGAAAAAGGAATTATGGCAGTTGTTTATTATTTTTTATCTGAAAAAGGATTAGAGGACTTGAAGGTATTTTCTGATCATAAAACAGCAAAAATAAATCATACAAAATGGTATGAGAGTTACCAAGTAGTCATTTCTAAAGTCATTCAGACCTATGGTGACGGCAAAATGGAACATGTAACTAATTCAAAATTAATTTCTTAAAATAATTAGAAACTGAACATTAAATATTGGGTCTTTTTTGTTTTGTTAGAATTTCTTCGTATGTGCGAAGTAGGTCTTCAATGTAAAATGGTTTACTGATAAATCCATCCATTCCTACATCCCAACATTTTTGTTTGTGTTCGTTTAGCACATGTGCTGTGACGGCTATGATAATTGATTTTTTTGGTTTGGAAATTTCTAGTTCTCTAATTTTAGTTGTGGCTTCAAATCCATCCATAACGGGCATTTCGCAGTCCATTAAAATCAAATCATAATATTTTTCTTGGCACATAAAAACGGCCACTTCTCCATTTTCTGCTAAATCAAATTGAATGTCTTGTTTTTTGAGGAGTCCACCAATTACTTTTTGATTTAAAACATTATCTTCTACGACAAGGAATGTTTGGTTATGAAAACTATGAGTTGGGTAATTGGTTTGGATTAAGGAATTGTTTTCTTTTGTGAATGAATTTTCTTCTTTGGTTGTATTTTGAGTTTGTTTTGGGTCATTGATAGATTCTTTCGGAATGGATAGGGGAAAGGAACACCAGAATGTACTTCCAACTCCTTCCACACTTTCAACACCAATATCCCCGTCTAAGAGTTTCACTAAACGCTCCGAAATTGCTAATCCCAAACCAGTTCCACCATACTTTCTTGAGGTGGATGCATCCAATTGAGAAAATTTCTGAAATAATGAAGGGAGTTTTTTTGATGAAATTCCAATTCCTGAATCTTTAATTTCGAAGAATATTTTTTGGTCTTTTGTTTTTACGTAAAGTGTGACAAATCCAATGTCAGTGAATTTGATTGCATTCCCAATTAAATTGAAAAGGATCTGACGGATACGACTAGGATCTGAAATAATCAAACTGGGAACATTAGAGTCAATCTTATACGTGCATTCTAAATGTTTTGTATTTGATTCGATTGCAAATAAGTCAAAAATTTCTTTTAAAAAATCTGGTAAATGGAAAGGTATTTTTTCAATTGTTAATTTGCCTGCATCTATTTTGGAAAAATCGAGAATATCATTTAGAATATTTAAGAGTGCTTTTCCTGCGTCTGCGATAGTTTTTACATAGGTTTTTTGTTCTACATCCAAATTGGTTTTGAATAAAATTTGAGTGATACCAATCACACCATTCAGTGGAGTACGAATTTCATGGCTCATGGAGGCTAAAAATTCTGATTTAGCATGACTTGCCATTTCCTTTTCTTCATATAACTCGAGTAATCTTTTCTGTGTTGTATTTAAACTATTAAGAATGGATTGTTTTTCATTTGTGGGAAATATCTCTCCTGTAAATTTACCTTCTCCGAGTAATGAAATGCGTCGAAATACTTCATCCACACTTCCTCCCATAATGGAAACCAAGGACCTGTGTGTTAAATACAAACTAAAACCAAAGATAATTCCTGAAAAAATGAGAACTGTGCGTAAGAAAAAAACTTTTTCTTTTGCATCTAAAATTGCCTGTGAGGTTCTTTCATCTAATTGAAAGTATAAATCATTGATTGGCTTCATGATCTCTGCTTTGCTCTTTAAATATTCATCATCAAATAAGATTTTTATAGCTTTAGAATTTGATTTCCCAGTTTTTAATTCCTCATCAATTAAAGTCATTGATTCGAATTCTATTTTTGTAAGTGAGTCCGATTTTTCTTTGGATAGTGAAAGTAATTTATAATCTGACTCACTGAATTCAGCAAGTTTCATAGCTTCATAGATACTCAAATAATTTCCTTCTTCCGAAGGAGGAGGTAATTCATCTGCTATGACTAGATCCCAATATGCATAATTATAATCCTTTGGGCGTGGTCTTTCTCCATTCCGAATTTCTAAAATTCTTTGGAAATATATTTTAAATTTGGGATCCTTTTGGATAGCGTACAAACGGACTAAGTTTGTTAGTTGGTCAGATGATTGTCTTAATTCATTTGCAATTTGTAAGGAAACGTATCGATTTTCTTCAGCTAAATCGATATTTCGTTCACTGGCGGTATAAAAAGCAAAAGCAATGGAAACAAAAATAAATAATGCAAAATTGGTAATTAGATAAGGAAACAACCTACCCTTTGGTAACCAACTGGCATCCAACATGGCGTAACTCTACTTGAAATGTAAAAGTAGTAAAGGATAATATTCAGATGTATGTCAATTTTATAGATTGGGAATCCTATTCGATGATTTTCAAAGATACCAATCGGATAGACATAGTTCTACGAAGAAATAAATTATCTTGTTGTTTCTACTAAGATTGATGCGCTTTAGGACTTTCCTTCCATATACGCTTGTAATTCTTGTTGTAAACCTTCTGGAAGGCTAAGTCCACGGGCACGAATACGTTCATTGTATTTATTGAATGACATTCTGTGTTGGTTGGTATTTAGATATCCTTCCAAGGCTTCGGAAGCCCATGGAATAATCTCTTTTACAAAATCATGATTTTCTTCTAATTGATCACAAAAAGGAATAAACAATGGCCGATTGACAGGCCTTCCGATATTTCGATAGAATAACAAACAAAAAAGTGTCTCATCACCTAGGACTGATTCTGTCCTTATTTTTTCCTCAACGTATTTTAAATTGATACAATCTAGATAGTCGATGTTAAACGATTCAGGAGCCAAACGTTTTGTCACAAATTTAGAGATTTCTGTCTTAACAAATGTTAGATTATTACAATGGTGAGGACAAGAGCCTTGGTCTTTATGTAGGTCACATTCTAAAAACAAAATACAATCTACATCGGAGGTAGGGTCAACGATACCAAAATTAATGGAACCAAGTAACTCGAGCGCCACTTCATAACCCTTTCGGGAAAGTTCTTGGGTGGCAAGCCGAAAGGCTTGCATTCGTTTTAGGGCATATTTTGTATCATAATTCCTATATTTATTTTTAAGAACAAGATACCTTTCGACTATATTTTTGGACATGGGCTTTCGTTTGTATTGATTTGTTTTTTAGTGAACGCCATCTACCAAAAGAATACAACACCTTTTGTATTGGGAAATTTGAAATTTCGCCGATAATTTAAAATAGGAAGGAATAGGATTTGGATACTTTACATTTGGAAAATCAGGTTTCAAAAAGGTATAAGTCTAAATCTATTTTATGGTTATTTTGTATTCTTTTCTCAATTTCTCTCTCGGCAGGGGAAGAGGACCGCAGAAACCCACTCTCTGGGTTGTATCTTTCTCCCTTAAAAGTGATCTCACTTGAGGAAATCAAAACTCTCGATACAGATAAAAGAATCACGATTGATGAAGATTCAGGGATTGCCCTCCGAGACGAACCAAAACCCGTGGATCCAAATGCACCCGATGTCCCAGTTGTGCCTGGAGCGGATTTACCAGTTGACCCAGGACAAGAAACGGGTCCAAAAAATTTAGAAACTAAGATCCGTGAGGCGGAAGGTTTACTCAAACGGTATTATAGCCAATTCATTGAAGAAAAACGGATTTGGGAAGATCGGGAAAAAGGAAATGTTTATAATTCTCGAACAGAGATGAATGACATTCGATTATTACTTTGGCAAAGTACACATAAACATACGGAAACATTTGTTATCCGAGATTCTCCAGTATTGTATTATTTACATATTAAACTTGCAAAACTTTATGTAGAGTCTGAAAAATTTGCACCTGCCTTAAGGCATTACCTTGCTGCATTTCGTTACCATCCCTTGGAGATGACAGAAGAAGGATTTAGAACTGGAGAATGGCAAAAGGAAGATTTACTTGGATATGATGAAGGATCTGCAAAAGAACATGAACGATTATACCAAGAATGGATCCAGGCTGAACAAAAATATAAAAAAGCCAAAGATGATATTCACTTAAAGGAAAGTAATTGGATTCGTGAGGGGAAAAAATTATCAGATTTAACTCCTCAATCAAAACTTTGGAATGAAGAATTAAAAATAGTAGATCAAACTAGAAAAACGGCAAAATTTAATTATGAAGACTCATATAATAAACGTTATTTGGCATATCTAAATAAAAGAAAACAGGTTGAGTCAAGTGAACTCTATGCTTTTGCCAACGTAGTTAAAAAATTAGAGGATGATAATAAAGAACGATTAAAAATAGTCAATAAATTGGGAACAGCTGGAAAAGGAATTTATGTTCTTTTTGATTATAAAAGAAATACCGATTTTTTTGCGTATGAATTGATATTAGAGAGAGCTTATCGGATCTGGAATCAAAATCCAAATGTATTAAATGATATTGCAGAACAATTTAGACAAGATGGAAAAAAAGAGAAAGCCGCTGATTTTTATGAAAAAGCGTTGAATGAATATTTAAAAAATCCAAATCCTACTGAAGAAGAAAAAGAAAAAATCATAAAAGCAAATTTGCGTTTAGCAACGATTAATGCAGACTTAAAAAGAAATATTCTCGCTGGAAATTATTACGAATCATTTTTTTCCTTAAGCCCAGATACTCCTGAAAAAACGAGAGTTTCTTATGAAATCGGTGTGTTTTTCAATCAGAAGATTGGAGATCCTGAAAGAGGATCAACTTTTCTCACTTATTGGTTAGAAAAGAATAGTAAAGATTGGAATCCATCCTTAATGGAAGACACTGGAGTTCCAGAAATGGAATCAATAGCCTATTTTTATCTTAGTAAAAAAGATAAGAAATTAAGAAAGTTTGAACTAGAACAAAACAAACTCAACATTGCTCTAATTCAATGGAAAAAACTAGATGAAAAACTGATTCTTGCTGAAAAAGAAAGAATGGAATTAATTGAGAAAAAACAATCTTTAAAAAAAGATTTAATGGTCACCACTCTAGATGATGTATTGTCACAATATCGATTGATGGATTTAAAAATAGAAGACCAAGAAGCTGTGATTCGAGTATTAGAAACAAAAAGAAATAAAATTCCTCTTATTAAAATTTTGTTTCGATTGGGAGTTCTTGCAGAAGACAACCGTGATTTTAATAAAGCCAAAGAGTATTATGAATTTGTGATCAAAGAAGGTGGTGAAACAGAAGTTCGTGTTGCCTTAAAGGAATTAGAAAGAATCAAAAAAATCTTGGAAACGGGAAATATCCAACCACCGATTAACGAGAGTATTTGATTATTTCGTCTGTTTGATCACCAGCTAATTCTTGTTCAAGATTTTCCTCAGTGTAACCTTCTTCAGGTAAAACACGAAATTTTACTTCGTCTACAGTATCACCTTCATGTACAATTTTGATCAAATATTCACCAGTTCTTAGTAACGAAAATTCGTCACGGATAGCAAGTGTATCAGGTTCAACCCGTTTCTTTTTGATGTCAATTTCCACATAATCCAACTCATAACGATTGAGTGAAATGTGGAAATCAGTTTCAAGGCCCGGGTTTCTTGAAAATTGATATACATAATGTATGGTGTCACTTGGAGAAAAAATGAGATCATCTCTCATCATTTTATAATCAGTAATGGTTTGGATATGTTGTTCGAGGATGTCCATTTCTTCCATTTTGGTTGTTGTCCAACCAAATTCACCTTTTGGAACTCCACATTGGATAAAAACTAACATAGATAATATGAATAAATAACGAAATTGAAAATTAAAAGGAATCAAGGGCGACGAATTCTGTCTCATCTTACTTAAAGTTTCGTCAAAACCAGGAAATTCCTCTTTCGAAATTAGGATTTAATCGATTATTTTTCCCCGATCGGAGATGTCTTTTTCGGAGGATTTTTGTTGTTTTTGCCGATTTGGGAAAGGTTCTCTCTGGTTTTTGCCAATTTCTTCTGCGATTTTTGCAGGTAAGATCAGAATACGACTCACCCAACGTAAGACCAAAAAAAGTAAGATGGATAAAACAATGATTTTTGCCATTTTGGATTACCGAGAATGTAAGGTTTTAGGAAGGTAACGGTCTTCTTCGTTTTCTCCCCATCCTAACCTTGTTACACCATACAATCCAATGAGCAAAAAAAGGAAAACAGAAACATAAAGAATCGGATTGTATTCTTCCGAATAAAATACCTTTCCTTCACCTGGTTTAGGAATTTTTTTGGGAGAAATAGGAAGTCCATATCTACGAGCGAGAGATTCAATTTGAATGAAATTGATTACTGGTATTTCTCTTTCAAGGAATGATTTTATCACGGAATTTGGAATTAGAACTTCTTCTGGCAAATCTGTGATGAGTCCATTTTTGAAAACTTGTTTGCCTAAACTTGTACCAAGAATAGTGGTTCCTCCTCCAACATTGATAAACAGTTTGATTGGTTTCCCTTGTGATAATTCATCATAATACTTCATTCTTTTTTCGATGGAGTCTTCAAAGTTAATTGGATCCAATCGTTTGATTTGATTTCTTTGTAAAGCCCTGATCAAAAGTTCCTTTCCTTCTTTAGAAGTTCCTGCAGCTTTATCTTGAATACCACCTAATGATGAATAACTGGATCGAAATGGAAAAATGCCTGAGGATTCTAGTTCTTTTTCCATATCAAGCCATAACATCTGAGGATGGTTTGCACCAAACTGAGAAGCCGAAGCACTTGAGATTATGATTGGTTTTAGTTTTAAAGTTTCTAACGCAGCAAACAAACAAATATTAAGTGCAGGAAACGATCCCGAAATAGCAACAGCTACAGTATCTCCTTCTTCTACTTTTGCTTTTTTCAAAAACTGGATCATCACCGCCGCAAAATTCGGATTGATAGAAGTTTGTTTTGATGTTAAGGAGCCACTATTACTTGTCACAGGTGTTAAGAAATCTCCAATCAAACCTGAGTTAGATGGATCAAATTCTTTATAATCTGGTTTTTTGTGTTTTAAAAGTTCTGGTTTTAAAATTTGAAAACCACGTTCTGCCAATTTTGCAGCGTGTAATTTTTTTTTGAAGTAAGGTTGTTCTTTTTTTACCTTACAAGATTCAATTAATAATAAACCTAGAACACCAAGAATTGCGAGTAAAAACAATACAATCCGTGATCGTTTCCAAGGGGACCAATAAATTTTTGTCATCATAGGCTTTCTAATTCATTTCCCAAAAGAAAAATTAAGAGTATTTTCACAAATATGGCAGCGAGTACCAACACGGAAGTTGTTTCTAATACTCCTTGCCTTTCGAACCAAACAGCGATTAGACCTGGAATTATGAATCCAATCCCTCTGACTTCTGATATATAATATAAATCTATTTCTGGCAATATTTGATAATTTAATAAATATCCGAAAAAATAACCAAATAACAAAATAAAGACGATCTTTCTTTTTCCAAAAATCATAAGAAAATTAGAAAGGATCTCCACACATATAAATGACAAAAACGCAATGAGAAATGTTAGTGCAATGTTTTTTGGATGGTTGAGTGATAATGCAAGGTAACCAGGGACAACTAACCCAGTTCCTAAAATTCCGAACAATTCAGAAAAAACCAAACTGATGACCAAGCTAAGTCCAATTGATAACGGAAGAATTTCATTCATGTATTTGTTCTGACCTATTCTTAAAATATAAAGACAAATCCATTCCTAACCCCACAATATTTCCCATACCAAAGACTAAAGATTGTTTCGGTAATATTGAAAGCAATGATTCAAAAATCCCATCTAAACTTAAATGTTCCCAAACATAAATAGGAACGTCAGTTTTAGAATATGTTTTTAATGATTGGAATGCAAGTGATGTGGAAGTACCAATTAAAATAATCGCATCATATCCTTCCCAATTGGCAAATTCTTTGGTAAGTTGTATTGTTCGTTCTGGGCGGTCTTCTCTGGTATGGAATAAAATAAATCGTTTTTGTATATGTGGGTATCTTTTTAATAGAGATGTCCATATCATATTTGTACTACTCGGATCATTTGCTGCCATGGCATTCGCGTAAATAAATTCTTTTCCAAAAAAATGGATTGGAAAAGCAGAAAGCGCACCAGGGTCAGGAGTTACTTTCCACATTGCTTCCAATGCTTTTTTTCTATCTACACCTAATAAGGAACAAACTTTTAGAGCAAGGTAAACATTTTCTTTGTGTTCCCAATATGTGAACTTTAGAATTTCATCCTCTGAAATTGATTCAATTTCTTCGTTTGCGATAAGAATTGCATTTGTATTCCGATCCGAACAAACATCTTTGATTTCTGTTTCAAATTCACTTGGTCCAACCACTAATGTTCCATTCACTGGACAAGCAGATAACAAAGTTCTTGCGACATCAATGAGTTTCGGTCCCATCACTTCCAAATGGTCTTCCCTAATGTTTGTAATAACTCCAATATCTGAGTGTAAAATTTGACCTTCACTTGCCCATTGGTAACGGGGTTCTAAAGCCATACATTCTAAGACAACGATTTCTGCTCCGGTAGATTTTGCTTTTTTTAGGATTTTAATTTGTTCTAATATAGATGGTTTTCCAAATCTAGAAATGGAAGTTTCTGATCCATCGGGGAAAATCATTCGAGCAAGTGTGCCCGTTGTTTTTGCAAATACAGAGTATCCAGAACTTGATAGTCCTGCTCGTATTAATCTTGTTACACTAGATTTTCCCCTTGTCCCATTCACATGTATTCTGTGTTTGAATTGTTTAAGTGTTCGTTTGTGTAAAATAACTTCGATTGTATAATAAATGATCAAAACTAATATGATGAGAAAAAATAGTGTGGCATTTGGTTTCATTTGAAAAATTCCAGATGATACATTTCCTTCAAAGGAATGTCATTTGATTGTAACGTAAATTTGCGAAGATGCACGTAGTTTTCTATGAGCATACGTTACAAATTCTTATTAATATTGAGTGTGAGTCAAATTCTTCTTGTAATTGCTCTCACAACTAGTTTTGCCTATCTTTTACAATCGGTAAAAAACATTCCACAAACACAACGTGCAGAAGACTTATCTAGGAATTTCCAAAGAGAATTAGAATTCAAGGAAGAAAAACTCAGATTATTATTAGAAGAAATAACCTTTAATGCAAGAACTCGGGAAATTTTAGAAAGAGGGCTTAGTGACCGCCAAGTTTTGCAAAGAGAACTTCCATACTTACAACAAATCTTAAGGCGATACGGTCTTTCTATTTTTGAATTAGGTGACAACCAAGGGAAGGTTGTGTTCCGAGTCCATAGACCAAAAGATTTTGGTGATGATAAAAAAAACCAACCAATCATTCAAAATGCCTTAAATGGCCAAGCAACGGCCGCACTTGAAGATGGGCATAGTGGGCTTGGGTTTCGGTTGGCAGCACCACTCTTTGGAAGGGGAACGATTCTCATCGGCCAAGTTGTGGATGATAGTTTTACCAAAACGATTTCAAAAGACAATCGGATCCATTTAGCCATATTCCAAGCAGGTAAGGTGAAAACGGTTGGTTCCGATATGATCCGAATGGTGATGAATGAAAATCCTAACTTACTTCTTGAAGAACAACGATTTCATTTTCAGGACAAACCTTACTATTTAGTCAAAATTCCCTATATTGGAAGTTCTCAAACCATCAAACAACTTGTATTTCATGTGATGATCGATGAAAACGAAGTTGAATCCAAAACTTGGAAAATTTGGTCATTTTTTGTTGTCGCATCATTAGTGTTATGTGGTGTTATTTTTTTGATTTCCTTTTTGTTTTCTAGAGATATGGTAGAAGCAATCAAACTTCTAACTACTGCCATGGTGGATTTAGACCAATGGAAACCTGAAACTTTGCCAACTCACAGAAGTGATGAAATAGGACAAATGGGTCGAGTGTTTGTTGAAATGAAAGAAGAATTAGCAGAACACCAAAACCATTTAGAAGAAATGGTCAACCTACGAACAAGGGAATTGAATGAGACATTATCCGAAATGCAAAAGATGCAAGAAAAACAAGATGGTGATTATTTTTTAACATCACTTCTCATCAAACCACTAAAAGGTTCCTTTGCTAAATCAGAAACTGTCTCCATTAAAATATTTGAAAGGCAAATGAAACAGTTTCAGTTTCGAAACAAACAATCGGAAATTGGTGGTGATTTGACGGTTTCTGATTCCATTCATTTGATGGGGAAAAAATATACTGTTTTTCTAAATGCAGATGCAATGGGTAAATCCATCCAAGGTGCAGGTGGTGCCCTTGTAATGGGAACTGTATTTAAATCCATCATCACTCGTACGCAAAAACTAAGGTACATGCAAGACCGTCATCCCGAACGTTGGTTAAAAGAATGTTTCCAAGAAGTACACAACGTATTTATCAGTTTTGATGGTCACATGTTACTTTCCGCTATTTTAGGTTTGGTGGATGAAGAAACTGGAACTTTATATTATATCAATGCAGAACACCCTTGGATCGTATTGTATCGAGATGGAGTGGCGAGTTTTTTAGAAAACGAACATTCTTTGCGTAAGATAGGTTTTACAGAAATGAGTGGTGATGAAGTGGTCATCCAAATTTACCCATTACGACCAGGTGATGTTTTGATTTTGGGATCAGATGGACGTGATGATTTGTTTGTCGGTCATTCTGGTGGGAATCGAATGATAAATGACGATGAAACAGTTTTCCTTCGCCATGTCACAGAAGGTGGCGGTGACTTAGCTGAAATTTGCCGTGTTATGATGTTGTTTGGTGAATTGACTGATGATTTGAGTTTGATGCGAATTTCGTTTTTAGAAGAAGTGGCTTTTGCTGCCAAAGAAACTACTAAAAATAATGTTTATTATCAAATGTTAGGTGAAGGGATTCAGTCTTACCGAGATGGAGAATGGAACAATGCCATTTATGCATTGGAACTAGCTTTAGAATCAGAACCAGATGACTTATATTGTTTAAGAGAGTTATCAAAACTTTATATGAAATCAAAAGATTATGAGAAAGCTATTATACTTGCGAATCGATATTTACAATTGAATCCAGGGGATACTGACTTTTTATTTTATATTGCGTATGCTCATAAACAAAAAAGAGATTTTGTTTTGGCCACAGAATATGCCGAACGCCTTAGATACAGAGATCCGAAAAATTTTAATAATTTACTTTTGCTTGCTGAAATACTGATGCACCGGAGAGACATCGAAAGGTCAAAAGAAGTTTTACTTGCCTTACAAGAAATGGCTCCTGAAAATCCGAAATTATTAAAACTCAAAAACTTTTGGAAAAAAATGGTCACAACATCTGTCACTTAGTGTTAGTGAATGTTAAGCGAAAATAAATTCGCGAAAAAGATTAGCTGTGAAAGGACTCAATGGCTTCTTCCGTTGATTCAAATATTTGGATCACAGAAGAGATTTTTGAAATTCGAAAGATTTGGCGGATGGTTTTGGATACGTTTACGATCCTTAAACCTCCACCTAATTCTGTTAGTTTATCATTCAATGACATGATAAGGCCAAAACCAGAGGAATCGATAAAACTGACTCCTTCTAAATCAAAAATAAAACAATGTTCGGATTGGGACGCAGATTCTTTGATCCTTTCTTTTAGAATGCCGGCATTTAACATATCTAAGTTGCCGAACAATTTAAGGACTACAATTCCGTTGAATTTAGATTCTGTATATTCCATCGAATCGCTTAGAGAATAGCTAATTTAGGAATTTGGTCAATAGATTAATTCACAAACTTATCCCATTTTTCATCGACGGAAATGTTCCTTAAAATCCTCCAAATGAGTTTTGATCCATTCTCCGAATTTGTCATGATGACCACTCCATACCCTTTTTCCGCGTTAAAGATGGCTAATGACTTATGTCCCTTTGTATGCCCACCGTGGAAAAAATACTCCGTTTTGCCTGTTCTATTGAGAAAAAAACCATGAGCAACAAGAGCGTGGACTGTTAAACTCGCTGCGCTCATTTTGGGTGAGAGTAGGTATTCGGCTGATTCTTTGCTTAAAAAATCCGATTTTCCATGTTTGGCTTTTGCGATCTCGTTGAATACACTCCCTACCTCTTCTGGAGTTGTCCACAAACCACCTGAGGAAAGTTCAGGTGTAACGAATTTTTTTTCAGGTAAGAGATTTCCCATATCATCGTAGCCATCGCATCTATCATCTGCTTCTGTTAGATTTTGACGGAATGTGCTCCGTTTCATACGTAAGGGTTGGAAAACGATTTCTTCCATCAAACTAGGAAAAGGTTTCCCTGTTCTTTCCACTAAGATTTCTTGCACGATGCTAAAACCACCACCTGAGTATCTAGATTTTGTGCCAGGTTTATAATAGAGTTTTAATCCATTCCCTTTAGAGGCATTGGTATCCTTTAAATCTTTTAAATGTTTTTTGCCGGAATTGATTGGATCATCCCAATTTCCTTTTTCTGTTAAACCACTTGTATGAGATAATAATAAATCCAAATTGACTAAACTTCTTTTTTTACCTTTTGGAACAGCTACTTTGTATTGTTTTAGTTTTTGAATCCAATTGGAGTATAAATCTAATTGGCCAGATTCAACCAAACGTAGGGTTGCCGTTGCTGTCATTGTTTTGGATAAAGACCCTGCTCTGAAAAGTGATTGTTGGGATTTTGTGCCATACATTTTTTTCCACTGCAAGTTATAGTTTTTAAAAACTGCAATGCCTAACGAAGGCACTTTTTCTTCTTTCATTAAATCTTCGATGTATACTTCGTTTGGTGATTCAGTTCTTTTTTTCAGATTTAATTTTTTTGCATTAAAGATTATTTCTGTTAGAGTAGATTTGATCGAAGAAAGGTCTCCTTTACTTGCTCCATAGGGGCTAACAATTGATATAAATATTCTACTTTTTAGATCATGGTAAATAAAATTGGATATACCCTTATTTTTACCATAAGTCCAATAAAAATAATCCCCTACATATACACCTTCTCCGAAAGCGATTGGGTCTTCTGCAATGGCATCTGTTAATACTGTTTTTCGAATGAATGAGTCTCTGCCTTCTTTAGTGATACCTTTTGTTTTGCGAATGGATTCTACAAATAAAAGTAAATCTTCAGGAGTACTCAAAATTCCACTGTTTCCTAAAAGTATATCAGTTGTGTCAACTGATGAATGTTTCATTCCTAGAGGTTCAAAAATCTCTTTTTTGATTACTGTTGCAAAAGATTTTTCTGTGATGGTTTCAATTAGATATGCCAAAAATAAATAATCTAAGCGACTATATTTCCAATATTCACCAGGTACAAAGTTTGGCTTAAAATTTGATTCTAAAAAAGAGTTTTTTATATCATCTCGTTTTAATGTCGAATGTTCTGAATCAAAGTTAGGTATAATTTCTATGATTTTTGGTAATCCAGATGTATGACGTAACAAATGTTCTATTGTTATTTTCGAATTCGGGAACCACTTTAAATATTTTTTAACTGGGTCAGATGTATTTAATTTTTTTTCATCAGCCAATCGATGGATGATGAATGTTGTGAATAATTTAGATGATTCACCCAATGGGAAATTATGTTTTTGAAATAATTGGGATCGTTTTTTTCTTTTTCCAGAAGTTATAGTTTCTCGGAATAAAATTGTATCATCTTGAGAAATGAGTACCACACCTTGGAACCCTTCCTTTTTGATTTTCCTTCGGATTTTGTCTTTTGTTTCTTCTGAAAAGGAACCAATTCCACCTTCTGCGCAGTTTGAAAAAACAAAAATGAACAAAAGGCAGAAGTAGATCCGATATATCATAACAAAATGAAATTTTAATTTCTATTGATTAGACTTGGGTGGTACCCTTCTGGAGTTTGGAAACCCAATAAATCCATCATAGTTGCGGCTACATTGGCGAGTCCTTTTTCTTCTAATGATGTGTTGAGTTGGATTTTACCTTTTGGATCATAGAGTACAAATTGTACGGGATTGAGAGTATGGCTTGTTTTAGGAACTGGTTTTCCATCCTTTGCTGTCTGTGTTTTTCCCTTTTTGTCAAGTTGGTACATTTCGTCAGCATTACCATGGTCTGCTGTGATACAAAGAACAGTATTTGTATCATCACAGATTTTTTTGATGCGATCCAAACAAAGATCGAGATACTCTAATCCTTTTATGGTAGCATCCATATTTCCTGTATGACCTACCATATCACCATTGGCAAAATTCACTCGAAGGAATGGGAATTTGTGTGAGGTGAGTGCAAGCACCAAATTATCTGTGATTTCTTTGGCTTTCATTTCTGGTTTTTGGTCAAAGGGTATGATGTCTGATTTTACTTCTTCATAGGTTTCTAAGTTTTGATTGAAATAACCCGAACGATTCCCATTCCAAAAAAAGGTCACATGGCCATACTTTTGAGTTTCGGAAAGTGCGTATTGGGCTACTCCTTCATTGGCAAAATATTCTCCCATAGTGCGATCAATTGTAGGAGGAGCGACTAAGTATTGTTTGGGGATAAATAAATCACCATCATATTGCATCATTCCCGCGAATTCTACTTTTGGAAATCGTTTGCGTTGAAAGTTTGTTAGGTTTTCTTCGGTGAAAGCCCTTGAAATTTCAATGGCTCTGTCACCTCTAAAGTTAAAAAATACAACGGAATCATTGTCTAAAATTTTACCAATTGGATTTCCATTTTTGTCCCCAATCACAAATCCTGGAAGGTATTGGTCAATGACGGACGGGTTTTCATTTCTGAAAGTTTCGATTGCGTCTTTGGCTGATGGAAAAATACTACCTTCTCCTTCCACATGATGGTTCCATCCGCGTTCCACCATCGACCAATCAGCATCATATCTGTCCATGGTTAACTCCATACGACCACCACCAGATGCGATTTGGATATCAATACCTGAACTTCTATGAGAATCTAAAAAAGATTCAAAAGGAATTAGATAGTCTAACGCTGATTTTTCGGGAACATCCCTTCCATCGAGTAGGATATGTAATCTAATCTTTGTAACATTTTCTTTGATTGATTGGTTGATAAGTGCTTTTAGGTGATCAATGTGACTATGAACATTTCCATCGGAGAATAAACCGATTAAGTGAAATGTAGATTGATTGTTTTTGCAATTGGTGACCAATTTTTGCCAAATGGGTCCACGGAACAAACTTCCGTTTTCGATGGATTGGGAAACAAGTTTTGCCCCTTGGTCAAAGATTCGTCCTGATCCAAGTACATTATGACCAACTTCCGAGTTTCCCATATCTTCATCACTTGGCATTCCAACAGCAGTTCCATGTGCTTTTAATAAAACAGTGGGATGGTTTTTCCAAAGTCCTTTTAGAACAGGCATATTGGCTTTTGCAACGGCATTCCCATTTTCAAATCCTTTTTCAGTATAACCCACTCCATCAAGTACGATAAGCAAAACTTGTTTGGTAAGTGGACCTTGTGGATGTTTTTTAAGAGTTAACATAAATTAGATTCCCCTGTCTTTTTCCATTTTGAAAATTAGGGAAGATTTTGCAACTGGAAGATGTCAAATGGAGTTAACTCAACCGAACTCGGAATGGGATTGAGTAGGACATTTCCAATGTTTGTATCATACACATAAATTCCAGGTCTTGTAAAATCTGTGGAACCTACGAGTAATTTGCCTTCATTAGTCAGTAACAATCCTGATAAACTAATCCCAATATTTCCAGGAATTTGCAAAAGAATACCCAATTTTTCCCCTGTGCGTGGGCGAAACACTTGGATCGTTTTATTAAATCCCGCATCTAAAACGGAGGCATAACCAAATTCATCATTTTTAATTTGAAAGGATAAGATGTCTCCACCAGCTACATCTTCAGCAAACAATCGATTCGGATGGAATTGCCTCGTACTCAATCGAAATGCAATGATACCTGCATCAATTTGTGACTGAAAACCAACTCTCCCCACACAAGAAAAAACTAAGTAGGTTTCTCCAAATAAAAATACCTTTTGTATTTTGGAACTTGGATTTCGATATGGTAAGGTATAAACAGATCGAATTTGATTTAAGTCCATATCAACTTCGACAAGATAAGAATCAGAGTTAGGTGGCAAATACCCTGAAACATCATTTCGATCTAATCTTTGTAATAAAACAAATAAACTAGATCCATCTTGGATCATATACGAAGCTTCTACGGAACTATCAGGAATCCCTGATGTGGAAAAGGTTTCTCGTAGGGAACTAAAAGATACACTTCCTATTTTGATTCCAGAAGAACGACTATAAATGACAAGTTCGTCTGCATTGTACAAACTAATAAAATATTTATCATTCCAAACAGCAATATCTTGAGGATTTTTACCTTGGCCAACACTGAACTCTTGTTCTGTGAGAAATCCAAATTGTGGGTTTAATACTTGGATAGAATCACGATTGAGTCTGTTAACAATATACACTCGGTCATTTGAATACCTACCCACGGCATCAGAGTGGATAGGCACAGAAGTAGGAAAGGTAGTAAAGGAATTGGGTTCAAATGTTTTGAATCTTCCACCACTGGCAAAGTCCGAAGTAACTACACCAACTGAAGTAGGAGACGCTGATAAAAATAAAAATTGGAATAAGCTTGGTTTTTCAATTTCCAATTGGCTACAATGCGAGAGGAAAACGAGGAAGAGACATTGGATGTTTTGGTAAACATTGGATCCTTTCATTAGAAACGGTAACTCCCAGTGAAATAATAACTCCGGCCTGGTAAGGGATAACCAACCAAGTCTTCCACACGTTTATCTGTTAGGTTACGCACTTCAAAACCTAAAATCAATTCATTTCCAGTTTCCTTGTTTTTGTAAGCGGAGTATTGGAGATAAAGATTCCAAAACTGCCGGGCAGGTAGATACCCCAAATATTCATTCGTTCGGTCTCGAAAATTTGCTCCAATGTATTGGTATTCAATTCCGAGTTCTGAAGTTTCATTAAAAAATGCGAGAAGTGCACTGCCTTGGCTTTTCGATCGAAGTGGCAGGTATTTTCCATTTAACGCAGGTGATTCAGAGTAGTTTCTTGCATCTTGGTAGGTATAATTGAAGTTAAATTTTACACCTTTATTCCAAATCAGGTTTTGGTTTGTTTCCAAACCGCGAATGAGAGCTTGGTCAACGTTTTCAGGACGCAGTGTAAACTGTGAGTTTGGTAAAAATAATATCATATCATAAATTCGTTTTTGAAAATAGGAAACATCAGCTTGGATTTTCCAATTAGAATCTATTTTGGAATTGAGATAAAAGCCAACATCGCCATTCCGACTTTGTTCTGGTCTCAGTTTTGTATTACCCACAATACTACCACGTTCCCCAAATAATTCTAAAAAACTAGGAATCCGAAAATCTTTACTGATGTTCGCAAGAGATCCAAATTCTAAATTTTCTTTTTTCATCCAGACGATTTTGATTCCAAAACTAGGATTGGTAAAATTTTGCCTGACATAAAAAACGTCTGTCAGTGGATCGAGGAGTTGGTTACGAATACTAGTTTCATCTTTTCCAAATCGATCTGTATACCTTTCAAAACGTATTTGAGGTACTAAAAATAATCGGTTAGAAAATAAACGGATTTCATCTTGGAAAGTGAAACTGTGAGTATCCCTTCTTTTTTTTGGTTCTTTCCTTTCTGTTTCATGATTGGAACGTTTTTCGTAACGAGTAAAAAACTCTTGTTCAGTTTGGATCGAAGCACGAAGGATTTGATAATACTCTAATAAATATAAGGTGGGGGAGAGTTGGAATCCATATTGATTTGTTTTCGTATAAGCATTTGGTGTTCCAAAACTAAATTCGGATTTGGGATCAAATAAATCATCTTTTGCAAAATTCCCATAAGTTTTGGTTTCTAAAGTCAAATTCGTAAATAAAAATTCATTGGTCTCCGTTGTCATTGCTGTGGAAAATTTACTAAATACTCTGCCAACAGAACTGGTTTGCCGATTCCCGGGACCAGGTAACCCTTGTTTTCTGTGTATATAATCGTTTAAAAAGTTGATTTTGGTTTTGTCCAAAACAAAGGAAATATTGCCAGTAAAGCCAGTTTTTCGGAACTGCGCATTTTTTCTTTCATCGATTGTATCATCATAAGTATTTATTAAAACAGTACCTTTGTTGTTTAGATAAGTAAAGTTTTGGTCTGAGGTTTCGTGGAGTGCCTGTAAAAAATAAGATCCACTGGAAAATTGATCCATGTGGGTAACAGTGGCTTTGGCAGTTTTAAAACTTCCACCCATCAAATTCACGCGAGTGATTGGTTTTTCAATTTTGGTTTTGGATACTAAGTTGATGCTACCACCAATGGCCGAACCTGAAAAACCAGCGGGTGTACCCGATTTGTAAATTTCAATTTTTTCTAAATTATCAAAAGGTAAATCGGCTAAGTTTATCTCTCCACCTAACGAATTGTTTATGGGGACTCCATTCCAATAAATTTTAGATTGGTTTGGGTTTGTTCCTCGAAGTGAAAGTGTGGAATAAGAACCAAGTCCTCCGAATTGGCGGACTCTGACTCCTGCTTCACGGCTTAATACGTCTGGTAGGCTCGTATAGCGATTGTTTGATGATTCTAGATTTATTTCTTTTTGGAATCCCGTGGGATTTTTACTGAAATTTGTGTTTTTGGATGAGGAATCTACATTTGCTTTGATTTCAACAGCATCTCTTTCTTTGGAAGGTTGGGATTGAGAGAGTATAATTTTGGGTCCGAGGATCAAACAAAAGAGTAAAATGAATTTGAATTGGGAAACCATGAAGGCATTTTTTCTCGGTACCTTGCCAAACTGGAATAGGAAAATTGAGTGTCAATTCCCTAAAGGAAAAAAGCATTGGTATCATGAGACATTACGACGTATTTGGCGTAGGGAACGCCCTGGTAGATATCATTGCCTTTATTGATCCCAATTTTTTACAAAAACAAAATATCACGAAAGGTGTAATGACCTTAGTTGACGAAACAAGACAGGGCCAAATCCTCGCTGACCTGCATGATGAGAAAAAGGAATTACGCTCTGGTGGCAGCGCCGCAAACACAATGATTGCCATTGCCAATTCTGGTGGAACTTGTTGTTATACGGGAAAAGTCACTCATGATACTTATGGTGAGTTTTATAAAAAGGATATGGAAGAAGCAGGAGTTTTATTTGAAACCACTCCTGACAAAAACGGACACACTGGAACTTGTGTTGTCCTCACAACTCCCGATGCCGAACGTACGATGTTAACCAATCTTGCCATTTCAACATCACTTGGTCCAAATGACATCGATGCGGAAAACTTAAAGAAAAGTAAGTACGTTTATGTAGAAGGATATTTATGGGATGGAGATTCCACAAAAAAAGCAAGTGAACTTACAATGAAACTTGCTACGGAAAACAATATCAAAGTTTCCTTTACCTACAGTGATCCATTTTGTGTGAATCGTTCCAGAGACGAATTTATCCACCTAACAAAAGAGTATGTAGATGTAGTTTTTTGTAACTCAGAAGAAGGGCTTGCGTTGAGTGGAGAAAAAACACCAGAAGGAGCAGTCAAATTTATTTCTACACTTTGTCCTTTGGTTTTTATGACTGCAGGGAAAGAAGGTGCTTATGTTGCAGAAAATGGAAAAATCACATTAGTCCCAGGATTTCCGGTTAAACCAATTGATACAACGGGAGCAGGGGATGCTTTTGCAGCGGGAGTTTTGTATGGACTCACCCAAGGTTATTCTGCACAAAAATCTGCCAGATGGGGAAACTATGTGGCTTCTAGGATTGTTTGTGAAGTTGGGCCAAGACTTTCAGTGAAACTCATGGGTCGCCAAGAGGAAATTTTGACAGGGTTCCAAGACAAATAAACCCTTGGTTTATTTGTTATGAAAATCCAACCATAAGGTTTGGATTTTGTCTGAGATTTCCAGAGGGGCAAAGGGTTTTTCAATCACACCGATGCCTCCTCTTTTTTGGTATTCCAAAATTTCATTCTTTAACACACGTGATGTGATAAAAGCAACTGGGATCTCTTTGGTTTCTGGAAATATTTTTAACTCTTCAATGAGTTCCATCCCATTCATTCCAGGCATGAGTACATCAAGTAAAATTAAATCAGGTTGCAGGATGATGGCCTTTTGTAATCCTTCGGGGCCGGTTTTGGCAAAACTTACTTCATAACTTGAGTTAAATGCCAAAGCAATTCGTAAGATTTCAACAATATCTTCTTCATCTTCTACAATTAATACATGTTTCAATGTAGGGATGGTCATTGATTCATCCCTATAGGAATTTGACCTAGTTTGATGATTGGTAATTCGATGGTAAAAATAGTTCCAGTATCATCAGAATAAAAATATATGTTTCCATTCATTGCTTCCACAAAACCTTTTGTGATCGAAAGTCCAAGTCCAGAGCCACCAACAAGTTTGTCTTTTGGAGGAGCTCCTTGGGCAAATCTGTGGAAAAGCCTTGGTGCAAAATTAGGATCAATTCCAGGCCCATTGTCTTTGATGAGAATTTTTGCTTTTGTTTCGTCTGTTTGGACAGATATGGTCACTTCTGAAAACTTAGGTGTGTATTTGACCGCATTGGAAATCAAATTGGTGATACAGTGGTTTAATCGATCTTCGTCTACATAAACACTTGTTTGTGGGAAATTGGAATCAAAATTCAAAAGAACATGGTATTGTTCGGCAAAGGTTCTCATTCCATCTACAGATGTTTGTAAAATTTCTTTTAGTTGGTAGGTTCTAAATTTAAAATTGATATTCCCTGAATCTAAAGCTTCTATGTCGAGTAAATCGGTTACGAATCGAACGAGTCTTTGTGTATTTTTCCTACAAATATTGAGTAGAGATTTGGTTTGGTTGGAAACTTCACCTGCCACACCCGCAAGTAATAAATCAATAGATCCTTTGATCGAAGTGAGTGGTGTTCTAAGTTCATGGCTCACCAAACTTATGAATTCATTTTTTAAGGCTTCTGCCTTTTTTCGTTCAGTAATATTTCTGATAATGGCAAGGGCGTCAACTTCGCCAGTTTTCGTAAACCTAGCTTCAAAGTATTTTTCCCCATCGGAATCCTGTAAAGAATACTCAACGGTTTTTGTTTCCCCCAAATGGATCACATGTTCCAAAATGGATTGGATTTCTTCTAATTTATTTTCAGGAAATATTTCTTTGATGTCCGAATAACGAAGGTTTGTGTCTTTATTCTTGCAATCCCAACCAGTGAAATGAGGGAATTCTTTATGGTTGATGGTTTGGCCGTTCCTGTGGATTCCATACAACAAATCAGGTAAAGCATTTAGAATTGTTTTGTTTTTGGTGATGATTTGGCTGTATTCATCTTTTGCTTGTTTTTGATGTGTAACTTCAGTGGCGATGATGATGGTAAAATTCTCCTGCGGGAAAACTTGCATATCATACCAACCAATGGTTTCAAAATACGTTTCTTCTGAGCGAAAGGTTTTTTTGTTTTCAATAGCTTCGAGAAGATGGTTCCCAAAATCGATGGACTTTAACACCGGAAATAAATTCCAGATGTTCTGCCCTAACATTTCTTCTGCGGATTTGCCTGCCATTTCCTCCGCTTTTGCATTGACATAGGTGTAATTTCCGTCCCTGTCTAGGACAAAAACCGCATTCGTCCGAGTTTCTAGGATTTTGTCAAAGTATTGAGGGACAAAATTATGCCAATTTTCGCCGAGAAGTTGCTTTGCATCAAAAAAGCTCGCCTCATCCTTGAAAAAGCTTTTGATTTTTTCTAGAAATTCATTCATAGGTGCAGGTATACGAAAACTAAACCAAAGTTATGATACAAGTCAGCAATTTATCCAAATTTTACGGCGAAAAACGAGCCATCTCTGGACTCAATTTTAAATTAGAAAAAGGTGAGATTGTGGGACTTCTCGGCCTAAACGGCGCGGGAAAAACCACAACGATACGTATCCTCACAGGGTATTTGATCCCTAGTGCGGGTGATGCTTCCATTGATGGTAAGTCTATCTTTGATTTTCCATTGGAAGCAAAACAAAAGATCGGATACTTACCCGAAACTCCACCTCTCTATGAGGATATGACAATATCCGAATACCTTCAATTTGTGGGTAGGATCAAAAAAATTGATGATTCCAAACTACAATTCGAAATGGAGAAGGTGATTGATAAAACAAACCTCATCCATGTGAAAGACAAACTCATTGGAACCTTATCCCTCGGGTATCGCAAACGAGTGGGCATTGCTCAAGCTATCCTTGGAGATCCTGAAATTGTAATCATGGATGAACCCATCTCTGGCCTTGATCCAAAACAAATTGTGGAAATCAGAAGTTTGATACGAAGTTTGGCGGGCAATCACACGGTTCTCATTTCGAGTCATATTTTGACTGAGATTTATAAAACCTGTGATAAGTTTTTATTCATCCACAAAGGAAGTTTGAAACAAGAACTTTCTCTTGCTAGATTAGAAGAAGAGATGAACCGACTTGCTGGTTGGGAAGTGGGTCTTTCTGGCAAACCAAAAGATGAGTTAATGCAATTTATGAAATCAGTTTTATCCGATGTGGACACTGTTACCGAAATGGGAACTAACAAAGAAGAAGAATTATTTATGGTGCGAACAACCAGTCCAAAACAATTCAAAGAATCTTTGTTTTCAAAGGCATTGTCATCTGGGATTCAAATTGAATCCTTAAAAAAACAAGAAGTATCTCTCGAACAGATTTTTATGGAGAAAATATGAACTGGCAAACGGCTGTTTGGATCTATAAAAAAGAATTACGATTATTTTTTGGAACCTATATGGGTCCACTTGTGTTAGGTGGAACTGCATTTTTAAATGCTCTTTTTGTGATGATCCTAAATTTTAATGGAACTGCAAATTATGAAATTGCAACTTACATCACATTTATCTCTTTTATGACTACCATCCTTATAGCAATGGTGATCATATCTATGGGTTCCATTGTGGAAGAAAAAAACAAAGGAACGCTAGAGTTACTTTTTACTTCTCCTATCACAGATTTAGAAATAGTCTTCGGGAAATTTATGTTTGGTGTAACCGTTTGTGGGATCATCACAGTGTTCATCAATGGACTTTTTCCACTCCTTTTGTATGCATTTTGGAAAGCCCCCTTTTATATGGTAGCTTCCGGGAGTATTGGAGTATTTTTACTCGGTGTTTTTACATTCACCATAGGTATGTTTGGTTCGAGTCTTGGAAAAAACCAGATGATCTCGTTACTCATATCAGTGCTTATCATTTTAACACTATGGGTAGTTGGATATTTTTCACATTTGTTCCAGGCAACCACAAGAAAGGTATTATTCCATTTGCATATATTTTCTCACTTTGCTGCATTTGCTAAAGGAGTATTACCTTTAACAGGGATTGTATTTTTCTTAAGTGGAACTTTCTTATTTTTATACTTAACCGTTAAGGTCTTGGAATCCAGGAGATGGAGAGGATAGATCATGTTATTATCAGCCGATAGAGTTTTACCATTTGTTAGTTTAGTTTCACTTTTCGCCTATTTCTTGTTTGATGGAATGGTGGTGGATCCTAAAAGAAAGATTCTCTTTTTGGGAGTTGTGTTTTTGTTTTTGGCATCAGACACCATTGTCCGTGCCTTTTCAAAAGGAATACGAAAAGAAGACCAAAATCGTTATATTGCGGCAGTATTTGGAATTGCTGCCTTTTTGTTATCTGTATTAAGAGACTTTTTAGATTTAAAACCAGTTGCAGGTTTTAATGAAGAAGTGAGTGCCATTCCAAAAATCAGAGAATTCCTTTTATTATGTGTGGTACTTTTTTCTTTGGTTTTCCTCTTACAAATCATCCTTCTTGAGATTGGAAAATCTTCTCTAGAAGCACAAAGTAATTTGGCAAAATCCAAAAGTTCCTTATTACAAAATGCAGTTTTAGGATTTTTGTTTGTCTTGCCCATCCTTGTTGCGGTTAATTATTTTGCGATCAAACGGAATTATAATTTTGATTTGAGTAGCCAAGGAAAGTTTTCCCTTTCCCAAATATCAAGAAACCTAATCAAACCCATCGCACAAGATGTTACGATCACTGCTTTTTACCCAAGGCCACTCGAGGCAGATGGTCCAGCTAACGGCGACAAGTTAGCGGCTTTTGCTTTAACTCGCGTGAGACCAGACATTGAAATTTTACTCGACCAAATCAAATCTGAAAATTCTCACATCACAGTGCAATTCATCAATGCAGATGTGGAACTTGATTTGCTAAAAGAATTTGGACAAGTTTCTAATGGAACCATCTTTGTTCGCTCCAAAAAACAATCTTTGTTAACCTCATCCATTCCTTTTGCTGAAGAAAGAGTAATCGCAAAAGAACCAAAGGATTTGGAAGACTTGGAACGTAAGTTAGTTGGTGCTCTACTCAATGTCACAACTGAACAAAAAAAAGTGTATTTCACTGTTGCCAATGGGGAACGGTATGGAATGGCATTTCGTGCCCTTCCGAACGAACAAGTAAATCGATTTGTTTCTTCAATACAGTTCTTAAATTTTAAAGTGGCAGAGCTTGGATTTGCACAGGGTTGGCCTTCCAAACTTCCTGAAGATGCTGATATGTTAGTCATCCTTGGCCCTACAGTTTCCTTTTCCAAAGAAGCAAAAGAAGAACTCACCAAATATGTTTTGGAAAAAAATGGTAAAATTCTAATTACAATGGAGCCAAAAGGTGGTGAGGATTTTGGTTGGTTATTACAAACTGCTGGTTTAAAATTTAACGCAACGTCTCTCATTGAAAGGGAAGAAAAACCTGGATTTATCATTGCCAAACGATTTCCAGAAAACAGACTCACAGATCTTTTGCAAAAAAAGGATATGGGAATTTTATTCCCTTACAGTGGTTATTTGGATACAGATCCAAATGTACCAACACCATTTGTATGGAAATCAGAAACCTTACTTGAGTCAGGGTATGATGCTTACCAAGATTTAAACAAAAATGGTAAAATGGATCCTAACGAAAAGAAAGAAAGTAAAATCCTTTCTGTAGTATTATCTCCTATGTCTCTCACGGGGGAAAAATCAGGAAAGATCATATTACATACGGGAACTAGTTGGATTACAGACCAATTCATTCCTTATGTAATGAATTCACAATTTTCAACAGTTTCGATTACTGGATTATTCCAAGACAACATCGTCGCAGAAATTCCTTTGAAAAAGGAAGAAGTGGATACCATTACACTATCCGACAATCAAAAGTTAGTCGCATGGGTAATTGGTGTTTTCCTATTCCCTGGTTTTATTTTGGCGGTTGGTTCTTACTTTGTCTACACAAGACGTAAACATTCTCTATTAGAAGTATGAAACAAAAAATTACATTAGTCCTTTTAGCATTTTTAGGATTGTTCCTTCTATTTTATTTGATGGAAGACCATCCTGAAAATATTTCTGAAACCAATTATTGGAAAGAAGATTGGAAATCAATCCAATACAATCCACCTAAACCAGATTGGTGTGGAAATTTGGTTCCTAGTTTTGCAGAACACCAGATGGTCTTTCGTAAAATCCCACGAGGTTGGAACGAACCAGCTTTGTATACTGTTACAACGCACGTAAATGGAAACGAAGTTTTTTACGAAGGGAATTATAATGTCAAAAATAGTTTTTCAGAACTCAGTGTTCTCAAAACAAAACTCATTGAATCTTCCACGGACGAAATTAAAAAAACGTATTGTTTAAGTGAATCTTCTCCTTCCTTATTTTTGTCAGAAGAAAATGGAAAAGAGATTAAGTTTCAGGCCAACAAACAGTTGTTATTTGGGAAAAAAATTGGAGCTGATGATGGTCGAATCGCTGTATTGGTTAACAATGAAATCATTGCTCCTTACCAATACATCATCGAAAAATTTAGAACCCCGGTGAGCAATTTTCGAGAAAAAATGTATGTGACCATGAGTGAAGGTTTTATCCAGGAATTAAAATTTTCTGGGCAAGGGATTCTCGTTCAGGTTGAAAATCGGGCCAAAAAAAACCAATACAATGTATATGTGAATGATTGGAGTCGCACAACTGGCGAACGAATCGTATTGCCACCAGATGTGGGAAACCAATGGGAATCGGTAGTCAAAGGTTTGAAGGTTGAGTTTTATCCAGATGAAACGGGTGCGCCAAAGTTTCCCACAATTTCCGAAAAGACTAGTCCAGAAGCAATTTTGGATGTCACGATCTCCAATGGTAATAAAATCAGATTATCCCTTTTGCCCGTGTGGGAATCCGAACAAGGCAAGTGGCGTCCAGTGTTTCGGCAATTTCCCCCCCATTTTGATGAGTCGATTTCTTGGATGAAAGAAGAATCTTTCCAAAATCTAGTGAATGCTGTCATGAAAGTGAAAAGTGCTTCCCGATACGAGCGTCCCAACCAGAAAATCCAATAAGGTGCAAAAAGTTTCTACAATCGTCCAACGGACCGGGCTCATTCGCGATTTATTTTATTCTCCCATGTCTGCCTTTGAATCTTACTATCACAAAGCAGATTTGGGTGGACGAGATTTATGGTTTTGCCATCTCCAATTGATGTTACTGGCACCACTTGCCAAGTTCCTCGGAAACTGCATTCAGATTTTGATCTTTACTGTTTCATTCGTAGATGAAGAAACAAAACTCACTTACACCCAAGGTGTTGGAACTGTTTTTTTGTTTTATTTGGGATTTTATTTTGTCATCAGGCTCGTGGATAGTTTTCGGATGTACCACCAAACGCGAGACAGAACCAAAGATTGGGATGGACCAGAACCACATGTTTTTATCATTTCATTTCTTGCCTTTACGGCAACTTCCATCTTTTGGATTTTTCCAGCACCTATCCCCTTATTTATGTTAGCTGTTGGTTTCCTCTATTCTTTACATCTTTCATATTTTTATTTATCCATTCGCAGAGCTTGGACTTCCTTTGATTTTTTATTTTTCCTTATGAAAGTTGTATTATTCTTTTTGGTTCTTCTTTCGATCCCATTATTCATTTATAACCTCGTTAGGACGGTACTCTTTTGAAGATATTTTTGGTCGGAATCGGTGGAATTGCTATGGGCAATTTGGCATTTATGCTCAAACAACAGGGCCATGATGTTTCTGGCTCAGACCAAAACTTATACCCTCCAATGTCAGATAAATTGGAAGAGTGGGGACTCTCACCTAAATCTGGTTATCGCAAAGAAAATGTGAAAGGTGCAGACCTTGTTATCATTGGGAATGCAATTTCACGTGGGAATCCAGAAGTCGAAGAAGTATTAAACACTGGCATTGAATACATGAGTATGGCAGAAGCCATTGGTCATTTTTTTCTAAAAGGGAAAAAACCAATCGTGATTTCTGGAACTCATGGCAAAACTACCACCACCTTTCTCACACATTGGATTTTGGAATCCATTGGTCTGAAACCTGGCCTCTTTGTGGGTGGAATCCGAAAAGATGGATTCCCTGGCTTTGCCTTGGGAGACGGAGATTACTTTGTCATTGAAGGGGATGAATATGATTCTGCCTTCTTTGATAAAAGTTCCAAGTTTTTACATTACAGGCCTTATTACCTTGTGATGAATGCACTAGACTTTGACCATGCTGACATTTTTGCCAATTTGGATGCAATTAAAGTCATGTTCAAACGGTTGTTAAACTTAGTTCCTAGCCGTGGGAAAGTTTTTTATTGGAAAGGGTCCAAAAATTTAAACGACATTACAAAAGACTACCAACACGCACCTGTCGAAACCTTTGAATTGGGTGATAAAAATTCTATTTTTAAATATGAAAAAGGGATTTTATCGGAGATTCGCACCAAATCCAAATTAAAACCATCCCTTATCGGTTCACATAACTATCGCAATGTGGAAGTGGCGGTTCGTGTTTGTTTGGAAATTGCTCCGCAAAGACGAAAAGAAATTTTGGAAGCAGTGGAAACATTCCCTGGTGTCAAACGTAGACAAGAAAATTTATTTGTATCCGAAACTAGTTTACTAGTAGAAGACTTTGCCCACCATCCAGTGGCCATACAAGAAACCATCAAAGCCCATAAAGAGGCTTACCCTGGTTATAAAATCATCTCACTTTTTGAACCAAGAAGTGCCACTTCCCACAGAAATGTTTTCCAAGATGATTTTGCCAAATGTTTCAAAGGAAGTGATGTGAGTATTGTCACGGAAGTTTACCAAGTGGACAAAGTGAACAAGACCCTTCGACTGAATGTGAAAAAATTGGTAAAGGATATCAAAACCAATACAAAAAAAGAATCACTTTATGTTGAAGCTCCTAAAAGTATTCCTTCACTTCTAAAAAAAGTATTACCCAAATTCAAAAAAGATAAACTCATCATACTTGCCATGTCCAATGGTGCTTTTGGTGGGATTTATTCTGAGTTAAAATCATTAATCGAATCACGAGAATCACTATGAGCCTATCCCAAGAAATAGAATCCTTAGTCAAAGAGGCCGAGTCTGTTTTAAGTTCTGTTGCCACAGAACAAGAATTAGATGCCGAGAAAAACCAGTTCCTCGGAAAAAAAGGAAAACTCACATCTGTCCTCAAGGGACTTGCTTCCTTATCTGTAGAAGAAAAAAAAACAATCGGAAAAGAAGCGAACGAAGCACAAACTAGACTCGAACGATTTGTAGAAGCCAAACGAATTTCTCTCAAGGAAAGTTTTTACGAAAACCAATTGGGGAAAGAATTTTTTGATACACTTCGTCCTCTTCCGAAAAAAGATAGAGGGAGTTTACATCCCATTTCCCAAATCCAATACGAAATTGAAGACATCTTCACTTCCATGGGTTTTTCCGTGATGGATGGACCAGAAGTCGAAACCGATGAAAACAATTTTGCTGCTTTAAACTTTACTGACGACCACCCTGCTCGTGATATGCAAGATACGTTTTATACGGTAGATGGAAATTTACTCCGCACACATACCTCAGCCATCCAAGTGCGTGCCTTACGAAAACTCAAACCCCCATTTCGCATCATTGCTCCTGGTCGTGTGTTTCGGTATGAAGAAGTGGACGCCTCTCATGAAAATACCTTTTACCAAGTGGAAGGGATGGTTGTGGGTGAAAACATATCGGTTGCCCATTTGATTTATACAATGGAGACACTTCTTTCACGTGTGTTCCGAAAGGAAATCAAAACAAGACTTCGTCCTGGATACTTTCCATTTGTGGAACCAGGGTTTGAACTGGATATCAATTGCCTTGTTTGTAATGGCGATGGATGTAGTGTTTGCAAACAATCAGGTTGGCTCGAACTTCTCCCTTGTGGGTTAGTCCATCCGAATGTGTTAGAAGCGGCTGGCCTTGATTCTAAAACATGGACTGGTTTTGCGTTTGGTCTTGGCCTCGACCGTTTGGTGATGATGCGTTACGGCATCCATGACATCCGTTATTTCCAATCAGGGAATTTACGTTTTTTGAAACAGTTTTAGTTAGGAAGCAACGAAGCGAACGGATTTAAATCAATACGATTCCATTAAGACGTTTCATTGAGTAATATGTCGTTACGTTCCTTTACCAAAACCAGTGAGGGCATTGGACCATCACTGGTTTGTGTTTGTTACACCACCACTGCTTGGATTTTACCATCGATCACTTGGAATTCCACTTTGGTTTTTCCAAGTTCCAATCCCTCTTTTGATACGATCTCCTTTCCTTCCTTGTCATAAAGATTGGTAAGTACCATTTCTCCATTCTCTTTGGTCGAACAGACGATGAGATACGGTGGTTTTTTTTCTCCGCCTGGATTGAAGTAAATCGTAGTTGCAGAAAGAATGGTTGCTTTTTCCCTTACTTTCGGACTCGGAACATTCACATCCAATGGTTTTAAAGGCATCGGTTCTTTCGAGATTCTCTCTTTTTTGTCTTTAGCAAAAAGAATCACAGAATTGATGCTATCAATTCCACCATTCCCTCCAAGCAAACTCACCTTAGGTGGTTCACTCAATACATTTGGCAGAGGATGGACAGAAAGTCCATATTGGCTACAGACATCCACAAGTCCCGTTGCACCAGAGAGTGCCATCGCTGCTTGGTAGTTTAAAATCCCACCACCCAAATTGATGGGGATCTCTTTTGTTCCATTGGAGATTTTCCCAGTTCGAAGTGCGCTCGCAGTTTCTTTTGGAGACACTCCAAAATACAAAGAAGCCTCATGGATGATCATCCCTGTAAAACAATCATAAATCCATGCATATTCAATCTCTGATCGATTGATTCCACTGGAAGCAACTGCTCTCTCACAAGCAAGGCCAGCTGGGCTTTTTAAATCCTTTTTTTGGATGAGGTATTCAGCATGAGCACTATGTCCAGAACCAATCACATAGATGTGTTTGGCATCGGATTTAATTACTTTCTTTTCGATTAACTTCTGTTTCATGGCCTCAGAAGTAATGAGTGTTGCAAATCCATGGTCAGTGACAATGGCAATCATCGGTGTACTGTAGACACCTGAGAGTGGTTTTTTTAATTGTTTCTCTGCCATTGGTTTTTGGTATTGAAAAGCTCGGGGATTCGATTCCGCAACTGTTCGAAAGTGTTTTGTGATCTCTTCCAAGTCATCACTTGTCACACCAGTATCGAACATCATTCGTTCACATAACAGTGAATAGAGACCAATGAGTGTAGCTCCATACGGCATCTCCCAATCTTTATGGCAAACAGTCGCAGTGAGTCGTTTTAAGTCGGAAACTTGTTTGAATACTGACTTTGGAATATCAGCTGCAGCTACAAGAACCACAGCATAGGGATTGGCTTTTACGATCGTATGAGCTTGTTGGATCGCACCACCCACACTTGCCCCACCGAGGTCTACTGTATGGCAGGCAAGTCCACCAAATCCCATATCATTTGCATCTTTGATGGTAAATCCGTATCCCTCTCTGCCGAGGGACTGGGCTTCGACAGAAACAAAATCAGTGAGATAGGGTTTGAGTTTTTCTCTGTCGGTTCCTAAGAATCCAAACAGTTTGTCTACTGAGTTAAAAAGTAAGGAATGGTATTTCTCGAGGGGAGTTAGGTTTTTATAAACTTCCGGCTCAAATTCCGATTCAATTGTGTCGCTGACACCAAGTAAAATAGGGTCCATGAAGCCACATTTGAACTAACCTTCGATATTCATCAACGCATTCATTCGAAAATCTTGTATGATTTGTTTGCAGCGTTCAGTGATACGTTGTAAACTTTCTCCAAATTTTTTGCCACTAAAAGCATTGAACGAATTGGGATATTCTTTTTCGTTCACTTGCACAATCATATCGGGGTTAATTCTATTTTTTGCGACTAAATCTTGGACAGCTACGATGATATTTTTTAAAGCAATACAGCCGTCTTTCAAAAGGTTTTGAGATGCTTTTTCGATCACAATTGGATTTCCATTAGCATCTAACAACGTTTTCATGAACTCTTGCATTTTTATAGAAGGAAGGCCGCGGCGTGTGAGACCAATTCGTTCTACTTGTAATACTGCATCTTGTAAATAGGAATATTCAGGTGTTCCTTTAAATATATAAATAAGGACAGGTAATTCGATTTCCGTAAAATCCAACATGGCTCCGTAAAAATAACGGGTTTCTACTTTTGCCAAAGGATGGAAGTCTACCTTTTTGTAATTGGCCAATTTTTCAATCGACTCATCCATAATACGGTTTAAGGTTTGTGCCTTTGCTGCTTCTTTTTTTGCCGCAAGTTCTTGGAATTTTGATTTGAGTTGTTCTAAAAAGGTAACTTCTTCTGTGAGAAATTTTGAAATGTTTCCACGAAGTTTCAAAACTTGTAAATATCTTTGTTCAAATCCTGTTTGGTCAAATGCTTTGGGATTCAGTTTCCCATGTTCTCTATATTCCGATCGTATTTTTTCTAATATGGCTTTTGTTTCTGCTTCCGACAGTTCTTTCATTTCGATTGTTTCCAGTGTTCAATTTCCAAAATGGTTTTATCTAAGTCCTGAGCAAAATATAGAGAAGCATTCTTCGCATCAACAAACATCAATTGGTTAGCATATTGTAATTGTTTGACTTGAATATCATTTTTGAGATTCAATATATTCAATAATTGCAGACTCATTTTTTTTAGTTCTTTGATGATCACATCAGTATGCCTTTGCATTTCAAACAAATGTAAATTATTTAACTTCTCTTTGTCTGATTCGATGAGTTTCATCTCTTCTCGTTTTTCCACAGGTGCTTTGGAAATGTAATAGGTAATTGGACGAGGATAAGAGGTCATTTCTTTATGTAGATCGATCATTTTATCAATGGACTCAAACACTGTGGCTTCCATTTCTCTAGAAAAATTCCCTACAATATTTTTGTTTTCTGAGGGATCCCCCGTAAGTTCAAAAATCCGTGAAGATTGTAAGTTTCGAATGATGGCAGTGATGCGTTCTCGGTAAGTGGCGATGATCTTTAAAAAATCATCAATGCGTTGTTGTGCAGTTTTTTCCCCAGTCCCTTCTTCGAGTCTAGTGTTTGCTGTGATTTGGGATTGGTCTTCTTCCTCGTCCGGTTTTGGCGGATCTGGTGTATTGAGAAGGCCTTCGTGGGAAATCGTTTCTTCCATTTTGGGAGGTTCTTCTCCCTCAAAGATATCTAAATCCACATCTTCCCGCATCAGATTTTCTTCCTCAACGTTAGAGAAATTGTCTTTGGATATTTCGATCGGTTTTGTGGGTTTTTCGGGAGAATTTTGTTTGGGATCAGGGGTGGAAATTAATTTCCCTAAAATGGGATTGGACCTTAAGTCTTCCGAAATAATTGGTGGTGGGGAAATGGTTTCTGTTTCCTTAGAAACTGATTCCACTTTGGAATTTGTTGTTTGGTGGTTTGGGACAATTTCAAAATGATTGCCCACAAGTTTTAAGATCTCAATCCTACGTATTTCTTTGTTGAATCTTAGGGCATAACGATTGTTATCTTTATCGATATATCGTTGTTGGATTTGCGAAATGGATAATTTGAGTGGATCGATGTCAGTAATCGAATCAATTTTTAAGTAATGGTATTTTGATTTTTCGGGAGTCACAATCGCAAAATTTCCAACAAAGCTTCTGTGAAAGCATACGAGAGTAACACGTTTGGGTCAACTTCCTTCTCCCTTGAAATCAAACTTAATGTAAAAAAATCATAACGAGATAATTCTAAACGTTCATAATGGCCAATTTCTCCTTTTGGAAAAAAACCAGGCTCTAATCCTTCCAATTTTAATGATAAGATAGCCATTTTTATGACAAGACCTAGATCTAAGTGGCGTTCCTTCAGGATCTTGTAAAGTTCGGAATCAATCCATATAAGTGCAGAAAACATAAAATCCTCCATTGTTTGGGGTAAAAAAGGGAGGGATTTGGTTCTCGTTTTTTTCTCTTTCGCCTTGACCGTCTGAGTGGTACTCAAAAGATAAGTAAAAATTCCTCATAGGGGACATTCCTTGGCTAATTTAAAATCATCTAAAAAAGACATCCGTAGAAGTGCTCGTAGAAAAGAGCGAAATGGAGAAGATCGTAGTGAATTACGCACTTACGCTCGCCTTCTCCTCAAAGCCATTAAGTCTGGCGACAAAACTGAAGCATTAACTGTTTTTTCAAAACTTGCCTCTAAATTGGACCGAGCTGCAAAAACTAAAATCATCCACAAAAAAAATGCAGATCGTAAAAAATCTCGTATGGCTCTTCGCATCAATGCGATTGAGACAAAAGCCGCCTAACATTCGCTTTTAGCACCTTGGAATGAGGCCACCTTCGAGTGGCCTTTTTTATTTCTAAATCTAATTTACAGAAATCCACAACTTAGTTTACTGGTCATAACAACGGGCGATTAGCTCAGCTGGGAGAGCAGCTGCCTTACAAGCAGCGGGTCGGCAGTTCAATCCTGTCATCGCCCAAACCGTTTACCTTTCACTCTATTTTTTATTTCCTCTTCATATACACTTCTCACAAAGCAAAAAGATAGACTTACAGTGCGAATTCACGAGCCTTGATAGTATCGTATGCGATTTACAAAAGAGTATGATCTGTCCTCCCTGATGATTTCGATCTCCGGTGTTCGGGGAAAAATTGGGAATGGATTTGGATTAGAAGAGGCACTCGCTTTTTCTAAATCCTTTGCAACCATGATGAATGGAGGGACTGTTGTGATAGGTCGTGATTCACGTCCAAGTGGTCCTTACTTAGAATCGCTTCTCACCTCGGCCTTGTTAGCTTCCGGTAGTTCTGTGTTAACATTAGGTCTTGTTCCCACACCCACAACCAAAGCAGTTGTCAATTTAGCAAAAGCAAATGGTGGGATTATGATTTCTGCATCTCATAATCCGATGGAGTGGAATGCATTTAAATTTATTTCAAAAAAAGGATTTTTCTTTTCAGCTGAAGAAAATCAAAAATTACTTTCTATCCTTCAATCTGGAAACTATCCTAAAGAACAAATTTCTCCAAAAGGTTATATCGATTCCGGAGAAGATTATATCGACTTACATTTATCCTCTGTTTTAAAAAGAGTGAATGTAAACAAAATTAAAAAGAAAAAATTTACAGTTTTTGTGGATGCAGTTGGAGGAGCCGGATCCTATGTAGTTCCAAAATTTTTACAAATGTTAGGTTGCAAAGTAATTTCACATAATTGTAATCCTGATGGAACCTTTCCTCGTCCTCCAGAGCCAACTGCTTCTGCTTTAAAAACAGTAGAACCATTTTTCAAAAAATCAAAAGCAAACATTGGTTTTGCACTTGATCCTGATGCAGACAGGTTGGTTTTATTCACTCCGAAACGCGGAGCTATCTCTGAAGAATACACACTTCCTTTAGCTTTAACGAATGTTCTTTCTATGTCCAAAAAGAAATCAAAGGTGGTTGTGAATCTTTCCACAAGTTTTTTAAACGAAGAAGTTACATCACGATTTGGTGGAGAAGTCATTCGCAGTAAAGTTGGTGAAGCGAATGTTGTTGAGGAAATGATCAAAACCAAAGCTGTATTTGGTGGTGAAGGGAATGGTGGTGTCATTGATCCCATGATTCCATCCTACGGTCGGGATACATTATCAGGGATTGCTCATATCCTGAATCTAATGGCGGAAACTGGAAAGTCCATTGATGAACTTATGGATGAATTGCCAAATTTGTATATGGACAAACAATCCTTTCCTTTGGCAAAAGGTATGTCATTAGAAAGTTTATATCATAAATTTCAAACTGAGTTTTCGCCAAAACTCATATCTGAAAAAGATGGGTTGTGGATGTATGTATCTGATTCATGGATCCACATTAGACCATCCAATACAGAACCAATTTTTCGAGTCATAACAGAAACGAAATCCCAAAGAGATTTGGAATCTACCTTAAAGAGGGTAAAACAATGTGTGGAATCGTAGGTTATTTAGGAAAAAGACAGGCATTACCTGTCATCATTAAAGGTCTTAAACGTTTAGAATACCGAGGTTATGATAGTGCCGGAGTTGCATTGTTAAACGGTGGTTTAGAGATTGTCAAAAAAAAAGGAAAAGTTGCTGATTTAGAATCTGAAATTGGAAATCGAAAATTAGAAGCAAGTCTTGGGATAGGTCATACACGTTGGGCTACCCATGGTGAACCTAATGATCGTAATGCGCATCCACACACTAGTTCTGATGGAAATCTTGCCATCATCCATAATGGTATCATTGAAAACTATAGTTCTATCAAAAAGGAACTAGAAAGTAATGGCCACCAATTTAAGTCAGATACAGATTCTGAAGTATTAATTCATTTAATAGAAGAAATCAAAAAACAAAACCAATGTACCATCGAAGAAGCTGTTCGCCTTGCGTTGAATGAAGTAGTAGGTGCCTATGCTATTGTTGTTTTATCAAAAGACAATGAACGTTGTATGATTGCAGCAAGGAAAGGTTCACCTCTTGTAATTGGGATTGGTGAAGAAGAATATTTTGTTGCCTCTGATGCAACTCCCATTATCGAATATACAAACAATGTAACCTATCTCAATGACCAAGAAATGGCTGTCATTAAAGATGGAAGTTTGGTTGTTAAAAACTTAGAAAATGTTACAAAAACTCCATTCATTCAAAAATTAGAAATGGATTTAGAAGACATAGAGAAAGGTGGATACCCACACTTTATGTTAAAAGAAATTTTTGAACAACCAAAATCAATCCAAGATGCGATGCGTGGTCGGTTGGTATCTCGGGAACACCATTTATTCTTAAGTGGAATCGATCAGTATCTAAATCGTTTTTTAAATGCAGATCGTTTGATATTAGTAGGTTGTGGAACGTCATGGCATGCGGGTCTCATTGGTGAGTATCTCTTTGAAGATTTAGCACGTATCCCAACGGAAGTAGAATATGCGTCCGAATTTCGTTATAGAAATCCAATCGTGACAGAAAGAGATGTTGTCATTGCAGTTTCACAATCGGGTGAAACGGCAGATACACTTGCTGCGATAGAGCTTGCAAAGTCAAAAGGTGCTTTGATTTTCGGAGTTTGTAATGTGGTAGGTTCTTCTATCGCAAGGGCTTCTCATGCAGGTGCCTATTTACATGCTGGTCCTGAAATTGGTGTGGCTTCAACAAAAGCTTTCACTTCACAAGTATCTATCTTAACCATGATGGCCTTGTATTTGGGATTAAAAAGAGGTTCTATCTCTTTATCAGATTACCAAACCTTATTACTCGAATTGGATTCTATCCCTGATAAAGTATCAAAAATTCTAAGTAAAGACGAAGAAATTCGAAATATATCTGAACATTTTTATCGGGCGACTAACTTTCTTTATTTGGGACGCGGATTTAATTTTCCAGTGGCTTTAGAAGGTGCACTAAAATTAAAAGAAATTTCATATATTCATGCAGAAGGATACCCTGCCGCAGAAATGAAACATGGTCCAATTGCTCTTATTGATGAAGATATGCCTGTAGTTTTCATCGCAACAAAAGATAGTTCTTATGAAAAAGTGATTTCCAATATCCAAGAAGTGAGAGCAAGGAAAGGAAAGGTCATTGCTATCGTGACAGAAGGTGACACAGAAATCAAAGGAATGGCTGATTACACATTTGAAATCCCAAAAACAGCAGATGCTCTTGTTCCTTTACTTGCTGTAATACCATTACAACTTTTATCATACCACATAGCAATCTTAAGGGGATGTAATGTGGACCAACCTAGGAATTTAGCAAAATCTGTAACTGTGGAGTAACTTGTGAATCTCTTATTAGATGATTCAAAACGTAATCCAACGCTTGAACCTTTATCCAGGTTCCATTCATTTTTTGAATGGAATTTGGGTGGTATGACCCTACTTGAAAAGTTAGAAAGGAAATACCCTGGTGCCAAAATTTTTTATAAAGGTCCAAACCAGGATTTTGAAACTCTCATATTCAATCGGTATCCACATGTATACCCTGCTACATTAGATACGTATGATTCCATTTATAGTTCTGATTCTTTTTTGCCATGGGAATTGCTTGGCACTGTGACTTCAATCATTGAAGAAACACTCACCATTGAAAAAGATTGGAAACGATTCCGTCAAAAATACAAAGCAAAACAATCAGGATTTTATGTTGTTGGTAAGGACAAACATCTATATATCCACGCTGGAGCGACCGTATATCCTGGTGTTGTCTTTGATACAACTCATGGACCTATTCTTATAGAAGATGGAGTGAAAATTTCATCTTTTAGTTTTTTAGAAGGTCCTTTGTTTGTTGGTAAAAATAGCCAAATAGATAATGCAAGAATCACTGGTGGAACTCTTATCGGTAACCAATGTCGCATTGGTGGAGAAGTTGAAAATTCAATCATTTTAGATTACACAAACAAACACCACGAAGGTTTTTTAGGGCATAGTTTTGTTTCCACTTGGGTAAATTTAGGAGCATTGTCAACTACCAGTGATTTAAAAAATAATTATGGAATCATAAAACTAAGAGTAGGCGATTCTATTGTTAATACTGGAACGATTAAATTTGGTTCCATCATTGGGCCATTTACAAAATTAGCGATTGGTGTGATGGCAAATACAGGAACTGTTTTTGACATTGCAAGTAACATAGTTGAGTCAAGAATCCAAGGTTATGTGCCAGCTTTTACTTGGATCAAACCTGGTGGGCGATACCGACTCGAAGAATTTATGTTTGATACCAAAAAAATTATGGCTCGTAGGAGTATGAATTTATTTGAATTCGAAGATTTTTATCTGAGAAAACTTTATAGTAAGTGTACGGAGTAATTTATGACACCTAGTTTATTGGCACATATCAATTCCGGCAAAACTGTAAGCATCGATGATCTAAGTTTTTTTTATATAGATGAAGGTAAAGGTGACGAAACCATTTTATTGTTACCAGGTTTTTTAACTACTTCATATAATTACCGTAAGTTGACAGAATTATTGTCCACTCATTACAGGGTGATAGCACTTGATTTTCTTGGTACAGGTTTTAGTGGTAGGCCGGATGGTCCTTTGTCACATCGTTTACAAGCTCATTATCTTCCCCAATTTTTAGAAAAAGTTGTGGGAGATAAAAAAGTGCATGTTGTTGCTTTTGATTATGCTTTACCAGTTTTATGTTTTGCTTTTAAAGAACATGCAAACCAGTTTAAATCCCTTTCTATATTTGGTGGGTTTATGAACTTACCTAAATTTAGATTTTATTTCCCATTACATTTTCTGCGTTTGCCAATAATCGGTGAGATATTTTCCTATTTGTTTCGTCCTCCTATCCTACGATTTTTTTACAAATGGTTTCTTGTGAAAAAAACTCATCATTTTACAAGTGAATGGGAAAAAACAATGTATCATTTATTATTCGAAGGGAAAAATCGAAAAAATACTTTAGAATTCATTCGAAACGTAGACAGGTCTACCCATGCTCTTCGTGAAATTGAAGAAGGTGCCAAACAATTTGTTGGTTTGAGACAAATTTATATTGGAGATGAAGACTTTCGTATATCTCCAAACCAAACGGAATATATGAAAGAAACTCTAAGGACTAGTAGCCTTGTTTTTTTACCATGTAAACATTTGCCAATGGAAGAATGTCCTAACGTTGTTTATGAAAAACTACATTTTTTCGTAGATAGTTTTTCACACAAAAAAACGAAAACATTCCACTTTAACAAACAAAACAAGGAATAATATGGAACGCCTGATTTCTAAAATAAACACGTTATCCTCTGATTTTATAGCGAATCGTACATCATATTTAGAAACTCTAGTGCCCATTCGTAAAATCATCGAACAAGTGAAGTTAGGTGGTGGAAAAAAAGCCCTTGAAAAACATAAATCAAGAGGAAAACTCACAGCGAGAGAAAGAATCGCTGAACTGATTGATGCAAATTCTGAGTTTATGGAAATCTGTGGACTTGCTGCCGAAGGTGTTTACCCAGACCCTGTTCCATCAGCTGGAATCATCACAGGGATTGGAAAGGTAGAGGGTGTTGACTGTATGATTGTTGCCAATGATGCAACGGTAAAAGGTGGAACGTATTATCCACTCACAGTTAAAAAACATGTTCGCGCCCAAGAGATAGCCGAAAACAATTCGTTACCTTGTATTTATTTAGTCGATTCTGGTGGAGCATTTTTGCCAATGCAAGACGAAGTGTTCCCAGACAAAGATCATTTTGGTAGAATATTTTTTAACCAAGCAAGGATGAGTGCTAAAGGGATTTCCCAGATAGCGGTTGTTATGGGTTCCTGTACAGCCGGTGGAGCATACATCCCTGCGATGTCTGATGAATCAGTCATTGTAAAAGGAAATGGTACAATATTTTTAGGTGGCCCTCCGCTTGTAAAAGCGGCTACTGGTGAAGTTGTCACTGGTGAGGAGTTAGGTGGGGCTGATGTACATTGTCGTATTTCGGGAGTGACCGACCATTATGCAGAGGATGATTTCCATGCCCTCGAAATTACCAGATCCATTATTAAAAATTTAAATTCAAAATCGTATACAATTCCAAAAGAGATCGAAGAACCTTTATATCCTACAGAAGAGATATATGGAATCATTGAAAGAGATTCTCGTAAATCTTATGATCCAAGAGAAATCATTTCACGTTTAGTCGATGGTTCTAGATTTCATGAATTTAAGAAACTCTATGCAACTACAATTGTTACAGGTTTTGCTGAAATTTATGGTCATCCAATTGGTATCATTGCCAATCATGGTGTATTATTTTCTGAATCCGCTTTAAAAGCATCCCACTTTATAGAACTTTGTGACCAACGAAGGATCCCTCTCCTTTTCCTACAAAACATCACTGGATTTATGGTGGGGAAAAAATATGAAAATAATGGAATTGCTCGTGATGGAGCAAAGATGGTTAATGCTGTTTCCACAACTACTGTTCCAAAACTAACGATTGTTACTGGTGGTTCGTATGGTGCCGGAAATTATGGGATGTGTGGTCGGGCGTTTGCACCAGATTTTTTATGGATGTGGCCAAATGCACGGATCTCTGTCATGGGTGGAGAACAAGCAGCCAATGTTTTATGGACTGTGAAAAAGGACCAAAAAGAATCGCTTGGAGAAACCATCCTACCTGAGGAAGAAATTAGTTTTAAAAAACCAATTTTAGATGATTATGAAAAAAAATCATCTGCTGTGTATAGCTCTGCAAGGCTTTGGGATGATGGGATCATTGATCCTGCTGAAACAAGAAAGGTATTAGGTAAGGCATTGTTTGTCCTCAGCAGAAGGAAAGAAGAAAGAAAACCATTCGGTGTCTTTAGAATGTAATTTTTTTCCTTTTCATTTCTTATTCAGGTGCAAACGTAAATCAAATGCTCATTCACGAAACGTCTTCCAAGCAAGTAGTTGTCATCACCATTGAAGGTGAAGTCGATTTGTACAATGCAAAAGAATTAAAAGACATTCTCGATGACAAAATGCGCAGACACCAATATGAGATTGTAGTGAATTTAGAAAAAGTTCCGTTTATGGATAGCTCTGGAATTGGTACACTTGTCACTGCTATGTACAAACTCAAAAAATACCATGGGAATCTCAAGGTATGTAGTGTTCACGGTTCTGTTGCAAAAGTGTTTAAAATGACAGGTATGGAAAGCCATCTAGAGGTGTTTGATACAGAAGAATTGGCTGTCCAATCCCTCATCAAAGAACGAAATTCTCAAACCGAATGAGGTAGTTGTAGTCCTCGTTTTACATTTTCCATCACTTCTTTCCCTTCAAATAATTCTAAAAGATACAAAGCAAACTCAAACGCCGAACCAGGACCAACACTTGTATGGATGTGTTGGTAGGACTCAATTCGTTTCCCCGTATACCTTCCACCAGCACCCAAAGCCAAGTCATCATCAGAAGGAAAAGCTGTATAAGGATCATCTCCTGTTAGGATTTGAAATTTGCGTAACACAGCAGGGGCAGCACAAATGGCTCCGATGATTTTTTTTGACTTATGAAATGACTGTAACATCGATTCGATAGTGGGATCCGCCATTAGATTCTTTGTGCCGTTTAGTCCACCAGGAAGGATGATGGCATCAAATTCATTTGGGTTGGTTTCGGAAAAAGTTTGGTCTGAGAGGTGGATTGTATTTCTAGAAGCGATCACTGGCTCTTTTGATTTACTCACAGAGACAACCTTTACATTCCCACGGCGTAAAACATCTATGAGAATGATGGCCTCCATTTCTTCAAATCCAGGACATAGGGGAATCAAAACCTGAGTTGCCATACTAAGATTTGTTTGACTTGTTACAATTTGTTCAAGTTTTTTTGTAAAAAAACGATTCCAAGAAATGGGAACTTTCCCCCCGTTTCTAGGGTCTTATACTATAGGAGAGAGTATTCATTGTCTATGACTGAGAAAAAAACGAATCCTTTACGTTACATCGCAATTGCCTTTAGCTTTTTATTACTTGGGACATTTTTATCTCCCATCTTAACTTGCGGAAATTCATCTGAAAACCCATTACAACTCAAAGCGGACGGCGGTGAAAAATTATCACCTGCACAAACACAAGCCGTTGCCTTAGAAGATGCTTTCCAAGAAGTATTTGATCGTGTCTCCCCAAGTGTTGTTTCCATCGCAACAGAAGGAACAGTGAATGTTCCTCTCCACCCGTTTGAATATTTTTTTGGCCCTCCACAAAACCAAAGGAGAGGATCACGCCAACAAAAACTTTCAGGACTAGGATCTGGAATCGTGTTAAACGAAGAAGGATACATTATGACTAACCACCATGTGATCCAAAACATGAATAAGTTTACGGTAAAATTAAAAAACAGAAGTGAGTATGAAGCAAAATTAATTGGATCTGATTCTACTGCTGATATTGCTTTATTAAAAATCAATGCACCAAAAGGAATTTTATCACCGAGTATTATCGGAGATTCAAGCAAAGTGAGAGTAGGGAACTGGGCCATTGCGATTGGAGCTCCTCTTGGCCTTGAACAATCTTTTACTGTTGGTGTGGTCTCTGCCATACAAAGGGGAGGACTCGACAAGTCTGGTCTTGCTTACATCCAAACGGATGCGGCCATCAACCAAGGGAATAGTGGAGGACCGCTCCTCAATATCAGAGGGGAAGTGGTAGGAATCAACCGTATGATTGTGAGCCAATCTGGTGGATCCGATGGGATTGGGTTTGCCATCCCGATCAATGAAGCAAGACGAGTTGTGGAAGAACTCAAAATGAATGGGAAGGTGGCAAGGGCTTGGATTGGGGCTGCACTTCAATATATATCACCGAGAGACATCGCCCAACTGGGACTGAAAAATAACCAAGGAGCCATCATCCACCAAATCCAAAAAGGAGCTCCTGCGGATAAAGCAGGACTTCAAATTATGGATGTAATTGTTGAAATCGATGGAAAACCCGTACGAACTCCAGATGAAGTTGTGGGAATCATCGTGAATTCGCAGATTGGCAAAAGCATTGAGTTAAAAATCATTCGAAATAAAAATGAAATCTTGACGTCCATCACTCCAGAGAAGAAACCCAATTGAGGTGAGTTTACGAGAAGATTGGATGCAAGCGGGCGAAGAAGAACCAAACCTTCGCCCAACAAAATTGTCTGAGTTTATTGGACAAAAAGAGGTTCTAGCCAATCTATCTGTTTATGTAGAAGCGGCTCGCAAACGAAAAAGCCCACTCGACCATGTTCTCATCTCAGGCCCCCCTGGGCTCGGCAAAACTACCCTTGCAAACATCATTGCCAATGAACTAGCCGTTGCCTTCACTCCGACTTCAGCACCAGCGATTTCGAAAGGGGCTGATTTGGTGCGGTTTCTAACTCTACTCAAAACAAACGAAGTTCTTTTCATCGATGAAATCCATGGTTTCATTAAAAAACAGGAAGAACTTTTGTATCCAGCCATGGAGAACTTTTTTGTCGATTTGGTTGTTGGGGAAGGTGTTACCGCAAATGCCTTACAAATCCAACTCCAACCTTTTACACTAGTTGGAGCAACAACAAGGTCTGGGCTTGTCAGTGATCCTTTAAAATCGAGATTTGGAATCCATCTCAAACTTGATTTTTATACGGATGAGGAAATGCAAATCATTGTGGATCGTTCTGCCAAATTGCTAGGTGTCAACCTCGGTGAAGGTGTGGCGATGGAAGTTGGGAAACGCAGTCGTAAAACTCCAAGGATCGCCAACCATCTTTTAAAGCGAGTTCGCGATTTTGCTGAAGTCAATAATGAAACATCCGTTAGTTTAAAAACATGTCGTTATGCATTTGAAAGGATGGGTGTGGACCATTTGGGGCTTGATGCAGTTGATAGGCAAATCCTCGACATTCTCATATCGAGGTATGGGGGAGGTCCAGTTGGAATCAAACCCATTGCCGTTGTCCTCGGGGAAGAGGAACGCACAATCGAAGACACTTATGAACCTTTCCTAGTCAGAGTGGGCCTAATCGACCGCACTCCACAAGGCCGAGTGGCTACGAAAAAAGCTTACGAACATTTAGGACTTCCGTATATTGGAAATACGGGAGAAAATCGTGAAAATGGCCCCACTCTCTTTTGATTTCCGATTACCCGAAAAAGAAGAAGGGGAAAAACGTCTCTTTTTTGCTTTCACATTTGTAATCCTACTTGCGTCCTTTTTTTTGGCTCACCTCATCACAAGGAATATGTTGTGGAAGATGTGGGCAGAAGAACAAACCTTGGAAAACCTCGGACCCAAAGAACAAGAAAAAATATACGAAGTGCTCGTAGAACAACAGTTCATCAATCCTGATAAAAAAGATGAGTACAAAGCCTTATCTAACAAAGATTCGGCGGGTGGTGGAGGGATCACAGAAAAACAAGGATTCCACACATTAACCCAATTTAGAGAATTCATAATGGGGAGTAATTCATCCACTCCTAGTAAATCTCAACCCAAATCAGAAGAATCCAAAGAAGATGAACTTTTTGAATTTGGAATTTTTAAAGCAGATCCAAAAACCAATTCCAACTCAGAAGAACGTCCTAACCAAGCGGCTAACGCTGGCCAAATGACGAAAATTCCTTTTAATTATCGTTTCCAACAAGACTTTTTATTTCGATGGGATGGAGCAAAGGCTCTCACGATTCCCACCAAACAGTTAGCAGGTTATTATTATTTTAAAAACATGTTAAAACGAATTGAGGAATCCTTTGCCCCTCCAGGTGGAGGAAATTATGCTTACCGTGATATGGCAGGTATAGTTGCCAGAGAAGGGATCAAAGAAGGGGAGACCAAAGTTTTATTTATGTTAAGTGAACAAGGTCAAGTTTTGGATGTGAGATTGGTATCATCCCAAGGACAGGTGGTTGTAGACCAAGCTTGTCTTGATTCCATCCGAGGCCAAAACTTTGGACCTGTTCCCGAAGAAGTTAAAGCCAAAGGATTAATCTTTGGCATAAATTTTATTTTCCCAGGGATTCGTTATTACCGCTAATGCTTAAACATTCATTCGTTGAGTAAAGTACAACCATACTCTTTCGATTGGAATTTTGCCGTATTGGTTCTACCTAGACCTTTTACGGTTACTGAAAGATTTTCTTTGTCTAATTTGAATTCACTGATAGGAACCCATTGCCTTGCAAAATCATGGCATTGTTCTTCTGATAACTCCATCACAAAGTAACAGCTACAATATTCTTTTGAGTAAAAACTCGAAATGATAGAAGGAAAACTAGATAAATGTTTCCAATTCCACTGTGCCCAAAACAAGAGTATCAAAAATACAAGAGATAAAATAACAGAGATTTTACGTTTCATAGATTTACCGAATCACAGATTCCTTGATTAATTTTAGAAAATCATTTTTGATAAACGCTTTTTCGCGATCATCACCAAAACGAACAACGATTAGGTCTAAACTTGGGATCACATACATCATTTGACCCCAATGGCCAAGAGCAGCGAAGGTATCTTTCGGAGCATCTGGCCAAGGTTCATGGATTCCTCTTTCAGGAACTCCTGTGTTTGCATACCAATGTGCGGTATAATTGTCTTCTGCTAAATCTTCGGAATAGGGAGTTGTTTTATAACCAGGAGCTGGAGTCCTTGTGAAACTCGACCATCCTTCTGGTAAGTAACGTTCTCCATTCCAAATACCATCATTTAAATACAAATATCCGATTTTTGCAAGATCCCTTGCCGTTAGATAAAGATAAGAGGAACCTACATACGTACCCGATCCATCGCGCTCAAAAGTTACATTTGAGATCCCAAGTGGTTTGAAGATTTTTTCAAACGGAAGTTTATCATATTCTTCCTTTCCATAAACCTTTTTTAAAATCGCAGATAAGATATTGGTATCACAACTAGAATAATATACATGTGTTCCAGGTTCCGACCGAAGTGGAAGGTTTGCACAAAAACTTCCCATATCCTGTCTACCTCTGGTATATAACATCGCAATGACGGAAGATTTTAATGGACCACTTTCATACCCCTCTTCTGCGGTAAGACCCGATGACATATTCAAAAGATGGCGAATGGTAATTTTTTTATGAGCTTCATCTCGGCTCAGTGGTTCGTAATGGTAATAACCTGGGTCATCTAATTTAATGAGACCATCTTTTACCGCAATCCCATACATAGTTTGTAGGATACTTTTTGAGACAGACCATGTTATGTGGACTTTATCTTGCTTAAAATTACGCGCATATTTTTCATAAATGAGTTTTCCATTGCGAAGTATAACCACGGCATCTGTCCTTCTCCCTTTACGATCTGTATCATCTCCAGTTCGAGTAAATGCATATTCATCAACTAATTTAAGTTTTGCGGACGATACTCCAACAGACTCTGGAGTAACAACTTTCCACTCTGGATTTGGCCATTCAGGTTTGAGACGTTTTGGTAAAGGAGTAACATTTACTTCTCCACCGAAAGGAGAAAGGTCTTTTCCACATTGGTATGTAAAAAGAACAAAAAATAAAATTAGAATATGTTTCATAGAATTCCTAACATTGATTCGAAAGAGAATTCTAAGCAGATAAAAATAGTTTGCAAAGGAAAAAAGGGAAACGTTATACTTTTTCTGCGTAACCTTTTAGTTTTTGTACCATAGAAAAGAGTCCGTTTCGTCGTGAGATCGACAAAAACTTTGCAAGACCTACTTCTTCAATAAATCCAAGTGAGGCTTTCGCTATATCTCCAGGACTTTGTCCTGAAAATACGCGTATCAAGATTGCGATGAGTCCTTTTGTTAAGGCTGTATCACTATCAGCATCAAACTCAAGTTTTCCTTCATTTAGTCTAGGTGCGACCCAAACACGAGATTGGCACCCTGGTACTAAGTATTCTTCTGTTCTTTTTTCGTCTGGAAACGTAGGTAATCCTTCACCTAACTCAATTAAATATTGAAATTTTTCTTCCCAATCAGTGAGTTCAGAAAACTCGGAGATAATTTCTTTTTGGATTTCTTCAATGTTTTGTTTCATCATTAGAATTTCCTTTTGGGATCTCAGCGAATTTATCTTTTTTTCTCATATAAAACTGATTGAAGTTGGACTTTGATAAATTTTTGATTTCGATGCGATTCACAGTGGAAACTGTGAGTTCGTGTAAATCTTCGTTTTTGTGGAAAAAATAATCCATACGAAGTTTTTCTTCCAAAGGATATTCTACATTTTCCCAAACTAATTTTTTTGATTCAAAGTCGACAAACAAACATTCGGGTGGTTTCGACAAAACATAACAAAACTCACCTGGTTTAGGAACCCCTTTGTAAAATAACCCGCATCCAAAACTCGCTAAAATTAGAATTCCAATACTTATAAAAAGACCAATGGAGACTAAAGACTTCATTCTTTTTTATCCAAGGTTAAATCTAATTTTGTTTTGAGACCAGGTTTTTCTTTGATGAACTGAGAAATCAAAATAGGAATCTCTGTATTTTTTTTGCCAGTGGTTACGTAATACTCTTCTAACAAATCAATCCCTTTTTGAGATAAGTTTTGTAAGTGAAAGATTGTCGCTTCCGTAATGATGGATGTTTCCGTAATTGTATCTGGATTATTTGTTTTTGCTTGTCTAAGTAAAGATAACGCACCTACATAATCTTTTTTGTAATACTTACCAAGGCCACGTAAAAAGTTTTCTTCTCTAGGCGAAAATTGAATTCCCAACTTAAAATTTGGATCTTTGGTAATGGTAATCAAACGATCAAGACCACTTGCATCACCCGCAAGCATTGTATTAAATGTGAGTAACCAAATGTAAACAGTTTGCAGTTCTGGAGATAATTTGGAACGGTCAATGTTTCCATATTCTCCCACAAGTAATTGTGGTCGTTTGACGGAACGGTGGGTTTCTCCAAGGAATAACAATACACGATTGTTTTCCCAATCTGAAAAAGGTGAAGAGGAATACGCTTCTGCAGTCCTTGCATTCCAAAAGATAGAATCTAATGTTGATTCAGCGAGAACGGAACTTCCAATGAACTCACGGAAAGGTGATCCTAAATGTAAAATCAAACTATCATGGTCGAATTGGATTCCCAACCGGTACAAATTCCAAAACAAACTCCTAGCGATCAAATGAAAGGCTACTGGATCTGTTGGGTCTTTTTCTGAATAATTGGTTGCAATGGATTGGAAATCTTCAATGTCTTTTTCTTTCAGGTTTCCTGATTTCCAGAGTTCAATCGTTTTTTCTTTGGTTTTTTCTGCCCTGACACTTTGGTCTTTGGCAAAAAGAAAATAAATTTCTTTTCTATAGGTAAACCCTAAAGCGGAAAGACCAAGCGCTAAAACCAATAAAAATAGCGGTGCCTTTGATTTCTTCTTTCTATGCGGTTCGTACCGGGAGTAAATCGCCATCGTTTGTTCCCATTTTTTTTTGCCCTCCCCACTTGACACGGCTTTTTCTTTGTGATTTAGTGAGAAGGGTATGGAAGATGACTTTTTAGATGATGACGAATTCGATGCAGATAGCCTAAACGAAGACGTTGTAACGTATGCTTGTGAGGACTGTGACCATCGGTGGGAAGCGGAAGGTGAGGACGAATACCTAGACTCATGGGAATTGATCTGCCCAATGTGCGGATCTGCCAATATAACCGAACTTTAATTTGACTTATACCCATTCTCTTTTTTGTTTTTTGATCGTTCCGACTGTTTTGTGGAGCGAAACTTCTGGATTTTCGACTTTGTATGCAGAATTCAAAAAAGGAAATTATTCTCTAGTTTCTAAACAATCGCTCCAATACCTAAATGGACGAGAACCTGAAAAAGATCCTCGGATTTTTTTTCTGTATGTTTCAACAGAAGAAAGTTGGTCAAATCTCAAATCCAAAGTTGGGAAGGATGTCTCACCTAACTTTAAATCATCGCCCCATTATTGGAATGCAATCTATTTGTTTATGGAAAGAGCATTGGTATTTGGGGAATCGGATTTGCTTGTGGAATGGGGAAAAGAATTCCAAAAAAACGGAAAACAAAGTCCAAAATACAATGATGCACTTTTGTTATATGGACTGGGTTTAATGGATTTAAAAAACGAATCCGAAGCCAAAAAAATTTTTACGGAAATAGAATCCAATTCACCTTCTAAACATGTTTTGTCTCAACTAGAAGAGATCAAATCAGCTGGGAAATAAATGAAAGGTCTTCGCGTATCACAAGGAAAGTGGAAAGGGAAAGAAATTCCTTCTCCACCAGATGTTTCTGGTCACCTTAACTTTACCAATAGCCTTGTGAAAAAAGCAATTTTTTCTCTTATGGATTCAAGGTTATTATCTTGGGGCCTTGGATTTGAATCTATTTTGTTTTGTGATTATTTTGCGGGCAGTGGGCAAATTTCCGCAGAAGCTTATAGCCTTTCAGTCAATCGACTTCTTACATACGAATTAGACCAAACTCGATTTCGGAATTTACATACCTTATTTCGTGGATTACCGAATGTACAATTGTTTCGGAAAGATGCAACCAAACATGCATTAAAGTGGGAGATGGGAGAAGAATCTGCTTTTATTTTTTATTTAGACCCACCTTACACATATTGGTCGGAAACACCAGTTCGAATGAAAGAAATGTTGGAACATCTATACCAATTTTGCCTTTCAACCAAAAAACCATTTTTGATTCTTTGCCAAATTCCAGAACACCAAAGTACAAAAAATATTTGGGTGAATGTTCCATATAAAATCAGAGAGTATGGGAGCCATTTCATCATAGAAACAGGTTATGAACAAACGGAAAACTTGGAAGAGTGAAAACAAAAGAAAACTAATGAAACTGATATTTTATATCAGTTCGTATCTTTCTTTAGTATTTCCGTCTATACTCATCGCACTACCTACTTATCAAGAGGTAAAATCCAATTATTTGCCATCTGACATTAGTTTGTATGATCGACGACAAGAACTCATCCAAAGGCTTCGTGTAAGAAAAGAATATCGTTCTGAAGGTTGGGTGGAATACCAAGAGTTTCCTAAATTTTTAATCGATTCTGTAATTCATGCCGAGGACAAACGTTTTTATGAACATAAAGGTGTTGATAGTAATGCAATTCTATCATCCTTATTTTTTAGTTTAAAAGGTACTTCACTTCGAGGTGCCTCAACAATTTCCATGCAACTTGTAACTCTTTTGGATCCAAATTTACAACCTGGAAAAAACCAAAGGAAATCTATTTTCCAAAAGATAAAACAAATCCACCAAGCCACAGAATTAGAATCATTTTGGACTAAAGAAGAAATTCTAACAGCATATCTGAATTTAATTTTTTTTCGTGGAGAACTAAAAGGTATCGCTTCGGCTACTCAAGGTTTATTTCGCAAATCTGTTTCTTCCATAACACCAAACGAATCGTATTTACTCGCAGCCCTAATTCGATCTCCACAAAGTTCCATTGAAAAGATATCAAAACGAGTTTGTGCATTAAAAAAGGAAAGGGATGGAGTCTTTCAAAACTGTGAAGAAATTTCTCGTTTTGTACGCGAAAGTTTATTTCGGAATACAAATTATTTGCAACAACCATCTTATGTTCCTCTGTTTGCAAAATCAGTGATCGAACTCGGTGGTTATAATTTAAATGAATTTCTTAAAATCGATACAACTCTTTCGTATTCTTACCAAAAAAAGGTTGAGGAGATTTTAAGAAGGAATATCAAAACACTAGAAAATCGAAATGTAAAAGATGGGGCAGTTGTAGTTATTGAAAACAAAACTGGGAAGGTTTTGGTATATGTAGCCAACATTGGAAAGGAAAGTTCAGTTTCTCAATTAGACTTAATTCGCACCAAACGACAAGTTGGTTCCACTTTAAAACCATTTGTATATGCTTTAAATTTCCAACAAAAAAAACTAACGCCAAATTCCATTCTTTCGGATTCTCCCATTGGAATACCTGTTTATCAAGGGATTTATCGCCCTTTAAATTATGATAAATCTTATAAAGGGAATGTGACAGTGAGGCAAAGTTTGGCCTCATCTTTGAATATCCCTGCCATTCGGGCTTTGTCCTTTTTGGATGTTAATGAATTTGTCTCTTTATTAGAAAACCTTGGTATCAAGGGATTACAATACCCTGAATTTTATGGTCCATCCTTAGCTCTTGGAGCCGCTGACATTAGTTTATTAGAACTTACCAATGCTTACCGGATGTTTGCCAATGGAGGTTTGTATTCACAAATCCAATGGCGGGAAAATGAAGGTAGTTTTGAACAAAAGAGGATTTTTTCAACCCAAGTGAGTTTTATGATATCCGATATTTTATCTGACCGTGAGGCAAGGTCTCTTGGTTTTGGTTGGGATAATTTTCTTTCTACTTCCTATTTTACAGCCGTCAAAACAGGAACAAGCCAAGATATGAGAGACAATTGGTGTATTGGATACTCTGAACACTACACAGTCGGGGTATGGGTTGGCAATCCAACAGGAAGTCCTATGTTAGATGTATCTGGGATCACTGGTGCAGCACCTGTTTGGCGAGAAACTATGGACGTATTACATGAATCACTAAATTCTAAATTGATTTCCTATGAAGATCCAACGACTAATGAATTTGAATTAAATGAAAAAATGGATTCGTCTAATGGAAACGGTTTAGAAAAAACAAAATCATTTCGAATTTTGACACCTGTGAGTGGGAGTATATTTGCATTGGATCCTGATATTCCGAATGGCAGACAAAAAATCCTCTTTACAATCAGTTCCTACGATGTTTCGTATTCTTATTATTTAAACGATGTATTTTTAGCCCATACAAAAGAACCATTTCTCTGGGAACCAAAAAAAGGAGAGTATCGATTAGAAATCAAAGACAAAGATCAAAAGATTGTATCCTTATCTTTATTTGAAGTTCGATAATAGAAATGTCAAAACCAACCAAGTACAAACACAAATTCATTCAACAAGTCGTCTGGGGAGAGATGGATGCGTTTGGCCATGTCAATAATGTAACTTATGTTCGATATTTTGAGTCAGCAAGAGCAGATTATTTTACGAAAGAGGGACTTTGGGATTCACCATTAAAACCAGTGAAAGCTGGGCCAGTTCTCACTCATTTGGATATGGACTATCGAAAACAAGTTGTGTTCCCTGCTACTCTGGAAATCACTTTAGAAGTAGATTCAATCTCCTCCAGAGCTTTTTCCGTGATCTGTTCTATGTGGAATGAGGAAAATGAGTGTGTGTTAACAGGGAATGCTTCTTTTGTTTGGTTTGATTTTACGATTCAAAAACCTTCCGCTTTGCCAGAATATTTTAAATCAAAATTTGGAAATACGAATTTGGTATGAATTTACAAACCATCCAAGAAAGATTCAAATTAGATGACGAGGTATTAAAAATCTCAAGGATTTGTCTCGTTGTGTTTTCTAGTTTTATTGGGTTTGGGATTTTTGCACCAGTCGATGAACTTGGGTTATACGATCCAAAATGGATTCGAGTCATTCATGCTTCGATTACAATTTCATTTTTTGTTGCCACTTATTTTGTAAACTGGGTTCGTAAAAACATCCAGACAATTATGTTAGTTTTCTTTTACACAATGAGTGCTCACTCGTTAATTCTATTGTATTGGAACTCATTATACATTGGTTATCTCATTGGAATGATATTGGTCTTATCATGTATCGGTGTCAGTTTTATTGATAGACGTTCTCTTGTTTCCTATCTCGGAACCGTGACTTCATTTGGGATTTTAGTAGGAATTTATACTAAAGAACACCAAGTTGATTTGTCTTTGTATCTTTCAGCAATCATCACTCCAGCTCTTGTATCCTATCTTACCTTAAATATACGACTTAGTTCTGTTGAAAAATTAAGAATATCTGAATCTCAACTTAAAAAATTCCAAGACCGAATGTTAAATGAATTGGAATTAGCAAACGAAACACAATCGAATTTAGTAACAACTGATTGGCCGAAAAAAAAAGGGATCAAAATACATTCGTTTTTTCGTTCCTTTGATCAAGTTGGAGGTGATGCGATCAGTTACCTTGAAAGAGAAGACGGAAAAATGGCCTTGTTTTTTGCAGATGTATCAGGCCACGGTATTGCTTCTGCTATGGTATCGGCAATGGCAGTCCTTGCATTTAAAATTCACGGAAATCAAAACCAACCTTCAGATTGTTTAAAGGCAATCCATGACGAATTACAATCTCTTGTTCCAAATAATCATATCAGCGCTTGTGTCCTCTACGTCGATTTAGAAACAAAAGAAATCAAATATTCAATTGCAGGCCATCCTCCCATCATTCATATCCATAAGGAAAATGGGCCAAAGTATTTAGAAGGGATGGGCACACTGATTGTTTCGTTTCTAAAACCAAGTTTAAAAAATTACCAAATAACCCTTGAATCGGGTGACCGTATTTTATTGTATTCAGATGGAATTTTGGAAGTTTTTGACGAGTCAGGTGAAATTTACGGTGAGGAACATTTGTTTGCATCGATTAAAAATCACTCTGACAAAAAAGGTGATGATTTTTTAAATGTTATTTATGAAGACTCAATGTCATTTTCTGCCAAAAAGATTTCGGATGATATGAGTATGTTATTATTGGAATTTCAATGAACCTTATCTTAAAACCATTTCTCTGGTTTAAAAAAGAGTTTATCCCATTTCGAACTCTTGACCGTTATTTATTTTTTGATTTTTTTAAAACATTCATAGGCACGCTCATCATGTTAACTTCGATGATTGTGATTTATAAATTCACTGATGTCATGAAATATTTAGTTTCATCAAAAGTGAATCAATCCCATGTATATTTGCATGTTTTATATTCATTACCTTCGATGGTAGACCAAGTTGTTGCACCAGCACTGATGTTTTCCGTTTGTTTTGTCATTGGGCAATTTAGCGTAAACAAAGAACTAGTGGCTATGATGGTCGCAGGAGTGTCTTTTATAAGAATCATTACTCCTATTCTTTTTTTTGGGATCACAATGTGGCTTTTAATGACTTTGTTTGGACAAATAGTTGTGATTCCGGCTAATAAAAAAGCACAAATAGAATTCAGTATCATGGCAAAAGGTTCCAATCGATTGATCGATTTTGTCTACCAATTGCATATCAAAGGTAAAAAAGGTTTTTATTACGTTTATTGGATTGATGAAAAAGAAAACACCGTGAAAGGAGGTTTCAATTATATAGAAATCACTCCTGATGGTTTTCCAACGTATACGGTTTCTTCACAAAAAGCAAAGTTCATTCCAAATCCACATAGTTGGATTTTATACGATGCCGAAGAAGTGAGATTCAATGAAAATCTAGATCTTGTATCTAGAAAGAAGTATGCGGAAAAAACGTATGATTTTCCAGAAGACTTAGCATATTTTTCCAAACCAGTTCGTAATCCAGAAGAAATGAATTTTTTTGAATTAGCTGACGAAATTGAATCTCGAATTATAAAAGGGATACCGTTTCGCAACGTTATAGTCCAACAACACATGGCTTTTGCGATGCCACTGATGTCCTTTGTTGTTGTATCACTTGGAGCATTAGCGGGAGCGATCACCAAACGTTCTGCTGGAGTTGCAAGCCTTGGATTAACAATCGCTGTTGTGTTATTGTATTACATATTAAATTCAACTGCAAAAACATTAGCCGAAAATGGGGCACTGCCAATTTGGATCGGAATGTGGATCACACCAATCATTTTCACTTATGCTGCCTATTTTCTCTATCGAAGGATGAATATTTAATGATAGGATGGGTTGGGTGTTTGTTTAGTGAATGCCCTTCTTCTATTTATAGAGATAAAAAGAAGAAGGGGATTTAGAATTCTAAAAATATAAATTGGTAAAGTTTTTTAACTTACGATAAAAACACTCGTTTGTACAAATCAGTTTGTAAAATTCCTTTTGGATCATATTTTTTCTTCAAAGAATAAAACCTCTTTAGATTATCTTTTGGAAAGTATGATTCCATCACTCGTTTGCGAAGAGTAGAGTCTTTTGCAAAATAAAATCTTCCTTTGTGTTTTAAGACAATCTCATCAAGTTCATAACAAAGAGACCAAAGTTTTTCACGATTCCCTTTTGTGACGGGGAAATCCATTGCCATCGAAAATCCATCCACAGCGTGTGTGAGTAGGAATGGGTCAGGTTTGTGTTTTTTGAAAACTGATAAGTAATTCACAATTCCACGTTCTTGGCATTTTGTGAAAATTTCACGAAATGCTTGTTTGGCGTTCTCTTTGGGAATGAACACTTGGTATTGGATCATAGCACCAGGTTTGTAAACATATTTCCAATTCGGCACATAATCCAACAAAAAGGCATATTCGGCGTGTCCTTGGTAATAGGCTTTATTATTAACAAGAATACTTGCGATACATTTTGCTAAATTGATCATTCGCATTCCAAAATTGAAACTAAAAGGACGCATCAGAATCCACATCCATTTCTTCGGAATCAAATAAAACAATCGAGTAGGTAAGTGTTGTCTTTCTAATAAACAATTCCCTGGAAAATCTGGATCTTCACCAGCTTTCAAATTCGTTGCTTTGTGGATTTGTCCTCGTCCAAGAGATTTGCCAGAAGCAAACGCATCAATCCAACCTACTAAATAATCTGCTGATTTATAATGTTCTTCAAAGTATTCGAATAATTCATCGAAGTTACGCACATATACTGGATCAATTTTCATTTTTCCAGAATAGATTGGTTTCATTTTGATTTGGACCGTTAAAAAGCAACCTAACATTCCGAAGCCGGAAATTGCGGAATAAAATAAGTCTGTATTCTTTTTAGGAGAACATTCGAGAATATCACCTTTTGCAGTTAAAAAGGTAAACTCTTTGATGTGTTCTCCGATGGTTCCCACTTTAAAATTATTCTTTCCATGAATGTTCATAGAAAGGGCACCACCGAGAGTTGGCATCATTGTTCCAGATACTACGGGTGGCCAAAATCCATTTTCGATGCCTGTTTCCCAGAGGTCTTTGATACGAGCTCCAGACTGAACTGTCATCACACCTGATTTTAAATTAAAATCTAATACTTTATTAAAACGAGTTAAATCTAAAACAATCCCTTCATTATTTGTGGAAGCATCCCCATAACTACATCCACCACCACGTAACGCGATTTTGGTGCCAGTTTGGTTTGCCCAAACAAAAAGTTCCTTGATTTCCTCTTCGGTTTCTGGACGAAACACAGGTGACATGGAAAAAGAACTCATTCCCCAAGCTTCTACCTTTTCTTTCATAGGGACTTTGATATTAGGTATGGATTTTGTTTTTTTTGTTACCATGTTATATACTCAGTTTTTTGAAGATAAAATTGGGAATGTTACGAATGATAAGAGCAACGAGTGCCCAAATTCCAGGTACAAAAGCTTCGTCTTTGCCACTTGCAACGATACCACGAATTTTTTCCGCTGCTTCATCTGCAGTAATTGCTTTAAGTAAACCTTTTTCTGGTAAAACCAAACCATCCGTCATTTCAGTTCTGACAAATCCTGGTTTAATCGTTGTTACTTGCACATTTACTTCAGAGAGTCTATTTCGTAGAGCTTCTAAATAAGTATTGAGTCCTGCTTTAGAAGTGTTATAAACTGGATTTCCTTTTCTCCCTCGTTCCCCTGCTATGGAAGAGATTCCGATGATTTTACCAGATTTTTGTTTTGTGAAGTATGTTGCGGCAGGATTTAAAAAAGCAACCGCTCCAAGAAGATTGACATTTAACATTTCCAAATCTTTTGAAACATTGTATTCTTCTTTGTTTATTTCTGGCATCACACCAGATGCAAAATACACTTCGTCTAGTCCACCTAGGAGTGAGACTGCTTTTTGGAAGGTTTTTTCAGCAGTAGTAAATTTAGTCACATCAAAGACTAAAGGGAAGGCTCGTTTCTCTTTGGACGTATTGCCTTTTTTGGCAATGGATTCCAGGGATTTTTCCCTTCTCGCTAAAAGGACCACGGAGGACCCAGCGTTCAATTCTTGTTCAGCAATGGCTTTTCCGATCCCACTCGAGGCACCGACGACGATTATTTTTTTCCCCATGTTTACGTTTTTTTGGTTTAATCGAATCTGGCAAGTGGTTTCAATAGGGTTGTGCCCGTAAATGAGAGAATCCTGATCGACGGGATGAATTTGATGTACAAATTTCCCGATCTTGCATTTTGTTTGGGAGAATATCGTCTCCAAGATGCGAGAATTGGCTTACTTTACCATTTAAAACGACAATTTCCCGACCTCACACACCGCAAGGTCCTTGTATTTTTTGATGGTAAGAAGGAGTTACTTTCTGATTGTTATTCGGAAGAATGGGAAGGTTTTTCCATCCATTACAGTCATGAAAAAAAAGCGGACGAACTCATTATTGGATATCTCAATTATTGTGAAGTACCTTCTCAATGTTTGGTGGTGACATCAGATAAGGAAATTCTAAGTTTTGCGAGAAGGCTTCGTGTCAAACGGAAGTCATCAGAAGAGTTTTATGCAGAATGGCTCAAACGGGAAACAGAAGAGGATGAAACGGAATTTAATCACCTGAAAGAAGGATTGACACCAAGTAGAGAAAGCGATTACTGGGAGAGACAATTCCTTCCTTGATATGTTGTTCAATTCAATACCATTTTTAATATTCTTTTCCGTTGTTTACCTTTTTTATTGGGCAATTCCCAAAGAATTTCGAAAAGGTTTTCTTTTAATCGCTGGGATTAGTTTTTACGCATACTTTTCTTTGGCACTGACGGTTCACTTCCTCGTTGTCATATCAATCAACTACCTTCTGTATCGTAAAATCCATGTAACACCGACTAAGATTTGGATCGGCCTTACTGTATCACTCAACTTAATCAATCTTGGATTTTTTAAATACGTGTACTTTTTTAGTAAAGTACTCGCAGATGTAACAAGTTATCCTTTTTTCCAACAAGTTCCAAACATCATTCACATTGCACTCCCTCTTGCGATTAGTTTTTATACTTTCCAAGTGATTGCCGCTGCTGTGGATACCTATCGGAATCCAAAAGAAAAAACAGTTAAGGTTGAGGACTATTTTCTGTTTGTCGCATTTTTTCCTGTACTCATTGCAGGACCAATTATGCGTATGTCTGATTTTTTTCCTAATTTGGACAAACTCACACCAAACAAAGAAAAGATGTATCGAGCATCGTATTTGATGATGTCTGGGCTCGTCAAAAAAGTGTTAGTTGCAGATCCAATGTCTCTAACGATCTCACCTGTTTTTAATTCTCCATCAGATTATGATTCTTTTTCTTTATTCATAGCTGGAGTTTGTTATTCCATCCAAGTGTTCAGTGATTTTTCCGGCCTCACAGATATGGCACGTTCCGTTGCTTTATATTTAGGATTTGAAACTCCAGAGAATTTCAAAGCTCCCTTTTTCTCAACATCAGGAAGGGAATTATGGAAAAGATGGCATATCACTTTATCCTTTTGGTTGCGTGATTATATTTATTTTCCATTAGGTGGATCAAAAAAAGGGGAGATACGTACTTACTTAAATCTAATTATCATAATGACATTGGGTGGATTTTGGCATGGTGCAGATTACACTTTTATATGTTGGGGATTTTATTGGGGTGTGATTTTAGCTGGGGAACGATTTTTAGAAGGGAAATTAGGTCTTAAATTAACTCCGGAAAAAAATAAATTCCTCATTGTTCTGAAAGCTATGATTGTATTTGTTTTATTTTCCATTTCAGGTTTGATGTTTCGATCCAATAATGCGAGCAATATGTTGGATCATTTTCACGGAATATTCACACATTTTTCGTTTAGCTTGGAACGAATGTTGGTTGGTAGCACAAATGAATGGTTAGTCACGGCCACATCTTTGTTCGGAGAAGGTTCATCTTTTAAATATCTACATATTGAAAACTTAGAGCGAATTTTTTACACTTCATTTGCTGTTTTATTTTTTCACCATATCCAATATTATCCAGAATTTTGGATAAAGATTCGCAAACACGATGTTTGGTTAGTCCCAGCATTTGGTATCATTACTATCTTTTTACTCGCCACTCTATCACAAGATGGTGGAGAGTTTATCTATTACCGTTTTTAGGAGGAATTTATGGATTTAATAAAGAATCGATATCTATTAGTCCCATTCCTAGTTGTATTTTTGACTTTTTGTTTGGATAAATTACTGATTCTAGAAAATGTTCATACTTATTTTTCTAAATCTTTATCTGATATCAATTATATCCAAAAGAATGAATTGTATGAAGATTTAAAAGAATACTTAAGTCTTAAAAATCGAGATAAAGTTATCGTATATTTTGGAAATTCTAGAGCTCTACTATTTGATAACGATTACATTCACAAAAAATACCCTGGATGGGTGATGTTTAATTTTTCTGTTCCAGGTGGAAAACCAGATTATGTTTTACAATGGATGGAGCAGTTTGCAAAAGATGAAGTAAAACCTGATTTCTTTTTATTTGATCATTCTGTTGAGATGTTTAACTCTGCGGCTACTTTAAAAGTGGATGAAACTTTGACAAATGGACTAAATGTTTCTTTTGTTTTGAAACATTTTTCAAGATTTTCCACTGATGATATTTCTACATTAATCGCTAAACGAATGTTTCGTGCCTATCAATATCGTCCTAAGTTAGAAGTTATCATCACAAGAGCTAAAAATAAAGACACCTTATTGTATCCTTATAGAAATTTGCGTAATAACCTAATGGCAAATTTAAAAAAAGGAAAAGGATCTGCGATGACTCCAGGAACACACCAAGCTGTGTTACCTCCTGAGTTATTAAAAAAATCTGCTATAGGAGATTTTCATTCTTACTTAGTTCCATATCGTTTTTCTGAAAATATTTTAAGTTTTACGGACCAGTCATTACAACTCGCAAAAAAACTTAATGTTCCTTCTGCCATGATCTGGGTTCGGTTATCATTACCTTATATGGATCACATTCGCCATTTAAAAGTTTCTGTTGGAGAGAATGTTGAAGGTACTGTTTATGATGATTGGTATCCAAGGATGTTAACTTACCATAAACAAAATGGAGTTCCTTTTTGGAATATGAATGATGATCCAACTTATACCTGCAACGACTTCAGTGATGCAGGTCACATGTCACCTTCTTGTTATGAAGATTATACGGATTATATCTTTAAAAATCTAAATCAATCCTTTGTAATGGGAGCGCGATAGAATTCTGTCCGATTTTGAACGTCATTTGGTGAAAGTTTTTCAGGATCAGTTGGGTTTGGTTTAGTAGGATTCTGTTGTTGCGGTTTTGTATGGTTTTCTTTATCAACCGAATATCCATAATAATAACCATGGACAATTTCTACGACTGCCACTGGAGTATCTGAATTTGTATTTTGGATTTCAATAGTAATTTCATCTGGTGGTGCAAGAAGTTCGAAGACCCATTGTGATTCAGCTTCTATTTTTTCTTTGCGAAGGATTGTCGGATTTTCATTTTGCCCATTACCCGCATAAACCGTTAATACCCATTCTTTTAATTTTCCATCTGTTGCCACACCAATACCAATTGATTGTGGGGAAGCTTCACTTGCTTTTAAATCAAATCGTATGGCACCACCCTTCGCGACTGCTCCGTAGAGTCTTTTTTTCGATAGGGTAGGGTATAATGCTAAATCTTGGATTCGAGTGGTCACTTCCTTCACATTTTGGTTCAGGACAGATGGTTCGGAATATAAAATCTGTGTGCTTAACAAAGTGATTCCGAGAATTAGGTAGAACGGATGTCTCATTCTCTTTATTGGACTAAAAATCGAATTCCTTACAAGCAAAAGATCACAAAATTATCTAGTACATGCGCGAAATTTCGTCAATTCTTCCGCTAATGATACTCGTTCTTCTGGATCTAAATTGGATCGATTTTTCCATTGGATTTCCATTCTTTCAAATGCTGGTCGAAACCTAGGATTACATTGTTTAGAAAAATAACGATAGGCACTAATCCGATTGGATTCATTCTCACTTACCAATTTATAAAACTCAAAAACCGAATGGTTGTCTTCGCTTGAGAAATTTAAGATAACGTATGTTTTGTGGCATTCGCTCAAAGTGAGGGCTGGAATCTTTGTATTTTTACAATTTATGGCAACATCTGTTTCCAAAAATACCATCATCTCTTCATAAGAAAAATCTCGAAATGGTTTTCCCTTAGGTAACGAAACTTTTGGTTTTGTTCCACTAACATTCGATGTTTGTTTGGTTAAATTAATAGAAGTATCGTTTGATTTTTGAACAGATGTGGTTTTGTATGGATCATTTGTTTTGGAAGAAGAAACCGCAGTTGTTTCATCTTGGACTGGCTTAACTCGTTCATTCTTTTTAATTTCTTCTAAATTATCTTTTGAATCTAGTTTTGGATCCAAACTCATTTCAGTCTTCGGTTCTTCTACTTGGACAAAGTTTTTGACTACTTTTGGTTTTTGGTAAGGGTTTGTTACTGTCAAATCATAAGGACCAGATTTTGCATCTGTTGTATCTACTTTTAATTCAATCCTTTCAGAAGACTTTACTTCTTTACTCACAATAGGTAGTTGGATATCTTTTTTGCTAAGATCAACTTTTGTGGCTTCTAAAAAATGTTCACCTTCAATTGTAACAGGAGAAATTGTTTTTTCTTTTTTAGATTCTGTTTTTGGAAGGAAAATAGGTTTTTCCACTTCTTTAACTACTTGTGGAGGTTCGGAAACAATGATTTCTAAGTCTTTCCAATTTGACCAAACCGCAGGTTTTTTAAATAAGTTTAAAGGAGCAGTTCGGACCATATAAAATCCAGAAGGTAATTCTTCTATAGATTGATATGGTGTATCTATTTTTTTATCTAAAATTAATTTACCCGATTTATCTTTGATTTGGATTTGATAACCACTTGCATCGGCTATTGGTTTCCAGGCGATGAGTTTAGTTCCTTCTTGAGATAATAAAGAAGAAACAAAAAGGAAAAAAAGTAATATAGATTTTAAATTATTTCGAATCATCGTTTTTCTTTATACAATCGTTTGGGTGAAATAAATTCGATATCAGTAGGTTTTAATGATTTGAGTTGGTCTAAGGCCAAAATAAAATTCCCTTTCCGTGATAAAACAAAATTAGAATTTTTATACACACTCAAATCCCAAGAAAAACTACCTTCATCTAAAATACTTAGGTCTTTTAATTGGAAAGAAGAGTCTTTGGTGCTCGTTTTATAAATTGCTATTTTTTTATCAGGAAAATGTTGGTACAATACCAAATCGAATTTATCAGCTGTTGTTCCACTTAATTTCCAATGGAAGTCCAAACTCGTTTTTCCTTTCATTTGCACAATAGATCCGTTCGGCGACAAAATTTCTAATTTAGTTTCTTGTGGAGGATTGTTTTTGTTTTCATCAACTATCGGAATGACTTCTGTTTTTTTCTTTTTGTCAATGATGGTAAAACTTAGAGTAGAAGATGGTTCTGTTTCTTTGCCTTCCTTTGTTTTTCCTATGATCGAAACATAATACTGCCCTTGTCCGAGAACATTCCAGTTTGGTACTAAAAAATTTGATTTTGTTTCCGTATCTGTAACTAAATTTGTAAGTTTTACATCTTTAGCGATTTTGACATGATAGGAATGGATTTCTGCGTTTCCCTCCCATATCAAAATTGCTTGGTTCAGTTTGATTTCTTCTAAACTAATTTCTGCATCAAAATTTGGTCTTTGCCATTTTGGAGCTGGGATCGTATTTTGTTTTTTGATAGAAAAAGAATAAATTTTCGTTTCTCGGTCTTTTGTATCTGGAAATGAAGATTTTGCAATTACCTTCCAAAAGTAAGTACCTTCTTTTAAATCATCAAATGAAATTTGATTTGCAGTTGTTTCCATTTGTTTCAATGGTTTTTGAAAACTGTTTGAATCTGATAAATAAAATGTGTATGAATTAGCGGTTGTTAATTTGCTCCAGGAAACTGTTACCAAAGGTAGGATTTGAACAAAAGGAAACACATTCCCTTGACTGGGTGACTCGCCAAGAAAAGGTTCTAATTTTGAAACAAAAAGTTTATTCGTTTCACTAGTTTCCATCTCATTTGTCTTTTGATTTTTAACTTTCACTCTCCAATAGAATGTTCCTTCTTTTAAGTTAACAGAAGTTTTGTTTCCTTGAATTGTTTCAGAAAAAAATGTGAGAGAAAAATTTGGTGATCTTGAAATCTCCAGATAAGGAGAGTCAAATCCAGGTTCCATTTTCCAACTAAACAAAACGTTTACATCATTTGGTTCCGCATAAAATAATTTTTGGGAAGGAGGTGAAGTGAGAACAATCGGAATTTTTTTAATTTCAATTCCCGTTTTTTTGAATTCTGCTTTTTTGCCTTGTTCTACATCTAAGGATTTACCATTTTGTTTGACCGTTGTTTTTCCTTTTTCTACAAACAAACTTAGTTCTTGGTCTTTGGCTTTTTCTATTTTTACATTGCCTGAATCAACATTGATTTCGCTACCTGAACTTGTGATTTTGATTTGATTGGAATTTGAATCATTCTTTTTTACCTGTAATGATCCCTCCGAAAATTCCAAATTCGGATCTTCTCCTCTTAAATCTAAGTTAAACATTGAGTTTTCGTCAATGTTGATTTCTGTGCCATCCTTTAAGCGGATGATGGCATCAGAAAAAGCTTCGGAACGAATTGTATCCTTATTGATGAGTGGACTATTGTTTTCTAGTTTTTCCCAAATGACTTCGTCTTCAAATTTTCTTTGAACAATATTATTTTTGAAAAAAATAGTTCCGATGACTTCACGATCACCAATATCTATTTTGCGATTTAAGTCTAAGTAAAATAAAACACTAAAAAAAATAGCAATGCATGTTAGGATTAATAATACAAATGAATCTCTTTTATCTAAATTCATTTTTTTCCCTTTTTCGTAGTTACTTCGATCCCAACTAAACGTTGTAACTCGGTTAAATTTTTTGGTGCATTTGGATCTGATTTTTTGCCAAGGACAGCATATACCTTTTGTGCCTTTGATTTTCCTTTAAATTCAATTTCACCCATACTGACTACATGGAACTCTGATTTTACTTCATTATAAGTAGATTCAGTAATCAAAATATCTGTATGAGTTTCTTTATTAAAAGATTCAACTCTTGAGGCTAAATTTACCGAATCGCCAATGACAGTGTATTCCATTTTGTCTGAACTACCAATTTGACCCGCAATCACATTCCCAGTGTTAATACCACATCCAATTTTGATATATGGTTTTTTGACTGTTCCTCTTGTTTTATTAAACTCGATCAATCGTTCTCTCATTTTTAAGGCAGCTTCCACAGATGCTTTGGCGTGATCTTTGTGATCTCTTAAAGCACCCCATGTTGCCATAATCGCATCACCGATGAATTTATCTACTGTGCCACCAGTATCTTGGACACATTTTACCATCTCTGTCATATAAAGATTTAAGAACTCAACTACTTCTTCAGGTTGGAGTTTTTCCGAAATTGCTGTAAAACTTCTGATATCAGAAAAAAAGATGGTACAAAATTTTCGTTTTCCACCAATCGATAACTTACCTTTGGCGGCAAGTTCCGCAATGTCTTGGTTAACAAATCTTCCAAACGAGTCTTTTAGTTTTTCGCGTTCTTCAAGCCCTCGCCCCATACTCACGAATGATTTGGTGAGGGTGCCAATCTCATCATGTGTGGTTGCGTGTAAAGTGATGTGATAGTTGCCACGTCGGATTTCTTCCGAAGCATCTACTAATTTTAGGATGGGAGTGGAAAGTGATTTTGCAAAAATATAAACAACTATAAAAGATAAAGATAGAGATACAATGAGCAGGTAAATATTCCTCTTTCGAATATTATTTACTTCTTCGAAAATTTTTGTTTCTCGGACCTGAGAAATAACTCCTACACCACCTAAATCTAGTTTTTTAAATGATGCTAAGAAAAATTCTCCCTCTTTGTTTTCATAACGAAATTGTCCGTTATCCACTGTGGACTTTTTCATACGTTCTACAATTGGTAAATCATTGAGGTTAATTCCAGAAAGAACTACTTTTGCATCCGGGTGAGCTAGTACACTACCATCTTCACTCACTAAAAAAGTTTCTACTGGTCCCGAAGTTTGAAACGCATCTAACAGAGTATCTAATTTTACAAGTGTTACAAGTATAGTATTTGTATCTTTTGATTCTGATAAAGGAAAACTGATACATAAAATAGGATTACGAAAGTATGGACTAATGTTCCAGATAACAGTAGTTCCACTGAAAGATTTTTTAAGTTTGGGTTGGATATTTCTTAAAATAGTTTTGACTTCGGATTTCTGGTAATCGTATTTTTCTAAAAAGTTGTCGTTAACAGTTTCAAATTTCGGATTAAAACTAGAATCATAAGCTCCAATGAAGACAAAATTTTGATCTTCCTCGAATAACTCTTTAGCAATGCTATTTGCAGATTGAGTGCTCCGTAGTATCGCTGATGCAGTAATATGGACATCTTGTCTAATTGAATGTAGGTCTGATTTTACTTTTAAAGAAAGGATTTCGTTAATTTTGATATTGTTTTCTTTTACCCGTACCTCACTATCTTTTCGAAAAAAATAGGACGCAAGAAAAATCACACCTGACATAGAGATAAGTAAAACGATTGAAGTGATTAACAACAGTTTGTATCGAATAGGGAATTGGAAATCCCCCGATGTTGCTGTTTTTTTACTTAAAAGGTCTCTTAATTTGATCAAAATCGTTTTCATATCATTGGTACTTTTACCAATTGAATACAAAACTCAAAGGAAAAAAAGTAAAAATGAATTATGAAACTATTTTTTTCTTATGGGCAGGACAAATCAACGTTATACGTCTGGCGAAAAGGATACTCAGGTATCGTAAAAGCTGTTTCTCTTACAACTGTATCAGGATATCCGTCTCTTTTTGACAAATCACCCAAACATACAACTTTATAGGTTCCAGGATTTAAGTATTTAATTTTTGCATTTTGTTTTGCTGGTGTCGCAGCAAGAGGTAAAACATTGATAAACTCAGTTTCTTGGAAACGGAAAATTCCATAGTAATGCAATAATGAATTCCCACCACCGGAAATCGTTAAACTTGAAGCAACCTCAGGGTATATCACTCTAGCTCGAGTCAGTATATTCCCACCTGCGTCACCTTCTCCTTTATGATCAAAAAAGATATCACTCACACCTACGTATGTAACAGTTGTGGAACGACTAGATGTATAAGAGTGTAACATTAAGTTTTCTTTTAAATTAACACGGACTTCTAGGATATAAGGATCAAATCCATCACGTATCCTCATGTCAGATTGAACCGATTGTGTTGGTAACTGTGTGTACAAAGCAGGGAATAATTTAGGAACGATGCTACTTTTTTCAGCAGTTGTAGTTCCAGCTACATAGTTTTTTCTAGGAACGATATTTAAACCATTTACGATGGGTCTGTTATCAAACCTACCTCTAACAGGCAAACCTGCATCCAATGCAAATCCAGTTACAAGAGAACGAAAATAAATGGCAGCGTAATAGTATTCTCTTCCTAACCAAGGTTGCCCAGCAGCTAAAGCTTGCTCCCAACTGAGTGTTTCGGAAGAAGGGTCGTTAGAAGGAAATTGGGCACCAATTCCATTGAAAAAATCATAAGCCTTTAATATTCCATTACTTTCAGTGCACGTATTATTATCGAAGGAGTAAGTGACAGTACAGAATACTTGTCTATTAGGTGCGATGTAATCCCAGAACTTGTTTGAGTCAACAGTGTCTCTAATTTGTGTTAACTCATTTAAACCTTTTAAGTATTTACTTGAGATCCGAACTTCCCCTATATCTAAAAATATTGGTAAGTTCCCAGCCTTGGGGAGATTGGTAAGGGTCATGGTTGGGTCTAAACCTTCCCCTTGTGAATCAACGTATAAATCACCTGTACCATTATTCAATTCGCTCCAATCCAAAGGATTGTCAGTTGCATACGTTCCTTTCAGAAGTAACAACATTCTATTATTGAACAAAGTGGAAATTACTGGAAGTTTTGATTCATCACCTAAGTCTAGTTTTGTTTTACAATCACCTAAGAAAATGAGACTCGATAAGATTAAACAAAGTTGTAGGGGAAAAAATTTCATTAGAACAAAACTCCTACTGTTAGACCGAAATAGAAAAAATCCACGTTCTGTAAGGTATAATTTGCTGGGTTTTGCAAACGAGGATCATCATAAGGGCTTGCTAATGGATAACGGTATTGATTGGGAATGTCCATTTGTGTTTCAAAAATCTTATAATAATCCAATCGTACCCCAATTCGAATTCTACGACCAGCAATAAAACTAGCTTCTAACCCACCGAAGGCGGTTGGATTCCAACGAGCTGTATCTGCAGGCCTTGCCACCACATAAGAGGATCCACCACCTCCTTTGATGAAAAATTGAATGGGAAGTTCGATTGGGATTTTGTAGGCAAGAGCAGCATAAAGAGGCATTGCTGTGAGAGCTCTTTCCGAGCGTGATAAAAAGACTGCATAAGACCCACCAATTTCTGTATAAAAAATCCATGGCCATGGCATCCGTGCATAAAATCCACCGCCAAGTGTGGTTTCAAGGACTCGAACAGTCGGTGTCCCTGGCATTGGGTTAGCTGCACCGACCCATCCACCGATCTCATACCGGCGTTTGTTGTACTCTTCAAGGGTTTGAGCAGAAAGGAGTCCAGAAAAAAGGGTGATTGAGAGAAGGATGCTAAGGAAGAGGGATTTTGTACAATTCATGAATTTCCGGATGATCTTCGTAATACGCGCGGACAAAATAGAGTCCATCCGGTGGCAGAGTGACTCCTGCTCGCGAACGGTTCTTTTCTTCCAATATGGAGTCTATGGATCTAGATTCCCAACGTCCCTTCCCAATGTCCAGTAAAGTTCCAACAGTAATTCGCACCATATTGTGCATAAATCCATTGGCACGGATCCGGATTTGGTACCAATCTGGTGATAATTGTTCCAAATTGATGGCTAAAATCTCTCTGACCGCACGTTTTCCAGCCATTGACTTTGCTTTTGTTAAAGACCGAAAATCTTTTTCACCCACTAATCCATGTAATTGTTTTTGGATCAATTCCCAATCAATATGGTGTTTGATCCAAAATGCTCTACCTTCTACAAAACTACTTTCATATTTGTTGTAGTACAATTTATAAATATACTCTCTTCCGGTACAACTGAAACGGGCGTGGAATTCAGGAGGAACTTCTATCATATTTTTCACAGAAACTCCTTTGGGTGTTAGGGAGTTGATTGAAACCAGAAGTTTGTGAAAATTGGGGATAGGTTTCTCAGTTTTAAAATTACAGACCATACCAAGGGCATGAACTCCCGTATCAGTCCTTCCTGCAACTGACAGACGTGAGGCTGGATTTTTTCTCAGAATAATTGCAAGAGCAGATTCGATTGAGGATTGGACAGTCGGAAGGTTTTTTTGTTTTTGCCACCCAAAAAAATGGGTGCCATTATATTCGACAAGAAGAGCGTAATTGGGCAAACCCTTACTTCTCGCCTCCCATTTCCTCTAATATTGCATTGTATTCATCGTATAATTCTCGAGTCATCTCAACGATAGGACCTGGTTTACCTTTACTTGCTTTCCCTGATCCATACAACCTAGCAAGTGTTCGTTTGGCACGTGATAGAAGTAAAACTTGGTCTTCTGGTTTTGGAGCCATTTGGTCTTTGAATTTTTTTGTAAGGAATGCATTTAGGTATATAACACCGTCAAAACCCCAGTTGTTATCTGTATCAGGTCCAAGCATACCAGCAGCTTGGTCGACAGGTTCGTTTCCATTTTGCATGAGTTCTAATGTGTAACCATAAATCACTGCGGCTTTTTGGTAGAGTAAGTCTCTGATTTTGTCATACCCTAAATTAGGAAACTCATCATGAAGGTCTGAAAAATACCAAGCGGCTCGAATGGCACAAACTGCTTTTTTGGGAGTAGGGGCAACACTCACTCCGCGTAATTGGTAACAATCCATTCCGAGTAAATAGGATGCAGCACCTAACACAATTTGGCGCTCTTGTGTAAAATCAATCGGCCCAAGGATTTTTTCTATATAACTTCTGCGAGCATCAGTTGCCATACGAATGGCTTCGTTGTCGGCTGGGTTCAGCGCATTCCAATCTTTTGGGAACGAAGCATAGAGGCAACGTGGGCAAACGGTCATGACATAATCCAGAGGGCTCACACGACCAAATTTTCTATTTTTTTCGTAAAGACGGCGTAAATCTTGGGCTAATTTCCCAGCGATGAGTCGACCACCCCCTTGGAACATTTGCTCCTTTTGGTGATTTTCATCACAAATTGGGCAAGCTGTAGACTCTTTGGCACGAAAAGATACTTTTTTTGACTGGGCGGCGGCTTGGGACATAGGAAAAATCTAGGAAAAGGCTCAATTTTAAAATACAATCTGTCAATCCAATATCATAAATCTCCGATAATACTCACAGGGGACACCCTGAAATTACTTGTAAGATTCTTCTAACGAAGGAAAGTACGGAAACGGAATGAATGGCAGAGCAATGAAACAATCCCTTCTTATTCTCATGATGAGTCTCGTGATGCAGGCACCTATGTTTGCTGAATCAGTCTCTAGTAAATCCTATCAAAAACGAATCGAGCTTTTGACTTACCTCCGTGAGCTTGAGCCAATCGTCAAAAACTTTCGTGGTGAAGATGCGGAAGGAAAACCTACAGAGCTAAATGCTCCCGAAGGGAAAGAAGGTTTCCGTATGAAAAAATACCTGGAAGCCAAACGAATTTACCAAGAGGGTTTACAATACCATTTTGAAGGAAATTATTCCTCTGCTTACCAACGGTTTCTCGAATGCCAACTTGGCATCGAAAAAATGACAGAAGAACTTTCGCAATATTATATCATCCGTGCGGAAGAGATGATGAAAACCGCTATGGAACGTAAAAATCCAAACAATCCAATGGATAAAGCCCTTCTTGATATATCCATTGAATATGGAAAAGGTTCTTACTTCCGACAAGATGTAATGGATTTACCTCGTGAAGCTCCTTACCAAAGAAGGATGTACGATCCAAAAGAAGCTCATTATAGTTACAATAAGTACGACATTGAAAAAAATATGGAGCTTGGTTACAGACACTTAGGACTTGCTAAAGAAGCAAGAGCCAATGCGTTAAAAGTAGAAAAAAACCTTGAGAAACACCAAAAACTCCAACCGTCACATAGAAAGTATCGTATTGATTTGTATTTTGGAGCAATCAACTTGGCTCGTGATTCTAAAGCCAATGCGATTAATATTTATAAATTAAAATATCCTTATGATAACTACTACTTAAACAACTCGCAAGCGAAAACAGAAGCAGTGAAAGACGAAACAGGTGCTTCTGTAGAAGGACAACCTGTGAAAATTGATGGTGTTACGTATGACTTTTCTAAAAACCCTTACGTAAAATATGACCATAGACTCCAAGCGATGTTTGATGTGCGAGTTCCCGAAGATTATCGTGTGGACCATGCAGACGTAAGAGGGCGTGTTTATGATTTGGATTCCAATAATATGGTTTTCATGAAATACGACCAAGAACGTAAAAAAGCTCTGAATGTGCCAGCGAAACCAGCTCAAGGAACCACTAACACTCCGCAACAATAAGAAACAATATCTAACACTGTTTCTGAATGTGAAGCCCAAGAAATTTCTTGGGCTTTTTTATATCCACAAATACCACTCTTTTGTCTAATTGTTGCTATGGCGAAAATTCCAGTTGTTGACAACCTAATTGAAAAAAACTTACACGGGCTCAGTGTTCACTACGGACGTTTGGTGATGAAAGTTTATTTACGAATCACCTTACTTGTGTTTGGTAAAGCGAGTCCATTTTTGATACGGGGTGTATACCAATCGATCACTGGCAATAAAGAGAAGAGAATCAAAGAATTCCTCGAAGGTACAAAGGTTTGGGCAGAAGATGTCAAAAAAATTACAAAAACAAACCTACTTGTTTTCAATCAATTCACTGTTCCTGAAAAAGGACAGATGATTTTTTTGAATCATGTCAATGAAATGGATTTCCCTTATGATTGTTATGTAATTAGAAAACCTTTTTTAGCAAACCAAGTCATTAAAAAAGCATGGTTTGCCTACTGGTGGATGACGGCGATGGGTTCACAAGTATTTGATAATTCAAAGGCAATGTCGATTGCTGTTTCTGTCAAAAATCTAATCGAAGGATTAAAAACTACATCTTATATCGTATACCCAGAAGGCAAAAACACTTACAGCGAAGAAATCCAACCTTTAAAAAAAGGAATGGTTAAAATTGCTTTTGATCAAAAAATTCCAGTATTTGTAGCAGTGAAATCTGGTATCACCAGTTACCAAGAATACCAAAAAGGAAATGTGATTGGTTATTTAGGGCTTGGTACCCACCACCCAAATGATTTTTCAAGTTGGGAGGAATTCCAAGACCATCTTTATAAACTTATGCATTCCAAAAAACAGGAGTTAGATGGAATGTTAGAGTTGGAACGAAACAAACTTCAATCAAATTCAACTTAAAAGTAATTTAGCCCAATCATATAAGAATCGAATTTGTTCGTGTGATTCAATTGCACGTTCACTTCTCGATTCTCTCACTTTTTGTATCGCTGACTCGGTATCTAATTGATACTTCCAAATCAAATACGCACTAGCTATTGTTCCAGATCTACCAAGTCCACCTACACAATGGATGAGTACTTTTTGGTTATTAGAAAGAATGGAATCGATCCATTTCACTATTTCGTTCATTTGTTCGAAACTTGGAACTTTTTGGTCTAAGATTGAAATTTGTTTTTGTTCGATACCGTATTTTGGAATTTCAGTTTTTAGCTCATTCACTCCGTATTGGTTATATTCCTGTTCTGTGATGAGACTTAGGATATGCGTGATTTTTTCTGTCTGAATGGTTTGAAGGTCATCTAATAAATTTCTTCCTCTGTCTTTTCTCCCTGGTAAAATTGTGAGACCAATGTTTGAAATTGGCTCATTCTTTCCGTTTTGTAATGGTTTTAAATAATCAATCCTTAATATTTTTGATTTTTGGATATAGGATTTGATTTTCTGTATTAGTTGTCCACTCGCGAATAAAGCCCATTTTTTTTGCCAATCATTACACTCATCAAAAGAAAGTGTATGCATCGCATAACGCAAAGCACCTACATGCATTTGGTATGGATCTCTATCTAATTTGACTAGACGTGGGTAATAAGATCTTAGTTTTGCGATGACTCTGTAGGCTTTTATTAATTTTTGATTCGTAAGTTCTTTCGGTGGATCAAAGGGGAGAGGGATTCCTAAGTCTTCTTGGTTGTGCAAAATTTTTGTTAGAGTCAGAGCTTCTTTCCATTCTGATTCCGATTCAATTTTGCAAAAAATGTACAAAATATCATTTTCTAGTTTTAATAAATCACGAATGATATGACCTCGGTGGGTATGGAAAAAATCGATCATCCAAACATTGTCTTGTGCATCAACAATGATATTGGCACCATTTAGATCTCCATGAACGAACGCTGTATTATGGGTAATTGCATTGTATTCTTTTAGTGTAGGGAGATCTTTTTCGTAAAAAGTGCAAGGATTATCTAATTCATACCCTGGGATGATGGTTATTGTATCTTTTGTTTCAATTCCACCTAATAATGATTCAATTCGAGTGCGAACTGATTTTGCATATTTGGATTGGAAATCGTAATATTCTAGTAAATTCAACTTTTCTGAGGATGTCGCTTCGAAAAGTCGACCAAGTTGTTCCCCAAATACAATGTCGATAATACGATCAAGACCTGAGCCATCATCTGGCATCGATGCGTATATTTTTTGAAATGTTTTCACATTTCCATCTAACATAGCAGCGTATCGGTATTTGATTGCCCCACGATCATAAAGTTCGCAAAAGTCGACGATTGAAGGAGCATTGTTACCTAATACTTCTTGGATCCTTTCAAATGAAGTCCTTTCTTTCGCAATCAAATCACGATTTCCAATTTTCACAACGCAAGGCACTTGTGAATGACCTAAGTGATCAATTGATTTGGATTTTAAAACAACATTCCCCGAAAATCCACCATCTAAAGTTTTAAATTCAACATCTTTACAATCCCGAAAAAGATAGAGTAAAATTTGTTTGTCAATATCTGAAATAGGGAATTTTGGATCTAACTTCAGTTTGTCACTTGAGATTCTTGCATTTGTCGAAATCCGTTTATTTAAATTTGGTTGATCACCAGTTAAAAATTCGGTAAAGGCTCCAATCGACGAAAATACTTTTACGCCTAATATTTGTTTGAGTTGGTCTAATGCTATAAAATGCATGGATAATGAGGAACTTGCAGTGAGTGCAGAACAAACTGCTATTTCAAATTCGGGGTATCTTGTTTTTAAGTCATAACATAAAAATGTCACTTTGGCTTCTGTCCAAACACCAGCGATTCCTACTTTTATAGGTTTTCCTTTATAAGGTTGTAAAACAGATTCTAAATTTGTATCAACAAAGTCATTTAAGCCTGAAGCATTGATGATCTCTGCTCGATTTGGATCCATCTGGATCCAATGTTGAAACACAAATTCAGCACCCTTGGTATCTTTGATACAATGATGACCAAAATGAATCAAATGGTCTTCTTGTGATTTTGAATTGGGGTCATGCCAGTCACGGATATGGATTAACTTCAAATTTTTTTGATTTGCTTCGTATGCCCAATCCATTAGAGAGAATACAGGTCCATCTTCTACCATTTCTCCTAACAATCGATTCGCTTCTGCATACCCAATGTGTAATGAATTGGGGAGTGGATCATATTTATCCAATAGGGAAGTAAAATCATTTTGTAAACATTGTGTGAATAAGATGGCAGATTCTGAATTCATGAACAAAAGGATTGACATACTTCAAAATAAATCGAGAATTTATTTCTTAAATTTTGGAGGGGATATGAAACTTGTTTTGGTATTATTACTAGGTGTTGTGATGACTTTTGGAATTACTGCAGGTGAAGTTGGATCCGATTGTACATTCAAAGGAAAAAAATTAGCAGGTAAAGTGCAGTTTGTGACAAGTTTTCCAGACTTTAAGGTACAAATCGTGGACAGTTTTCCCGACCTAAAGGTAAAAAAGGTAACTAGTTTTCCATCCGACTGCGGCCAGTGGCAAGAGGTAACATCTTTCCCAGATTTTAAAGTCCAAATCGTAACCAGTTTCCCTGACTTCAAAGTGAAATATGTGGATTCATTTCCTGGAGTACCGTAAACTCCCTTCTAACGGATAAACAGAATTTCGGTTCATCAAGTCCAAAGACAAATTAAAGAAAGCTTTTGCTTTTAAGGTTTGTTTCGTACAATTTGTTCGGTTTGGATTACAGACTGGATCTTCTGCATAAGGGGGCACCATTTGAAAGATAAATTGGGTGTCTCCATCTACACTTTGGTAAAGGATTTTTTCTTCATCGATCCAACCACATGCACTTCCATAGGCAAAATATGTACTTCCTGACTTTACATTGGGTGCGAGGAGATTTTTTCCAAATCCTGAAAAATATGTTTTTTTACCAATCACTCCTAAGATGGTAGGTAATACATCCAGCTGAGATGCGATTCTTTCATCTAACTTAGGTTTAATGTACTTTGGCGCATATAATAAAAATGGAACCATACGATCCTCAAAATATGACAAATAGCGATGGTGGGTATGGTCACCAACAAATACAAATAAGGTATCTTCATAGTATTTTCTTTTTTGGATTTCCTTCATAAATACTTCTAAAGCCGCATCTGAATAATGGTATGTGTTTAAATAATCAAAGTCAGTGACACTTTGATCATATATTTCAAATTTTTTATCTGGAACTTTATAAGGATAATGTGTTGTCATCGTAAGGATGGTCATTAGAAAAGGTTTGTTTCCTTTTTCGTAAGTATCCATGGTTTCAAGTGCTTTGGAGTACAGATGTTCATCATCATACCCCCAGGCACCGATTTTGTATTTTCCATCTTTTCTAAAATCCTCTTTTCCTATCAAAGTTTTGAAACCAAAGTGAGGTAAAATCGTTGCTAAACTATCAAACTTTAAATCATCTCCTGTGATAAAACCTGTTTCGTAACCTAACTCTGAAAAAATATTTCCAATCGCTGAAAAGTTACTTAAGATTTGAGGTGTTCGAATGGCTGTAAGGCCTGGTCTGTCTGGGATACTTGTTAATACTGAAAGTAATGCGTTACTCGTCCGGCCACCATTGGCATAAAATTTTTTAAAACTATGTCCTTTTTTCGCCAATTGGTTGTAATACGGCGTAACTTCTTTTCCTAAAAAATAACCATCCGACATTGGCCAAACAAATTTTCCAGTCCAAGATTCTTGGATCACCAGGACAATGTTAGTAGGTTTTTTCCCTGGAGTTTCATTGATTTTTCGTAATAACGGAAAATCGGGATCATTTAAAAATACAGAACCTTGAAATTGAATTTCCTCTTTTACTAACGAAAGCATATCTGTTTCACTCATTTTGAGATGTTTGGGTATGGATTGGCTTTTAAAATCATTGATTGTAGTATAAATTCCATTTAACGCAATTTGATTGATAAGTGCATCATCAGAAATGATTGCTTCACTTGCTCTTAGTGGTGATTCCTGAGGACCACCTCGAAGCCCTATGAAAAAAAACAAAATCCATAGAATTGATTTAGAAAGAGTGTATCTTGTTGGTTCGGTTTCATTACCCTGGTAGCCAATCTTTTTTTTAAGATACCAATACCGAATACCCATAACGTAAAGAAGGATTACTAGTATAAAGGATAGAATTTTGAAGGGTGCTTCTGACCATACGGAGCTGACCAAGACATCTAAATCACCTAAAAATACAATTGCCTCGTATCCAATATGTTTATTTGCATTTTCAAAATACAATAAATCAACAAATAAATGTAATACGCAAAAAGGATAAAGAATAAGTGGTGTGATAGTCCATAAATTTTTTAAAAATTGATACCTTGATGCAAATTCCCAAATGGATAGAATATAAAAACCAACTAACGTTATCGAGATGGTAACTAAATCAAATCTAAATCCTATTAGGAATGCTTTTAAGATTAATAAAGTATTGATGTTTTCAAGTCGGTAAGAATAAACTAAGAAAAATAAAAGTCGATGAAGGAATAAGGTTAAAAATCCAAAACTTATATAGGTTAAAAAAATACGGTCAGAAAATCTTGGTTTGAAAAACAACTTCACCATAAAAAAAGAATTTGTGAATCAACAAGTTGGTCAATTCACTTACGTTCTTTCTGTTGATTTATTTTCGCTATTCTTCAATTTTGATCCTACTCACATGAAGCCGATCCAAAAAATACTTATCGCCAATCGTGGTGAAATTGCTGTACGAGTCATTCGCACTGCTAAAAAAATGGGGATAAAGACAGTTGCAGTTTATTCTGATCCCGATTCTCAGAGTTTGTTCGTTTTAAGTGCCGATGAGGCTTATCCTTTGGGTGGGACAGATGCGCGTTCATCCTACTTAAATGTCGACAAAGTGATCGAAGCTTGCCTAACAACAGGAGCAGATGCAGTCCATCCTGGGTACGGATTTTTATCCGAAAATACCGTATTTGCCAAAAAATTAGAAGAACATGGTATTCGATTTATAGGTCCCAAACCACATTCTATTGAAGCAATGGGTGATAAGATCGGCTCACGCATATTAGTTGCTAAAAGTGGGGTACCAGTTGTCCCAGGGTATGAAGGTGAATCCCAAGAGATGGCTGTTTTTAAAAAAGAAGCAGAGAAAATTGGATACCCAGTGATGGCTAAGGCAAGTGCTGGTGGCGGTGGGAAAGGTATGAGGCGTATCAATTCCCCTGAAGAGTTAGAAGCGGGAATTTTATCTGCAAAAAGAGAAGCAATGTCTGCCTTTGGTGATGATCGTATCTTGTTAGAAAAATACATTGTGAATCCAAGGCATGTTGAGTTTCAGATTTTTGGGGATACAAAAGGAAACATCATCCACCTTCATGAAAGGGATTGTTCCTTACAAAGACGACATCAAAAAGTAGTAGAAGAAACACCTGCACCCAATTTTTCTCCTGAACTAAAATTGAAAATGGCAAATGCCGCAGTTATGGCTGGAAAATCAGTACAATATGAAGGTGCTGGTACCGTAGAATTTATATTAGGTGAGACGGGTGAGTTTTATTTTTTAGAAATGAACACACGTTTACAGGTAGAACATCCTGTCACCGAGATGACAACGGGTCTTGATCTTGTGGAATGGCAAATCCGAGTCTGCCAAGGAGAACCACTTCCAATCCTACAACCACCACCTCAAAACGGACATGCAATCGAAGTGAGAATTTATGCAGAAGATCCAAAAGAGGGTTTTTTGCCGTCCATCGGAAAAATCCACCACTTATCTTTTCCCACAAGAGAAGACTTACGAATTGATTCCGGAGTTGTAACGGGTTCTGAAATCACAATGTTTTATGATCCTATGATTGCAAAACTAATTGTTTGGGGAGAAGACCGGCAAACTGCCATTCAGCGACTCATCGAATATTTATCTGAAACAATTGTGTTTGGTCCAAAAACTAATTTACAATTTTTGCAAAAATTAGTTTCGACAGAGGACTTTTCGCAAGGAAAGGTCTCAACTCATTTTATAGCAGACAACGAAGTTGAACTATTAAAAGAAACAACAAAAGATGAACTCAAATTCGCATTAGCTGGTCTTTTTTTCTCTTCAACACAAACCATCGATCCATGGAAGGTATGAGGTATATTAATGGATTTTTTATTTGAATCAAAATCAAAACCCACATCTGTTTATGTTAGTGGAAACCAAATCCGTGTTCGGATGGGAAATCAATATTATCAATTTGATGGAACTACACTTGTTGAAGGTTGGAAACAAAAAGACCAAAATTTGCCATCTGTCCAAATGAAGGATGGTTCTATTTTAAAATTTCTTAAAATCAGAAATGAGATATTTTTCCATTGGAAAGGGGAAACATGGAATACAAAACTCACAGAAAGATCTTATGAGATAGCAGGGCAAACTTCACCTGAGATCAAAAGCCCAATGCCTGGAAAAGTAGTGCAAATTTCTACTTCGATCGGAAGCGAACACAGTGTAGGGGAAACATTGTTAATTTTGGAAGCAATGAAAATGGAAAATGCCATCAAAGCACCTTACCCATGCCGTGTGGAAGAGATTCGAAAACAACAAGGGGAGCTTGTCCAACAAGATGAGGTCCTCCTCATTTTACACAGAATCGAAGCGGAAAAAACATAATTTTCCGAATCTATTTGACATATTTTTCAAATTTCCCACCATAAGGCAGTTTCTTTGGCGAATAGGTAGAGAATGTACAATTCTATTTTGAGAAGTTTTATACTTCTGTTATTTTTTTCCCTGGTTTCGGGTGTTTCTGCACAGGACAGACAACCTCGAACCGACCTTCCGTTTGAAATCTCTGAAAAAAAGAGATTGAGTGAACGTGACTTTAAGAATAAAAAAGAAGGTAGTTACTTCACTGGACTCCCTCTCATCAACTCGGATCCCAACGTAGGGATCGGGTATGGCGCGAGAGTATTGTTTTTTTACAATGGGACTAGAACTTCCCCTTTGTTTGAATACACTCCGTACCGAGTGAGGATTTTTGCGCAGTATTTTAATACGACAAAAAGAGCACCTTACCACCAACTGAGTTTGGATGCGCCTTATATTTTTGACACCAAATGGCGATTACGTGCTGATTTGGTTTATGAACGAAATCCAAACTCTTTATATTTTGGAATAGGGGAAGGAACACTCCAACCACTTTCGTACTTAGAACGAAACGATCCCAATGGTCGGATTCGTAGGAATGCACCTTTTTCTGACTATGAAGACAATTTGAGTTTCAGAAGGCCAGGAGACGCTGGAATTGGAGAAGCACCAATTGTCAGTGATAATAAGTTCAATCGATACGATATTGAGAATCCTAACTTCAGTACATCTGGGGAATATTCATTCTTTGGTGGAACACTTCGTACGGTCACTGGAGTTCGTTTGTCAAAACAAATCATCCGTAGATTTGATGGTGTGAACAATAATGCGTATTTAGGACCTGCTGACGGTATCCTTGGCCTTCTGGATGTAGATAGAACATTTGCTACTCCTCAAGGTGAGACAAAACTGACTCGTGATGAGAAAGATGGAAAGGTACGTGGGATTAATGGTGGTTACACTAACACAATTCGTGCCGGTATCGTATATGACACCCGCGATTTTGAACCAGATCCGAACCGCGGTTTATTCTTAGAATACACTCACGAAAGGTCTACAAAAGCAATTGGATCAACTTCTGAGTTTAATAAAAACTTGGTCTCAGGACGTATTTTCTTAAGCCCTGTTACTTGGTTCACAAACAAACCTCCTGAACTTTTAGAAAAATTTGTTCTAGCTGCTCGTGGGACGATGGTTCAAACCAACGGTGACGCTCCATTTTACGAATACCGTAATATGTGGGGAACGGAAGTGAACCAATCTGGTCTTGGTGGTAGAACTACAATTAGAGGTTACAAACAAGATCGTTTTGTGGGCCAAACAATGGCTTATGCAAACTTTGAAATTCGTTGGAAATTTGCGGAAGCAGAGTTTGCTGGACAACATTTTGACTTTCAATTGGTTCCTTTTTATGATGTTGGACGTGTTTGGGACAGAACACAAGATGCTAATTTAAAGAACTACAAACATTCAAGGGGTATTGGTCTTAGAATTCCTTGGAACCAAGCAACTGTTATCTACTTTGATCATGCGATCTCAAGTGAAGATAGACAAACATTTATTAACTTTAACCATATATTCTAAGGAGCTATTTAAAATTATGAAAAAATTTCATTACTGTTTTGCTCTTTTGGCTTTGTTATTCTCCATCAACTGTGAAATGAAACCAGTAGACGATGTTTTTGGATTAAGCCCAGAAGAAACCAACCAACTATTTGCTGGACTCATTGCGAACCAAAGTTTGCGTGATAATGGAAATGGTACTGTCACAGACACGTTATCCAATTTGATTTGGCAAAAATGTTCACATGGTCAAGTATACCGCGCTGGAAATAACGATTGTTTGGGTGCACCACAAGGTTCTGTTTACAATCCATACGACTCGAATCGTGCGGGAGCAATCCAAGTTGCCTTTTGTGATTCTAAAACACATGCTTGCAATTCGATTCAATTTCCTCAGGTGATCCAAGGATTTTCTTCCATTTCGATCTTGGGAACGAGTGAATTGTATGCTGCATGCCAAAATAGCAACTTTTTAGGTGCAACTTGGCGAGTTCCAACTCCCATTGAATACCAAAGGTTGGTTATCCCTGGTCGTGCTGCAACTTTGCAATTTTTCCCATCGATTCAGGAAGAAGACTATTGGACTGCATGGTCAAACCAGGATGACTTACCTGGAGAAACAGCATTTGCCATTTCCTTTGACCGCCAATCTTATGGAGTACAACGTTCTGTTGTCAAAACCCAACGGAATTATGTCCGTTGTGTCCGACAAGGGCCGTAATCCATCTAATTTCCTTCCACTCTCCTAATCCAATTAGGAGAGTTTTTGCTTTCCAAAATTTCATTTTCGTACTAATCTTTTCTTAATACAAACCGAAGTACCCATTAGGTGGTAAGGTTTCCATGAGAATAGATGATTCCTCATTCAGTCGTATGAATGTAGATCTCCAACGAGATCGTAGGGTGAACTATGTCGGCCATGGTAGATTAGAAAGTGCACCAGAATCTCTCTCTGCATTGCATGTCATTTCGCATGAACTCGGCCATGCACAAGAATTTAAAAATGAAGCGTTTCGCGAAGGAAGGGAAATCCAAACCCTCCAAGTAAAAATCAATTATGAATTACGAGATGGTCGCATGGTTGCCGTTAGTGGAGAAACTCACGCGGTCACAAAAGGAAATTCCAAACAAGAAGAAGATCCAAGTTTAAAACCATATTCTGATGGAAAATCAGCGCAAGATTTATTCCAACAAAAAGTCGAAGAAGAGAAAGAATCGAAAGATAATTCTTTGGAGGGGAAGGATCGGAATCATCCAAAAGAAATTCAAAGACGAAGTTATGAAAAGAATTTGGAATCAAAAATCAAAGAATTAGAAACACGATTGGAATCGGAAAAGAGTAAAAAAACATCGGATGCAACTTCATCAGAGCGCCAAAAAGAACTAGAGTCAGAAAAAAAACGCTTGGAAGAAGAAGTTAGAATGATTCGTATCAAAGAACAATTAAAGGAAACGTTTGCTCTCCTAACTGATTTTAGAAAAATGATGGCTTCGAATGTATTTGGTATGTTGAATGCACAAATGGATTCACGTTATGGTTCCACCTTAGATACATTTGTTTGAATTCCAAGTGTTTCTATAATAAACTCTCGTAATTCACCAATCCCCCTCCCTGTCGTAGCTGAAATATAAAATACACGAAAGGGTATTCCAATTTCATTCATAGCATCTTCCATTTCCGTTCGAACTTTGTGTTGGCCACTTTGATTTAATTTATCAATTTTTGTTCGTATCACAACTGGTTTGATTTTTTTTTCCATTGCAACTTCAATTGTAGATAATTCTTCTTCTGGAAATTCTCGTTGTGAATCACAAAGGATAAATAAAATTTTTAATTGTTTCCAAGAATTTAAAAAACCCTCTAGAAGTTTCATCATCTCTTTATGTTCTTTATGTGATGCCTTTGAATAACCAAATCCTGGTAAGTCAATTAGGTTAAACCCAACTTTTGTTTTAAAAATATTGATGAGTTTTGTTTTACCTGGAGTTCTCGAAACTTTTGCGAGTCCACGATGATTGGATAATGCATTGAGTAAACTGGATTTTCCTGAGTTTGATCTTCCCATAAATGCAATGGATTGAACAGAATCTAAATCTTCCTTTTCATCCAATTTGGCAATGGAAGTGAAAAATTTGGTTTCAGGAAACGGAATTTCTTTTGAATATTTATGCATCTAGATCACCTTTCCAGATAGATTCGTTTGGGATAATTCTTTTCATTTTTGGAAAAGAGAGAAAATAAAATTTGGATCGGCTCATTTTCGAAATAAAGGATAGGAATAAAGGTTCTTAGGAAAAAAGGAATTCCATTCTCTCGCATACATTCCGAAATTTCCTTATTTCCAGAACGAATTTGAATTTTTTGACCATGGTGCCAAGATCCAAGAGAATACCTTTCCTCTGGATCATTGATTTTAAACTGATTTTGGTTCCAATCGATGATGAGGACATTCCCATCTCGGTAAGAGATTGCTTTTTTAAATGCAGGTGATTTTTTATCAATAATGAAAAGATCACCAAACTTTGATTTGTAAAGATAACAATTTTTATTTTCTAAAAATGCTCTTTCTCCCTCAGACTGTAAGTGGAAATTCTCAAAACCAGATTTGTATAATGGATACATTCCCATTAGTTTTAAATGAAAATCGATTAAATCTTTTTTGGATGTTAGATTTAAACTCATCCAAGTTTCATGAGGGATTCGAAATAAATGTGGAAAAAAATTTGTTTTTGGATTTCTTGATCCTTCAAATTGTAAATTGAGTTGGGACCTATCATGAAAATTCCAATATGTTTTATTAAAATTCCATTTTTCTTTTTCTAAGATGGGCAATAATTCCATTCGGATTCGATTTCGTTTGTAAATAGGATCAGCATTGGAGTTATCTTCAAAAATTCGTAGATTCAAAGATACAAATTGGTATAGATCATTTAATTCGTGATCTTCCAGAAAAACTAAAGGTAAAAATCTTTCCCCATCGAAGGGTGGAAGTGTATAAAAGGACTTTTTCCCTCCACCGCGAGTGAGATGTAAAAATATAGATTCGGTATAATCTCTACAATGATGACCAGTTAGGAAAACAGATGGATTTTTTTTGTTAATTTTTTTAAGTTCATGGTAACGTACAAGCCTACCAGTCTCTTCTAAACCTTTTTTAAGTTTTGTTGCTAGTTTTGGGATTTTTTTTTTACAAAGTAAAAAGGAAAACCAAAACTTTCTAAATATTGGACTAATTCATTTTCTTCATTTGTGATTTCCCGGATTCCATGGGAAAGGTAAAAAAGATGAGGGGTTTCAATCTGGTATTTTTCTTTTAAGTATTTTAGAAATAAGAGGAGGATACTTGAATCTTTCCCACCAGAATAAGCTAGTAAAAACTTTGTTTTATTTTTTGCCCATTGCGTTGGTAACTGGTTCCCCATCCGCTTGAGCATCGATTCAAAATGGGTGGATATCGAAATTGGGATTTCGGGAATCATATTTTTCTCACTGCCACCATTGTGATATCATCGTGTTGTTCCTGTTCTTTGACAAATTCTTTTAGATCCAAATAGATATTCTCTAAGATCTTTTTTGGCTCAAAATTGATATTGGAAAGAAAACTGTTTTCTAAACTTAGTTCTCCGAATTGTTTTTCTGTTGCATTCAGAGCTTCTGTAACTCCATCCGTATAAAGTAAAATGGTATCTCCGGCTCGAAACAATAATTTTGACTCATTTTTGAATTCTGAGATATCTGGACGAATTCCTAAAATGACACCGCCAGTTTCGATGGAATGTAAGGAATTAGAACTCACTTGGTAGTGATAAAAGTTTCCATGCCCTGCACCAGATACTTCAACTTCATCGGAAATTAAATTCCAACGAATTAGAATCATACTCATAAAACGTGGAGTGATGGCTTCTTTGTAACTAGTATAGAGGTAATTGTTGATATCGTTTAAAATCTCCCAAGGTGAATCTTTTACTCGGACAAGTGAATGGAGTATGGTTCGAACAGTAGCCATCACTAGGCCTGCAGCGACACCTTTACCACTAACATCTCCAATACATACGAATAATTCATTTCGATTTGGTGATAAAATAAAATCATAATAATCACCTCCAATTCCACGAGCTGGAACCATCAAACCACCAAAAGAAAATCCTTCTGCTTCTGGTGTGTTTCTTGGGAGAAGGTTACTCTGGATTTCTTTTGCAATCTCAATTTCTTTTTCTAACCTTTCTTTGTTAGAAAGATTTTGATAAAGATTGGAGTTTTCCATTGTGATTCTTGCGAGTGATACAAAGGCATTTAACGCTTCAATTTCTTCGTGTGGAAATCGACTTTCCTGTTTTGCCAATATAAAAATACAAATAGTTTCATTCTCTAATTTCACTGGAACGATTATCACTTCTTTACCGGTGATGTCCATTTTTCTGAAGATAGAAATTTCGGCAGGATCTATCGTTACAATTTCTTTAGTTTGGATGATTGATTGGAGTTCTTCGGTATCAATTGTTTCGGTATGTGTTTTTAATTCAAAATTTTCCAAATCACGATATACTTTAAATACCTTTGCTTTGGAAACATTGATGGGGATCTCAATCAAACAAGACAAGGAAGAATCAACAATTCCTGATAATGTTAAAAGGATCATACGTATCATTTCGTTATGATTGTTTAAATACAACTGACTCAAAGTAAGTGCTGCGGTATGTAAACTTCGGAAATTTTTGGATTGATTTTTTGATTTTGAAAATAATAAGGAATTTCTTAAAGAAACGGCAAATTGACCAACGACAATTTTTAGAATCTCTTCATCTTCGATATAATCTAAATTATCTTCTTCATCATAATCGATTGTAATCATTCCAACAGCAATGTTGGCATATAATATTGGCAAAACTAACTGTGATTTTGTGCCAGTCAATTTTGAATAAAAGGAATAAAACGGATGGAGTTGGTCACTAAATTTGTAAAAACATGGCTCACGTTTTGCCATTGCTTCGATTAAAATTCCATAACTCAAATCATAGTCGAGAGTGATACGTTTGATGACTCGTTCTAAATGTTTTTGTTTAGAATAATAATGGGCAAGTTTTATTTCACCTAACTCTAAATTTGTGATAAAGATAGCGATTTTATCTTTTTTGAGGCGATCCGAAATGAGTTCGCTAAAACGAAACATCAAATCTTCCAGACCAAGTGCCGAATTAAAGAGGGATAGGTTTTCTAAAAGGAATTCTGTTTTTTCATCAGAATTGAGTATGTTTCTCCCAACCCTTGGGATTTTACGTTTTTCTAATATCCATTCTCTTTGGCAAGTTTGGCAGAAAAAACGGCCGGCTTTTGTCAGTCCGCTAGGTACCCGAGGTTCGGTACATAACAAACAAATCCGTTCAAAATCCGTTTCCTCGTTCATCCAAGGACCAGGGTATCCGATTTCTTTTTTCGTAAGCTACAAGAATTTCGTAGCGATCCAAGAAACCTGGTACGATTCATGCTTAATCTATAAGCAAATGTTGTTTTTTCTGCTGAAATCGAAAGGAAGGCAAGTGAAATGATGAAAAAATCATTTAATTGTTTGCTAAGAGTACATTGTGATGAAAAAATAAGCAAATTGAATCTGTGTTCCTTTCCAGCAATCCGTAATTACAAAGAGCAAAACTTATGAGCGCGAAAAAATTCAATCCCATCCAATCCATTCACGAAGTAGCCACTGCTATGAACTCAACTCAGGACCCCGATGGTCTTCTTGAGCTCATTTTGGACCGTTGTATCCAAATCTGTGGGGTTGAATCGGGTTCCCTGATGCTCATAGACGAAAAACAAAGTGTACTTGATGCTGTGACTTCCCGTGGGATGAACCAACAACTACTCAGAGAGACCAAACTTAAAATTGGGCAAGGGATCACAGGTATGGCAGCTTCCACTGGAAAAGCGAAGTTGGTTAATGATGTATCCAAAGACCCTGATTATATCCAAGTCAAAGAGGAAATCAAATCAGAGTTAGTTGCGCCTATGATTGTGGAAGATGATATCATTGGAGTTATATCTCTCGATTCAAATCGTTTGAATGCATTCACTCCAGAGATGTTAGAAATTGTTAGTGTCCTTGCCAACCAAGCAGGTCAAATTTTTAAAAACTTACAAACCATTCGTTCCTTAGAACAAAGAACCAAAATCCAAGCTACGCTCATCGAAATTTCAAAAGTTGTGAGTTCTACATTGGACCAAAATGAAGTGTTTGATTCCATTATGGTAACTATGGAAAAGTCACTTCGATTGGAAAAAGGGAGTATCGTTTTATTCAATAAAGAAGAAGCATTATTAAGAATTGTAGCGGCATCTGGATTATCACCTGAAGAAATTGAAAAAGGTACATACCAACCAGGTGAAGGGATCACTGGTAAAGTATACGAATCAGGGGAACCAATCATCATTGAATCTGTTGCTTCTCATCCTGATTTTTTGAATCGAGTTGGTTATTTATCACACTTCAAACACGATCCGCATAATGTCAGTTTACTTTGTGCTCCCATCTTAAGTGAACAAACAACTTTAGGAGTTGTGAATGCTTTTATTGTCCAAAACAAACACACTGATTTAAAATCATTTTTAGATTTTTTACAAGTTGTTGCTTCCATCATTTCCCAATCCATCAAAATACAAAACTTAGTTGAAGAAGCTAAAAAAGAAATCTCACGTGAGAATATTCAATTAAAGCGAGAATTAAAAAATAAATACAAATTCGGATCACTCATTGGTAAAGCCGCGAGTATGGAAAAGATGTTTGAGAAAATTCAGTTGGTAGCTGATTCAAGAGCCTCTGTACTCATTACAGGAGAATCAGGGACTGGAAAGGAAATGATTGCAAACGCAATTCATTATAATAGTTCTCGTTCCGAAAATCCATTTATCAAAATCAATTGTGCCGCAATTCCTGAAAATTTACTCGAAAGTGAACTTTTTGGTCATAAAAAAGGATCGTTTACGGGTGCCGTTACAGATAAAAAAGGAAAGTTTGAGTTAGCCGATACAGGGACTATTTTCTTAGATGAAATAGGAGAAATGGATTTAAATTTACAATCCAAATTACTACGTGTTTTGCAAGAACGTGAAATCGAAGCTATTGGTTCCACAAAAGCAAAAAAAGTAGATGTACGTATCATAGCGGCGACCAATGCCGAATTAGAGCAGTTAGTTGCCGAAAAAAAATTCAGAGCAGACTTGTTTTATAGATTGAATGTTGTAAAAATCAACACACCTCCACTTCGTGATAGAGTTGAAGACATTCCTCTACTTATGAACCACTTTTTAGAAAAATATACAAAAGATAACAATAAATCAATTAAAGGAATCTCTAGAGAAGCATCTAGACTTCTATTAAAATACCGTTGGCCAGGTAATGTTCGTGAGTTGGAAAATGTTATTGAACGTGCTGTTGTGCTTGCTCAAGACGAAATATTAAATGAAGATGATTTTTCTGATATTTTATCAAATATGGTCGAGATGCCTGAAAGTACTGTAGAGGTTTCTCATACAAATCATACGGAATCTACTTCTGGTATGGAACCTTTGGATTTAGGTTCAGGAAGATTAACCTCTGGGCAATTGGATGGTTTGGATGGTCGTGCCATGGAAATAGTCGTGAGTGAAGTAGAATCTCGACTAATCCAATATGCGATGAAGAAGTTTCGTTACACAAAAACAAGAGTAGCTAAGTTTTTAGGAATCAACCGTAATACATTAGATAAAAAAATCAAAGAACTCAATATTGAATATTGAATTCTCGAAAGGGAAATTTATACCAAAACTCAATTTGTAGGATCGGGAAAATGATTTAAATGGTGGTTTGGTCCTGTTATAATATCGTCTTCGAGAGTTAGGTGTAAGTATTCTTTTGCAGATCCAACTGCTTCTGCAAGAGATTTTCCATGTGCCAAAAAAGCAGTAATTGCGGCTGAATATGTACAACCAGTCCCATGTGTATGTTTTTCTTTTAGGTATGGTTTTGAAAATTCATAAATAGATTTTCCATCGTACAATACATCTGTAGCTTCACTAGCATTTGGTAAGTGACCTCCTTTTAGTAATACAGGAACATTGAGTTTCTGGAAAAGTTTTTTTGCCATAGGAACCAATTGATCATATTGGTTGATTTTATCACCTAACAGAAGTGATGCTTCATCCAGGTTTGGAGTGATTAATTTTGCAAGAGGAATGAGGTCTTCAGTGAGCGATTGGATTGCATCATCCCTTAATAATTTTGCTCCACTTGTTGCCACCATCACTGGATCTAACACTAACTGTATATCTGGATTCTCATAAAAAAATGAAACAACAGATTTGATAATGTCTTTCGAATACAACATCCCTGTTTTGGCAGCTTTGATGGGAAAATAATTGGAAACAGCTTGGAGTTGAGAAGAAACAAATTCGGGTGAAATTTCATAAATGCCAGAAACACCATCTGGATTTTGTGCTGTGAGGCATGTGAAAACTGTAGTTCCAAATGTTGCAAGTGATGAAAATGTTTTGAGATCAGCTTGGACACCAGCACCACCACCCGAATCAGAACCTGCGATTGTGAGTGTGATAGGGAATTCTTTTTTCATATTATGGAAACCATCCGTACTTGCCAAAATCCAATTGATCATCACCTAAATCAAAGAAAACACCTTCGGATTGTAATATTTTTTTCTGCAAATCGGCACGGAAACTATCTCCTTTAAAGGATATCCTTCCTTGGCGATTGATCACACGTTGCCACGGAATTTTTGATTCTCTATCCTTTTTCAAAGAATTTAAAGCATATCCAACAGCCCGAGCAGCTCTTGGATTTCCAAGCAACAAGGCAATGTGTCCGTAAGTAGTGACTTTTCCTTTTGGAATCTTTTTTACTACTGTGTAAACAGATTCGTAAAAATTCGGACTTTTCGAATTTGATAAACTCATCGATTTTGTAATTATCAGCAGATGATTTCGGATTTTTGTAAATCCATTTTCTAAATCTAAAAAAATATGAAACTTACAGAATACGCAAAACATTTGTTACTTGCTCCCAATTTGGAAGATAAATTACTCCCTCCAAATAAACATTGGGATGAAGAAATCGAACAAAATTCCATTCGAATTCAAAAACCTGGAAGAAACGAACGAATTCAATTTTCTGACAAAAAGGTAAAAATACCAAGACTTGAACATTTAAATTTAGAATCAAATCGAGGATTAACCCTACATCATTTTGCGAATCATGAACTCATGGCCATTGAACTTTTTGCTTGGGCGATTTTAGCGTTCCCTTATGCCTCCAAATCCATTCGAAATGGATGGATTAAAACAATCGAAGAAGAACAAACGCATCTGAAGTTGTACATAGAACGTATGCATCAATTTGGTATTCAATTTGGTGAGATTCCTTTGAATTATATTTTTTGGAAACAATTGGATCAGTTTCATAGCGTAGAATCTTTTTCTGCTGTGATGTCTTTATCGTTTGAAGGTGCAAATTTGGATTATTCACAAGTGTATGCAAAAGTATTTTCTTATTTTGGAGACGAAGTCACATCAGAGATCATGCTCACTATTTTTGAAGATGAAATCAAACATGTCAAAAGGGGAGTGAGAGCCTTTTCAAAATCGATCCCTGCTGAACATAACTCTTGGGATCATTACCGTTCTCTCATTTCCTTTCCATTCACTCCAAGAAGGGCAAAGGGTTATTTATTTTTCCCCGAAACACGCACCTTAGCGGGTCTTGATGAAAACTTTGTAAACCAATTAGGTGATTATGAAGATGAATATACAGGAAGGGTGAATTTGGAATCAGTCAAAAAATTTGGTCTAGGTTCCGAATTGATGCGTAAAAACAGACTTGATTCTCATCCGAGTCAGTTTTAAAATCCTGTGAGAAGGTAGATATGAAAGTAAAGTTACTTTTGAGTTTAGGATTGTTGTTTGTTTCTTTCGGGTTTGTACTAAACGCTGAGAAAAAAGCAAAATCAGTCAAAGAGATGAATCTCCATGATTTTATGGAAGAGTATACAAAACCTGCGACCAAGTTGTACGATAAAAAGGATAACGCAGATTATCTGAATCAAATTCTTGCTAAAGTTCCAGATATGGCACCAGAAGATCAAAAAGCAGAATGGAAAGAGATTATCGATGCAAAACTAGCCGTTGGCAAACCAGATGAAACTTGTAAGTCATGCCATACAAAGTTTAAAAAGGAATATAAAAAGAACTATCGTAAAAAATTGATCCAAGTTCCGGAAGAACTTCTTGGTTTTCCCAAAGAAATCAAAGAACTTCTCAAAAAATAAATTCTATATTCCGCTCTTATGGGGCGGATTTTCATGAAACATCGAATCATCCATTTTTTGAAATTCTCCATCATTCCTATTTTGTTTCTTTTTTATGGAAATGTATATGCAAATGATTCAGATGATCCTTCCTTAAAAACGGAAAACAAAGAACAAACTCAAACCAGCTCGGTTCAACAGGTTAACGAAACAAAGGCGAATGAAAATCATATTGTTCTACCTAAAAGTTTAAAGTTCGGTGCTTTTGTAGATACTTATTATTCACATAATGCCAATCATCCTCGCTCAAAAGAACGTGCTTATACAACTCAAGCGGTTCGTAATGATGAATTTAATATCAATTTAGGATTTGTGGATGCTAAATGGCAGGAAGAAAAAATCCGAGGTCGTATGGCGCTTCAATTTGGAACATCTGTGAATACAAACTACGCAGCGGAAAGTAATCGCGATATCAGTTCCAATCAAAATTCTGTAAAACATATCCAAGAAGCTTATATTGGTTTTAAACTAACGAAGAATACCTGGTTAGATGCAGGAATTTATTTGGGGCATATTGGTCATGAATCTTGGATTTCTTCTGATAACTGGAATTATACGAGAGCCATGGCACTTGATTACGTTCCCTATTATTCCTCAGGTGTTCGGCTAACAACAAAATTCACAGATAAATTTCAATTCCAATTTCACGTGATGAATGGATGGCAAAACATTACGGACCAAAATAAAGATAAATCATTAGGGACACAATTTAAATACCAATTCACTCCTCATTTTGTAATCACTGCAAATCAATTTGTCGGAAATGAAGCCCCCGACTTTGAAAGGAAACAAACTCGTTTTTATAATAATACAATTTTGGAATGGAAAGTTTTAGATTGGTTGGCATTTGCACTTTCTGGTGATGTAGGTGCTCAAAAAACTAAAGAATCTTTGTCTTATGAACCTTGGTGGAAAGAATTGAATCCTGTTTTACCAATTTTTATCAATCGCGAATCGAGAGTTTATAATCAATGGTATCATGGAACATTTTGGACTAGTTTTCGTTATGAAGATTTATTTAGGCTTAGTTTTCGGATTGAACGTTTTTACGATCCGAAACAAGTATTAGTCCAAACTTATACAAGAAATGGATTTTTAACAAACGGATATACTGTTACATTTGATTTGTTACAATGGCAACCAGGTCTTTTGCGATTTGAAGCCATCCAAAGAGAATCAATGGATTCAGTTTTTGAAACAGATCAAAATAAAAGAACTAGAGTTGAGCGGCTGTTTGTTGTGGCAGCAACTGTCAGAATATAAAAAAAACCTCTGGATTTTCTCCAGAGGTTAGTCTCACACTCTATTTTTTTATATTAATATTGAAATCGCTTCTAATTTGTCGGAATTTACGTTTTTTTCCTTTTTTTAGAAGGCTTTTTCTTCTTTTTAGTGGAAGGTTCATCATCTTCTTCTAAAGGCTCCTCACTAATTTCGTTTACGAAGTCAATAAACGGTATATGTTTTTTGTGACTCATTTCTTCTAACTCTTTTGCGTCAGGTTTTCTTTCACCAACAACAACTAAATATAAAGAAGGTAATATTGTTAAAACCAAACACATGGCTGAAAATAACCCACCTACAATCACTGTCGCTAAAGGCCTTTGAACGTCTGATCCAACTCCTGTTCCAAGTGTAGCTGGGATTAATCCAAGTAACGCAAGTAACATTGTCATAAGCATAGGTCGTAATTGAATGACCGCTGCTTTTTTAACAGCTGCCTTAGTGGAAATATCTGGTTCTTCAATCAGTAAATGGTTGGTTCTTGAGACAAATAATACACCAGCCATTGTTGCAATACCAAAGAGGGAAATAAATCCAACCCCGCCAGATACGTTAAAGTAATATCCGCGAAGCAGTAGTGCATAAATTCCACCGAGTAGTGATAATGGAATACATGCAAGAGCGACATACACATATTTAAGGTTGCGATATAATAAATACAAAACTCCAAAGATGATGAGGATCGTAATTGGAATGACTATGGATAATTTTTTCCCAACCCTAGATAGGTTTTCATATTGTCCTCCAAATCGAATTTCATATCCATCCGGAAGTTTGATTTTTTTCTTCACACGTTTTTGGAGTTCAGATACAAATCCCCCTTGGTCCCGTCCTCGGATATTGGTTCTAACCGTTACAACCCTTCTTCCTTCTTGTCGAAAGATCATTGTTGGTCCATCAATGACTTCAATATCTGCTAACTGAGATAAGGGGATCCTTTCTCCTTTTGGAGAAATGATTGGCATATTTTCAATCGCTTGTTTGGAAGCCCTATAATCTTTAGAAAAGCGCACAACGATCCCGAAACGGGCTGGAGTTTTTGGAGGGATGTCTGAAGGGCCTTCATACAACGTACTAATCCGTTGCATACCAATCGCAGCTTCAATCATTTGTTGGATATCAATCACATTGATCCCAAATCTAGCGGCAGCTTCTCTGTTGATGCTAATAGTTAACTGTGGGCTTTCTGCTTCTTGTTCAATTCCAAACTCACTAGCACCTTTCATCTCTTTGATTTCTTTGAGAACTTCGTTACCAATCCCACGCATGATTTTTAAATCATTCCCTGAAACAAAAACGGCAAGGTCGGCAATCGTACCCATAATGGCTTCTGATAAGTTATCCATGATAGGTTGTGAAAAACTAATTCTGGCTCCTGGTAACGTGGCTTCTAAATCGTTTTTCATACGAAGTAAAAGCTCTTGTTTCGTAATTTTCTCTTTCCACTTACTATAATCTTTTAAACCAATCAGAACTTCTAATCTGTTCGGTGGAAGTGGATCAGTTCCGTCATCATTTCTACCTAACTGTGAAATCACAACACTGACTTGTTCATTTTTATATACAGTTTGCCGGATCTTCGGCATAAACTTCCTTGCTTCTGGTAAGGAAATTCCTACGGGAAAGAAGATACGAATGTTGAATCCACCTTCGTCCATTTCAGGTAAAAATTCAGTTCCCAAAGAGAACATACCAATCGCCAGGAAGATTGTAACAACACTGAAGGTATACCGAACTGCTTTTTTCGAGCGATCAACTATGAATTCGATGAGTCGTTTGTATCGAACTTCTATCCAATCGTAAAATGGATTATGCCATTCAATAGGACCTGGGTTTGCCGACTCAAAATAATGTTTATAGATGATCGACATGATGACAGGGATCACAGCCATCGCAAAAATCAAGGCACCTAAAATAGCGAAGGATATCGTAAATGCCATTGGTTTGAATAATCGACCTTCAATCCTTTCAAAAGAAAAGATAGGAAGGTAGGCGAGAATGATAATTAAAATGGAAAATAAAATTTCCGTTCCCACTTCGGACGCGGCATCTCTTGTAAACGCTAAGATCCCATGAGATTTTTCTTCTGGAGTGGCATCACGATAACGCCTCATGATATTTTCCACCATGATGACAGCCCCATCTACGATGATACCAAAGTCAATGGCACCTAACGATAGTAAACTTGCAGGAATTCCTGTCAAATTCATCAGTAAAAAGGCGAATAACATAGCAAATGGAATTGTTGCCACAACGACAAGCGACGCTCTTACGCTACCAATAAAAAATATCAAAACCAAACTTACTACAACAACACCTTCAACTAATGTTTTTCCAATGGTACGAAGGGTGTAATTGACAAGATCAGTTCTATCATAAGTGTTTCGAAGTTGAACTCCTTTGGGTAGGTAGTTCTCATTGATTTCTTTGACTTTTTCCCGAATTCGTTCTCCCATTTCATTGGGATCACCCCATCGTCGCATCGCCACCAAACCTTGGACAGACGAATCAACATCAATTAATCCTTCTTCTTCATTATTGATTGTATAACCCAAAACCCCACTCGGAATTGGATGAGAAATTTCTACAGAACCCAAGTCGCGAATGAAAACAGGAACCCCATTCACTGTTTTGACTACAATGTTTTCAATGTGTTTTGGATCTCTGATGGCACCGAGCGATCGAATGGGAAAACCTTGTTCCCCTTGCAAAAGTAAATTTCCACCTGTGTTTAAGTTGTTTTCTTGGATGGCTTTGATGACATCACCAATTGTCAATTTATAACGTATGAGTTTGTCAGGTGACGTTACAACATGGTATTGTTTTGGCAAACCACCAAAAGTAACAACGTCTGCGATCCCAGGAATTTGTAACATTTTAGGCATCACAATCCAATCTTGGATGGTTCGTAATTCCATAGGTGTGTGGTTTTCTGAAGATTCTAAAACATAACGATAAATTTCACCAACAGGTGAACTCATTGGTCCTAATGCAGGATGGACATCTTCAGGGATGTCAGCATCTGCCACACGTTCCATAAGTCTCATCCTTGCAAAATAATCATCCGTTCCATCTTCAAATACAAATTGGAAAACAACCAAACCATTAATCGTTCTGGAACGTCTAACTGCTACCTTTGGAATTGCATTTAATACGCGTTCTATGGGAAGAGTTACCCTTTCCTCAACTTCAACGGCTGCTTTTCCAGGAAATTTTGCAATCAATCGAACTTGTGTATCGGCAATGTCAGAGTACGCTTCTTTACGAATATCAATCCAGGCCCATATTCCAAATAAAACTGCAACGATAGCTGCAATAATGGTTGTTAATCGATTTTTAAGTGCTGTTTCTATTAAATCTTTAATCATGATATTCCCTCGTATTGAAGAGGTAACCCATCTGCAATAATAACTGAGGGTTTCTATAGTCTCCTTGACCAACTCCTCCGCCTAACTGCAAAAAGAAGTTTCCAAGTAAAAAATCATAAGTGAGTCCAATGTATCGTTGAGTTAAGTGAACTCTTTGCCTTTCTCGGCTTTCATACTCTAAAAAGGTGGCAACATTAGAATCGATGGAATTGATATATGTTCGAATCAGTAAATCTTCTTGGGTTGGATCTCTTCTTGTATAACCTGGGATATTGACTCCAGTTGGATAAGAGGATTGTCCGCCTCGACCTACCTCAGGAGCAAATGGATTCACTTCAAAATATCCACCAACAAGAGAAATACTATGGGTGATTACTGGTGTTTTCCAGAAGGTGTAACCCAAATCAATTTGACCACCTTTCCATTGGGGGCCCCAAACACCACCTGATCCTCGTAAAACGATATCTTTCCAGTAATAACCTAGATTAAAATTGATGCTAGCTGGAGATCCAATAGAAGCACCATACACCCAAAAATTTGTAATTTTGGGTAATTGTTTTTCATCCAAACTTTTTGGGTTTAGTGATTCATCAGCGCCAAACGCAGAATCTTTGGAATCTTTTGGTGACCACTCGGGTTTGATTTCGTTTCCATTTTTATCTTTTGGATACGGTGAAGTTTGCGAATACAAACTTGTCCCTAAACAGAATAAGATTAGGGTAATGAATAATTGTTGTTTCATCTTAAAACCCAAAACTTAATCCTTTAAGAAGTATAGATCCTTGGATGGCAACTTTTTCACCTGGAGAAAGTCCTTCAATGATGTTCACACGTTCCTTCGTTGAGATCCCGAGGACCACTTCTCGCCTTTTGAATGTTAAAGGTTTTTCTTCTACAAAAACATAGTTTTTGCCTTCTACAGTGACAATGGCAGTATATGGTAATACAACACTGTCTCCACCTGTTTGTTCCGGAAATTTTACAACTCCAAACATACCTGGTTTTAATCTGTATTTATCGTTAACAACGATAATACGCATTTTGGCAGTTCTAGTGAGTGGGTCGACGTTATCACCAATTGCTTCTGCAGTTCCGATGAATTCTTCATCGGGAAAGGATGCAAAAACAACCTTTACTTTTTTACCTTTTTTCAAAGTTGAAATCTGTGACTCGGGAACATCAGTGATGATCCAAGCTTTTAAACTTCCTGCAGTGCTTAACTCACTTGGATTTAATCCTTGTGCACGAAGTTTTCCTTCGAATTCTGCGAGTTCCGCAGCATCGTTACCTGAATCAGTTTCCGACTCCACCAAATCTTTTTCTGTAGCAACTCGGTGAACAAACATATCTTTGATACGATTTAAGTTTTTATTGGATCTGTGTAGTTTGTTTTTTGCATGGATATAACCTACATACAAATCGTTTAACTCTGCAGATTCGAAGAGAATGATTCTGGAGCCATTACTTACAGATGGAGATGTGGAAGCGATAAGCCTTGCAGGTGCTTCTAAACTTACAAATTCACCACCTCCGCCAATCGCTGTTGATCTAACGATCTCAAGTCCAGGGCTATTAGGTTTGAAAACTATCCGTAAGCCATCATCGAAAACTTCGGCTTTTTCAGGATGTTTATGAGCTGGTTTTGCAGATTTGGAAAACACCATAAACAAAATTGCGACAACGATTAATGCTACTCCAGATAGAAGGAGGATTTTTGCTTTTTGGTTTAACGATTTTAAGGTAACTAACATTTTATTCCTCAGATTTTGGATAAGTTTGGTTTTCGGATTTTGGGATAAAGATTCCTTTTCCCACAGCATAGTTTACATTTTCAATCGCTTCCATTCGGTCTGTTTGTAGTTTTAACATTTCTACAACACTCGATCGATAGGTTTCGAAGAAGTCAGCAAACTCTAATATGGTGATGTATTTCTTTTCATAACTCATGATCATATCTAACGATAAACTTCCATAATCTTTAATATAAGCATCGATGAAACGTTTGTATAATGCGTCTTTGATACGTGCTGATTGGTAGGCAACAGCTACTTCGTTTTCGACTTCTAAGATATTGTTTTTTAATTCTTGTTTGCGTACTAAAATTGCTTTTTCAGCTGCTTGGATATTCCCTTGGTTGCGGTCAAAAAGTGGAACGGTTAACTGTGCAGTTACTCCCCAATAATTTTGAAATGCTGTACCACCTCTATTATAAACAGGTCCAAACGATAAATCTGGAATTGCATTCGCGTATTGGAGTTCTAGATTTGCTTCTTCGTAACGTAATGTTTGTAAGGCTTTTTTTAGGTCAGGACGATTCTCGCGGGCAATCTCTACTAAATCTTCTAGTTTTACAGTGTTTGGAACAATTGCATCCAATTGTTTTTCATTGATTTTAGGAACAAACTCAACACGTGCATCTCTATAATGATCATCATTTACTAGAATTTTAAGTTCAGCTTCTTTTTCATAAACTTTTATAGCTAAGTCTTCTCTTTCTTTTTTGAGAAAGAAAAGTAGGGCTTTTAGGCGAAGGTGTTCTGCTTGCAAAAGTGCTCTTCGTTTATATGCAAGTTCTGATGAATCCACGGTTTTTTCTATGGAGGCAATACTTTGGTCATAAAATACAACGGCTTTTTTATAAAAATAAATAGTATAAAAGGTTCTTCTTAATTTTGTGATAAGCGCTCTAGTTAGATCGTAAAATTCTTGTTCCGAAATTTTTGCGTTAAGTTCAGCTACTTTGACTCGTTTGTCAATTTTACCACCTAACAAAAAGACTTGTTGGACTTGTATGACCGATTGTCCAGAACGTGTGGTATCAAAATATCTTTGAGTAGGTTCTGCATATACACTTTGGTCAATGGCTATATTGGGATTTGCGTATAAACCCGCTTGTAAGATCCCAGCTTTTTTTACATCGATTTGAAATCTAGATGCAATCAGCAATAAGTTGTTTTTCCATAACAAAGATTCAGCGGTTTCTAAATCAATTTCTCTGGAAAATTTTTGGTCATCAGGATACAAACTGGACCCAAGCGAAGACCTTGGATTATCGTCCGTTAATTGTCTCCGAAGAGCTTCACTTGCTTGTGCCATTTTTGTTTCTTCCGAAATTAGGGATGTCACAAACAATAGTGATAGATAGATACCGATTTTGTAATAAACGTTCATAAGTTACCAAATGTTTTAAATTCTTGAGTGCAACGAATATGAGTGTACCTACCTTATTAGGTGAGAATACACTTCGGGATTCGTAAATGCCGAAAAAGGTTTAAACGAAAAAGATTGGAGGAGGAATGTTAAGGAGAAGAGAAGAAAGTAAATTGGGTAAAAGAATACCACTAGAAAGTAAGTCGATATAAGAAACGATTAGGTCTTCAAAAAGATCATGGTTTCTAAAATCATTGATAAAATCTAAAAAGTCGGCACGAGAACGACTGAGAGTTGCATTATCATCAATAGAAGTGATTTGAGGGTCATCAATTGTTGTGTCCTCAGCTACTTCAAAAGTTTTAGAATAGGACTTTTTGATTTGTTGGAGATTGGCTTCAAAGTATTCGGAAACTGCATCCGATGTACTATCAAACGGGAAACCTACAGTTGCCACAAGTAGCAGTGCAATTAGTTTGTTTGACCAGTGTCCCGTCATATTGTCCACGAATTCCTTTATGGGTCTGTACTCAATCCTTAAATTAAATGGATTGTTCATGTTTACCAATTAAGTCAACAATTTGTACAGATTCTAATATAAGAGACGTATGATATGATAAAAAAAAGACTGTCCAGAGATAGAAAACACTCTGGTACAGTCTGGAAAGTTTTGGCAAATGAGAAACATTTCTTTGGTAAATGAATATAAAAACATCCTGTGCCCCTAACGGGACACAGGTTAAAGCGGTAGAGAGGAGTTAAACGGGTGGAGGTAGATTTAAATATTGGTTGGAAAGGAGATTCGAATTCCATTTGGCGAAATGATTGAGATTGGATGTATAGGTACTAACCCCAACCCCAGTGATTCCTTTTCCATTCCAAGTGACGATGTCTTCTAAATCTTTTGTGCCAGTCCCTTCTTCCGAAGAGGATTTTTGAGAAGAAAGCAAATGAGAACCTGAAAGTTGTGATTTGCTCGTAACTCGGCTGGATTTGGCTCCGCGAGTACGAATGAGTACATTTTCTTCCGAAAGGAAAGCACTGCCCAGAGAGAATGTTAGGAGGGAAACTCCCAATATATTTGTGATCTTTCTGAACATAGTTACAGTTTAGACGATCTCTGATTAAAATCTAGCATTTTTTTGGGAGTTGCTTATGATTTAAGCAGATCGACCAAAAAAAATGACGAAGCCAAAGTTCTGACCGGAAATTAGAGCACTTTTCCTGGATTGAGGATACTTTTTGGGTCAAATGCTAATTTGATGGCTCGCATCGTGTCCAACTCACCGTCGGAACGTGAAAACCCCAAATAGTCTTTTTTCAAAAGCCCTATCCCATGTTCGGCGGAAATGGAACCCTTAAACTTCTGGATGAGCTGGAACATATCGGGATCCACTTGTTTGCATTGTTTGAAAAATTCAACATCAGAAAGGTCTTTGGGTTTTACGATATTGAGGTGGAGGTTTCCATCCCCAATATGACCGAAAAGGGCAATGGAAAAACCTTGGTATTTGTTTGTGAGGAGGTTTGTCATCTCACCGAGGAATGCTTCCATATTCCGGAGAGGGAGGGAGATGTCATTTTTATGTACGGTATAAGCTAAAGATAAGGATTCTGAGATCCCTTCGCGGTATTTCCAGAAGGTTTCATTTTGTCTTGAGTTTTGTGCAATAGAACCATCTGTGATCAGTTCCTTTTCGGTAATGGACTCTAAGATCGAATATAGTTTTTCTTCGTCTGATTCTCCACTCACTTCAAACTCCATGAGCACATAGTATTTGCTAGGTGCTTGGAAAGGATCTGGAACTCCTAAATGTTCTTTGACTTTTTCCAAACAATAATCTGTTAAAAACTCGAAAGCTAAGAGTGGTAAATCGAAGTTATGAGTTTCTCGGAATATCTCCAAAATATTTTTGTATTCTGGTACTGCTAAAAAAATCACTCGTATGTCTTTTGGAGGTTTTGTGAGTTTCACAACGGCTTCTGTAATGATTCCAAGGGTACCTTCTGAACCAATAAACAAGTGTTTGAGGTCATACCCTGTATTGTTTTTTAAAATTTCTCCGTTAAACCGAAATACTTCACCTTTCCCAGTTACAACTGTAAGTCCTAACACCCAATCTCGGATAAGGCCATACCGCACTACACGGACTCCTCCAGCATTGGTGGCAATATTTCCACCAATATGACTCGAACCTGTCGCAGCAAAGTCAACAGGGAAATAAAATCCTCTTTCCTCTGCTTCTTTATGTAGGTTTTTTGTGATCATACCAGCTTGGATGTGTAAGGTGCCAAGAAATGGATCAAAGTCCATAACGTGATTCATTTTGGACATCGAAATCACAATTTCTCCGTCTTTGGCAACAGCGCCTCCAGCATAACCAGTCCTTCCACCAGAAGGTACAATAGAAATATTATTTTGATACGCATAAGAAACAATGGATGCCACATCTTCAGTGGATTCTGGAAAAACCAATACTTGGTAATTTGGTGGGTATACTTTGGTACGATCCGTACCATAAGAATCAAACAATGCATCATCCATGGTCCCGTCATTTTTTTGGATGACTTTTTTTTCTCCGATGAGTTTCCCTAATTCTATTTTTGTTTTTGTAAAATCCATTTTTTATCCTTTAGATATCTACCATATCAATTTGTGAGTTCACCGCAGGGTCATCATCTCCTGGGGTGAGCCTTGTGTAACTACCGTCGGATTCTAAAACACGAGCTTGTGTATTGTCCCGAAGCAGAAGTTCCATAATCTTTGCGATGCGTTTTTTATGTTTGTCTTGTAAGATCGGAAACATCACTTCAATGCGACGAAGGAAGTTTCTTGGCATACAATCTGCGGAAGCCAAAAATACTTCTGGTTTTCCACCATTTTCAAAACTATAAATCCTAGAGTGTTCCAAATACCTACCCACAATCGAACGAACGTTAATGCGATCGGAAACACCAGGAATTCCAGGTCGCAAACAACAAATCCCTCGGATAATCAGGTCAATTTTGACTCCTGCTTGGGAAGCTTCATAAAGTTTCAAGATTACATCTGGATCAACGAGGGAGTTCATTTTGAAGATCACACGTGCTTGTTTTCCAGCTTTGGCATTTTCTGTTTCTCTTTGGATGAGTCGTAAGAACTCTTCTTTAAGAAAAGTTGGTGCTGCATATATTTTTGATAACCTTGGCATTTTTCCTGAACTTGTGATAGTATTGAAGAGAATGGCTACATCTTCAGTGATTTCAGGATTTGCTGTGAACAAACTGATGTCTGTATAATACCTTGCTGTTGTTGAATTGTAATTTCCTGTTCCCAAGTGGACATAACGATTTAATTTGTCTTCTTCTCTACGAACAATGAGTAACATTTTACAGTGGATTTTGAGACCGACAACTCCATAGACAACATGTACTCCACTGTCTTCTAGTTTTTTTGCCCAACGGATATTTCGTTCTTCATCAAACCGAGCTTTGAGTTCTACAAGAACCGTTACCTGTTTTCCATTTTCCGCTGCCTCACCTAAATATTGTATGATGGGAGAGTCTCCAGAAGTTCGGTACAATGTCATTTTGATCGCAAGGACCTTTGGGTCTTGGCTTGCAATTTTTAACATATCCTCAATTGATTTAAAACTTTCATACGGATGGTGGAGTAGGTGATCGTTTTTGCGAATCTCTGAAAAAATAGATTCACTTTTTTTAGCAGCAAATCCAGATTTTGGAACTGGATAAGAATACTTTAGATGGCTTGTTTTTTCCAATCCTTGGAAAAACATCAGATCATTTAAACTAAGTAAGGTTGGAATCTCCATTACTTGGTATTCTTCGAGTTCCAATAAACCTCTTAAGAGTTCTTTGATATGGCCTGCACCAGAATGGACATCTAAACGAACAGCATCACCCCACATTCTATTTTTTAATTCGTTTTTCATTGTGGTGAGTAGGTCACCGATGTTTTGTTCTTCATTGATGGAGATATCTGCATCTCTAACAATTTTAAAGGTATGAATTTGTTTTACATTCATTCCATAAAACAAATCACCTAAATGGAGTTTAATGATCTCTTCTAGGGGAAAGTATCTTCTTGTATCAGTTTCTTTGTTCGGAGGTAATTGCAAAAATCTGGGAAGTACACTTGGCACCTGGACGATGGCAAAAAGTTCCTTTATTTTATTTTTGTCATCATCAGAATACAATGTGATCCCAAGGTTTAGAGTTCGATTGAGGATATGTGGGAAAGGGTGAGAGGGATCAATTGCTAGAGGTGTGAGAATGGAAGATACTTCTCGTTTGTAATAATTTTTTACAAACTGGATATCATCACCAGCAAGTTCACTTGGGTCTTGTACCACCACAATTTTGTTTTTTTTGAGTTCAATTAAAATCTCATCCAATGATTCATATTGTTTTTTAACAAATTGGTCAACTTTGGAATACAACTCGGCAATGGTTTCGGATGTTCGTTTTCCATTGAGGCTTTTTTCTTCGATCCCCGCATTTTTTAAATTGAGAAGTCCCGCCACACGCACCATAAAAAACTCATCCAAATTGGATTCGGTGATGCATAAAAATTTAAGTCGTTCGAGGAGAGGGTTTTCTTTGTCAAAGGATTCTTCGAGTACACGGTAATTGAAATCGACCCAGGAAAGTTCACGGTCGAAGAAGATATTTTGGTTCCCCAGTTCTATTTTTTCTGTAGGGCTAGCAGTCATAATTCTAGGATTTGGGAAGGAAAAAATTCTGTAAATTCCTAATCCTTTTGTAGAATTCGACGACATTAGATTCAGAGGGATTTGGGACGATATGCCAGCATACACCATGCCGGGTTTAATGACCGGGCAAAACACAAACGATATCGTTAAAAAACTGGTCGAGTTAGAACGCCGGCCAATTAGGCGTTGGGAAACTGAAAATGAATATGCCAAAATGCAAATTCAGATCTGGGGTGAGGTAAAAAATCTCACAACCAACTTACAAACCAAAACAAGAGCCCTTGTCTCCTTTACAGCTCCATTTGCGACGAAATCTGTCTCTTCTTCTGTGGAAGGAGTGATAACGGGAGAAGCATCCCGTGCTGCCAAATCGGGAGACAGAGCACTAGAAATCATTGAAATGGCAAGTAAACACCAGTTATCTGGTGTCGAAATTGATTCAGACATCCGCCTTCCTGAAGGAAGTTTTACTGTTTATTCTGGTAAATCAAAAGAAACTGTTACTTTCCCTGGGGGAGGGCTTTCTGAGCTTTCAAGTGCCATTAAAAATATGGCGGGAAGTCTTGTTGAAACTTCCATCATTAAAATCGATAAAGATTCTTCTATCATTACATTAATATCTGTTAAGACGGGTAAAAAAAACCAACTCCAGTTTTCGGATCCCAATGGGATTTTAAAACTGGCGGGCCTTGTAGGAGAAAACAAAGCAGCTTCTGAAGATACAAAACAACTTCTTTCACTTGATGGAACAAAAGCAAAAGTTTGGGACCTTACAAAATTCAAAAAATCAGAACTGGAAACGGAGAAACTCACACAAACAGAAGAAGGTCTTTTTGTAAAACCTGATACTGCTTATACCATTCCAATTGCGGTTACAGAAATTAAAGAACGAGCTTTTATTGAAATTGAAATTTTGGGAGAAGCTCCAGCTGTTATGGAGATGGGGATGAGTTTTGAAAAAGAGGGAAGTGTTCGAAACAAATTCCTTCCGATTTCAAAAACAGATTCAAAGTACATTTTCCAAGCAGGTGATTTTGCAAGTGATAAAAACCTCACAGGCATCATTGTCTCAAATGCTGCTACAACCCCTATCCAAATCAAATCGGTAACACTTGTCACTCCGCAGGCACCAGGAACTGCGGAACCTGTAAAAGTATTACAAGAAGCAAAAGATCTCAAAATCAAAATTGATGGAGTTGAGATCACTCGTGAAACCAATGATGGGATTGCGGATGTATTAGAAGGAATTTCTTTTAATGTTCATAAGGTGACAGAAGAACCTGTTACGTTAAAAATACATGTAGACCATGCAAAAGGATCTGCCCTAATCAAAGAATGGGTTGATGCTTATAACGATCTTATGAAGTTTTCTAAAGAAGTTACGTCCGTTGAAAAAAACGGAAAAATTTCTGATAAAAAAGAAAGTGATGATTCCAAGGCGGCAGATATTTCCAAAGATTTTTGGGATAATAAATCCAAATCTGGCCTATTAGCTGGTGAGAACTCAATTTTACGCCTCATTGCTTCTCTTAAAACAACAGCAAATTCATATTACCCTGCAACAAAGGAAAATGGATTCCGGGTCTTAACAGACATTGGAATTTCTACAGGTGCAGTTGGTTCCAACTGGGAAAAAATACAAGATGGTTTACTTCAAATTGACCAAGAAAAACTCATCGCTGTTTTATCCGAAAACCCAGATGGAGTTCGGGATTTGTTTGCTTCGGATCCGAATAACGACGCAAAGATGGATGAGGGAGTTGGGATTCGGTTAATCGAAATTCTAAAACCTTACAACCAATATGCTTCTGGAATTGTCACAAGTAAGGTAAAACTCTTAGAAGAGAGTGTTGCTGGTAATAATAAAAAAATCAAAGAACATGAATCCCACCTGATTAGTTTTGAAGCCAAATTAAAACAAAGATTTCTCTATATGGAACAAGGTGTAGGGAAAAACAAATCAGTGGGAAATTACTTACAGAATAATATGTTTAGAGGGAACGGTGGAGAATGATGAATATTTTTATCAATGAACAACAGTTAGATACTAAATTGGATGGAGAAACCAACCTCGGTCAAGTTTTCGATCAAATTCAAAAATGGATCGAATCCAATGGGAAGTATTTGCGCCATTTTACCGTGAACGGAAAAGAATTAAATAGGTCAGACCTTGACTCTGTTGGAATTGAAGAAACTGAACGATTGGATTTGTTTGTAGGTGAAGAATTAGATGTGATCGAAGATAGCCTTGTTGAGGTAGACAATTACGTAGACAAAGTAGGTTCTACACTTGTGGGTCGTGATTCTTTAACAGAAAAAGAATCGGAAGATTTAAAAGAAGGGATTCCTTGGATCATTTCGATGATTCGTACCACAACGAAATTATTAAACCTCAATTTAAACCTCATCCAACCTATGGGAAAGGGAAAAAACGTAGAGGAAATTCTTGAATCCTTGAACAATGGATCCCTAGTTTTAGATTCCACAAAAGCGATTGAAACCTTTTTAGAAGACTTACGTGATGTGAAATTGTTCTTAATGGATCTTAGCACAAGGCTTGCAGTGATGCGCTTGGATGAATCCGAACTCATTGAAATTATCGCAAAGTTTGTGGACCAAAAAGATAAAGTGATCAAAGACTTTATGTTAGTGAACGAAAACTTCCAATCAGGAAAAGACCATTTAGCTTCTGAGATTTTAAATGATGCTGTGGGTCGCCTGACAGGACTTATGTCAGCATTAGTTTCCGTACAAACTCGTCATTCTGAATTAGATTGGCAAGAATTGTCGTTTGAAGACAAAAAACTTTCTGATTTAATTGGCCAATTGAATAACACTCTTTCGAATATTGCATCAGCGATGGAAAAAAATGATATCGTATACGCGGGTGATATTTTGGAATACGAACTCCCAGAAATTTTAGAATCATTAGTTCCGTTCCTTTCCCTTGTATTAGAAAAAGTAACTGTTTAGAGTTTCTCATTTGGTGGGAATTGGTTGGAAAACCAGTTCCCAAGTCCAAAAAGAATTCCCACAGTAAACACCACAGCCCCCCAAATCAAATTTAAGTTCCAACCTAAGGATTTTGTATACATAGGGTCTCCTTGTGTCGCAAAACCATAACCAAAAAGAATGGAACCAAGGATCAAAAACAAAATTGCGAGGATTGAGGCTAAAGAAATCATCCCACGATCCTAACCAAACTTTCACTACATGACAAGTCATAATTGTATCCCAAACCGTTGACAGATTGAAATGATTCTGTTTCCGTCAGGATTGTATTTTACTCGGAGACAATTGGGAGAAGATATTCTCGGTGCAAGCTCTCATGGAATTGGAATTGCGTGCATCCAAAATCCTTACCGGCCTAACCTATGCTAGGTCATGGCTTCTTCAGCGTCAAAAATAAAGTATTGTTCCAATTGATGGTTTTGAAACTGAGAGTAAACACAAGTTTGGTGAAATAATAATACGCCAGTTTCACATACACTGCTAGTTTACTTTTACTTCCCGACACCGAAAGGATAGGCATAAGGACTTTGTATTCAGGTTTGGTGAATCCACTTTGTTTGCCAAGTTCTGCGAGAGTTGCCATTTTGTAATTGTTCACATGGTCTTTGGCTTCTAGGTAATGAACACCTTCTTTCATTCCTTTTAACTTCACCTTGAGATTGGCTTTTGTCAATTGGATAGGGAAGTTTGGTGTTTGTAAAAACAAAACACCACCAGGTTTTAATAGGCCAAATAAGTATGTGAGAAGGGAATGTGGTTTTGGAATGTGTTCAATCACATCCCAAAGTGTGATGATATCAAAACTTTCTTTTGGTAATTTGGAATCTTGTACAAGGCCTGCATACACAGTTTTCATTCCATTTTGTTCATTTGCAAACTTAACAGCTTGTTTGGAAATCTCATACCCAACGGCAGTCCAACCTGGTTTTTCAGTCAGGACAGCTTTTACAAAAAAACCAAGCCCACACCCAACATCCAAAAGATTTCCTTTGGATTCTCCCAGATAGGTTTTAATGAAATCTGCATAAACGGCTCTGTGGGCATTATCCCACCATTCCAAGTCATACGTTTGTTCTGCGCCGTCCCAGTATCCTTCGTAGTGTTCTTCTTGTTCATAAGAAGAATAGACATGGCCACAATTTTGGCATTCCAAAATGGGAGTTCCATTTTCATTAAAAACGGTTTTGGACTCGGTTGATTTGCAAAGGATACAAGATTTCATGTTCGATTCTGTCAGTCTAATCCCTGGGAACAAGGGTCAAACTAAAAATCCTTGATAGAACTTGCCAAGTAGAGTCCTAAAAAAATCATTGGGTGATAAGAGAGGAACCGATGAAAATCAACTTCACCAAAATGGAAGGGATCGGAAACGACTACGTATACATTGATGCTACGAAAAACGATATCCGACTCACTCCAGAACAAATCCAAAAACTATCCGACCGCAATTTTGGAATCGGTGGCGATGGAGTGATTTTCATCCGCAATTCGAATTCTGGAGAATTCCAAATGGATATGTACAATTCCGATGGAAGTTCTTCAGAGATGTGTGGAAACGGAGTTCGTTGTGTCGGAAAATTTGTGTATGACCACGGCCTAACGAAAAACCAAAAACCAACCATTGAAACAGGAAAAGGTGTTCTCACCTTAGATTTGAAAACAGGCACGAATGGCAAAGTGGAAATGGTGACAGTAGATATGGGAGAACCCATCCTCAAACCAAATCTTGTGCCTATTGTATGGCCAGGAGAAGATCCAGTCATCAACCAAGAAATCGAAGTCCATGGGAAAAAGTATCGTTTTACTGCTGTTAGTATGGGGAACCCACATTGTGTGATTTATGTAGATGATGCCGATGTTTTTCCAGTGAGAGAAATTGGACCCATCATTGAAAACCATCCCCTTTTCCCTAGACGAGTGAATGTGGAATTTGTTTCGGTCCGAGGAAAAGACCACCTTTACCAAAGGACTTGGGAGAGAGGAACAGGTGAAACCTTGGCCTGCGGGACAGGGGCTTGCGCTGTGACTGTATCTTCCATCCTGAATGGTAAAACAGGAAGATCTGTTCGCATTGACCTAAGAGGGGGAACCCTTCATGTGGACTGGAAAGAAAATGGATCTGTGATGATGACAGGTCCTGCAAAAGAAGTGTTTTCGGGAGAAGTGGAGATATAGGGAATTGTCAAGCGATTGAATCTAACGACAATTCGATTACTTTTTCAAATAGTCTACTTTCTGTAATTCACCCATACGCCGTTTTGTTTCTTCCGAAACGGCCACCATACCCTTGTCAAGCGGTAAGTGCGCATAGTTTTCATACTTGATTACTTCTCCAAACACAACATTGATTTTTTTATACACCACTCTTCGTTTGATATCACACACTTCTTTTGGCATTCCCATAAAAGCGCGGACTAACGGAGGGATCGGGTAATCGGTGATGGTTTCTTCTTCGGGAATGATGACAGTCGGTAAAATATCGACCTTGTTACGCAAACTAAAGGCCGCAAACCCAGAGTGAAAATTAGCAAGTGGGGCTGAAAAATCATTCTGTACCATATAGTCATGGCCTTCTGGGAAAATGCCAAGGACATCTCCGTTTTTAAAGACCTGTTGCACCTTTTTGATACTTGCCATGGAGATATTCCCATCGATGGCCATAGGAATGGTTCCTGTTTTCTCTACGAGGTCTTTAAAGAGAGGGATCCTTGTTGTGTATTCTGCAGCAATCCAAGAGATAAATCTTGGAAACACAGAACCAATCACAAATGGATCCATATCACTTCTATGATTACAGGTTAAGATGAGTTTTCCTGTCGGGACAATGTTATGGTACCCGTAGACCGTTGTGTTCACAGCCAAATTAAAAAACGGAGTCACAAACTTTTTGATGTTCTCAACGTTCTTTTTGACTTGGTCTACCGTATTTTCCATTTCAATCTCCTAAGATCTTTTGCCACCAAGATTTGGAGGCATCACCACTGCTTGGTTTTCTCTGATCAGCATTCGGGTTTTCGCCAGACATTTCCCTTGGGTCACTTGTTTGTGCATTTTGCATCCGTCTTTTCCCAACATGGGGACTTGGGACGGTGCGTTTGATCTCCTCCAATTCTTTTTGGGCAGAGGCGTTAGACTTAATAAAGGCGCGGATTTCATCCCATTGGGGATCAAAATCATTTCCATACATGGCATAATTCATAAGATCAATACGATCAAAATCGGGCATGTTCAAGATTGAAAGTGATGCCCGAACAAATTCAATCCAATTTTTATTTGGGCACTCTAGAATGAGGGAGTCCAATTCCGAAAATAATAAGGTGAGAGATAGAATCGAGTCGAAGAGACATAAGATCAAAAAAACAAACCAGAACACAAACCCATTGCCTAAAAACGTAATTCCATTTCCGGTCCAACCGAATAAGGAGAAAATTTTCCATTTATGTGAAGATTTGTTTTGCGAACCGAACGAGGGAAAGGAAGCATAGAGATGATGCCAAAACGAGTCTTGTTATTATTTTCTTTTTTCCTTTTGTTCCAAAATTCAATGTGTTTGAAACTTTGGATTGTTTCTGCCAAAATGCGAACTACAGAAGACGCAAGGGACAACAAATCCTACCAAAAAACGCGGAGTTTTCTCAAAGCGAAACAGTGGTTGGAATACAAACTAGACCCAGAACTTTCAAAAATTGAATTCGAAAACCAAGATTTAGGCGAATTAAAAGGGATCGGCCTCATCAAATGTTACGTTCCTTATGGGATCGGAGAAGTGGACGCAAACGAACACGAATTTGAATACGTAATCAAGGTAAGGGACGGTCATGCAGAGATGCAGATCAACAAAATCTTTTCCTTCATCCGGGACCCAAATGACATCATTTTGAATTATGGCCCAAAAAATGAGAAGGTGGCGAAGGTAACAATACGTTCTTGTTTTCGACCCTTACTCGATGATTTTTTCGAGTTTATCAAATAAAATTTTTTGATTAGTAACCGAGAGGATTGCCCACTGTGGAACCCGTGGAACCAAAAGTATTGGTTCCCGTAGGGGAATCAGTAAGACCATAATAATTTAGGTTTTGGGAATTCCCATTTTGGATGGAAGAATTGGGAGTAGATTGGGACGAGCTGGAAGATGAATTTGCATTCGAATACCCATCGTCTTTGAGTAGGTCCAGAATATCTTGTGAGTTTACCAACTTGATTTCGTTACAGTTTGTGAATAACGAACTTAATATGAGTAAACCAAATACCAATCTCATATTCACCAGTTTGACTCGTTTTCAAAATCCATTCAACCTTAAATTCCTATTTTTCCACTTAAATCAAACAATTGGATAGGAGTAAATTTTCTCTTTGGATTCTCGTCCTTTGAGTTCATATTCACCTTCTAGTTGTAAATGGTTTCGGATGGATTCCGCGAGTAGGTTTGCTGTGTTTTCCGTGATCAGTAGGTTTTTTTGTAATCCTTTACACAAACCTTCCACACGTGAAGCAGTGTTCACTGTATCTCCAATGACTGTAAACTCCATTCGGTTCATGGATCCAATATTTCCTACAAGTAAACTTCCTGTATGGATCCCAATTCCCATTTTGAGTTCTGTTAACCCTTCCTTTAGAAATTGTTGGTTGAGGACTTCTAAATTCCTTTGCATCTCGAGGGCAGTTTGGAAAGCACGATCCGCATGGTCTAACATTGGCATAGGTGTCCCAAATACAGCTAAGATGGCATCCCCAATAAATTTATTGATAAATCCACCATGGACTTCGATGGCGTTACTCATTTCTTGGAAGTAACGATTGAGAATGTATAAAACTTCTTCAGGTGTCCTTTTTTCAGAGAGTTTTGTAAAATCCCTTAAATCGGAGAACAAAATAGTTGCATCTACAACTTTGCCACCTAAACTATGTTCGTTGGAAAGAAGATAATCTCTTACACGTGGGTCCACAATTCTACCAAATGTATCTTTGATCCTTTCTCTTTCGGCAAGTCCCTCTGCCATTTCATTTACTGCATCACCAAGAAGTCCAAGTTCATCTGAGCTAAAGATTGTAACTCTAGTATCAAACTTTTGATCTTTAATAAGTTCTGTCGCTTCCTCAATTTGATTGAGAGGGTGTTGTATACTGATGGCAAAAGTTACAGAAAATACAAAAGAAAAAAACAACATGATGGCAATGACTTCAAATAATACATCCGTATGGATTAGATAGTGTAAGTGGAAAATATTATGATTTGTCCTTTGTAATAAACCAAAAATAAGTAATATGATCGGAAATAAAGTAGAGGCAGTCCAAAATATGATTTGTTTTGTAACAATTGAAAATTGTTTTCCTGTTGCATACTTCCCAAGTCCTCCATCAGGGAATACACAAGGAATGATTAATGTTTTATTTAAAAAATTGGTTGTAGCATACGAAAAAGCAAAAGCAAAAAGTCCCCAAAAACCAAACAAAATGGTGACTGTCAAAATACTTTGAGGAGGGGCAGCCGGAAACAATGTATCGATCCGAAATACTGATAAAAAGGTTGAAAACTCCCATCCGGTAAAGCCAAACAAACTAATGATCATGGGAGAGTGGACTATCCGGTGGCGTGCTTTTTCTTCGGACAAGGTACTACATTTTTCTTTTTTAAAAAGATAATCAGCAACAGGTAGGCTGTAAAAAAACAAAATGATTGTGATGATTGGAAATGGTGCCCAGGTTAATGCAAATAAGGTGAAGTCTTGTGTTGCAACTGTGGCTTCAAATAAAATCAAAAATTTTTCAGGTAAAAAAACAGAACTTGTGTAATTTGCAAAAATTAATGTGAATAAACAGGCAGAAAAAGGGACAATAAAATAGATGAGTAAAAACGCTAAAAACTGAAGTTTTTGTTTTGGTACCATGGCTTTCATATAATAAGGATCAATGGATCTTTTTCAATGTTCTTTTTGTTAAGATTCTTTGGACTTGGATGTGTTTTGCATCCGTAAGTGGGAAAAATAAAAAGATTACAGAACCTAAGATAAAGAAAAACCCAACTCCTGGACCAAAGATTATTGCGAGTCGAAATCCAACCTCTTGTGTTTGGTTGGCTACACCATTTTGGAAACCAATGATATCGAGTAAAAAACCAGTGATGGCTATTCCAAACGCTTGTGAAAATTTTACACCCATCTTCCAAATACCAAAGTAAAGTCCTTCTCGTTTTTCACCAGTTTTGTATTCATCATAATCCACAACATCGGTTAAAATGGAATCCATGATGAGAATAGATCCGGCAAAGATCCCTCCAAAAAATGCAGCAATGAGAGGAGGTCTAAGCTCTCCATAAGGAAACAGCGGATACACGATGACAGTAAGAAGTCCTAAACCAAACACGCCAAAAAAAGCAGGGATTTTTTTTCCGATCCTTTTGGAAATCCATACCCAAAACCCAATGGATAACATCAATACAACAAAAAAAGGTAATAAAATATTGATAACCACTTGTGATTCTTTTAAACCCAAACGGTATTCATAATAATATAAAGCAATCGCAGAATTAAAAGTTCTACCTATGGTTGCGATGACAAAAGCAAACAATAAAATGAGAAACATCTTGTTTTTTAAAACGGATCCAAAGGATAAAAAGAAAGGAAGTTGTTTGGACCTGTCTGCTTGGACATTATCTTTTCCTTTTGTCACAAGGAATGTAATGATGGATGAGACAAGGATCACAAGGGAAACAATTTCTCCAGCAACCGTTCGTGAAGTGATGATGTTTTCTTTTGCACTTTCATCACCTAAAGACTGTAAAATGGCAGCGGGTACAATCATGCCGATTAACATGCCAATATTGCTAAAAAATAACCTCCATCCAAATACGGAAGTTCGTTCGTTTCTTTCAAAACTGAGTTCACCACCTAATGCAATATGAGGCACAGAAATGACAGTCATCGCTGTGTTCACCAAAAGGTATACACTAAGTAAATAAGCAAATTTTCCAAGTTGGGAAGAAATTTCAGGAGGAGAAAAGAGTAATAAGACTGATATGGATAATAAAATTCCTCCTATAAATATATAAGGCCTTCTCCTACCAAATCGAGTTTTTGTTTGGTCGGAAATCCTACCCATTAGTGGATCACTAATTGCATCCCAAATGACCGAAATTGATAAAGCAATTCCTGCTAAACTAGAATTCAAACCAATAATTTCTGTATAGTATTTGAGCAAATAAATTTGAGTAAATAGTTGAACGGCTGTTATGCCCGTTTCAGCAAACCCATATCCCATTTTGACGGGAAGTTTTAATTTAGAATGGTTCATTCATGTTTCCAAGTATTGGACGGTTCGAACTATGTTTTTTTAAGAAATAAATTGGAAATTAGAGCCAAACGCAAGATGGATTTGAATCTTTTCTTATTTTGTTCAATTCCTTTCGTATGAGATACGGATAATAGATAAATCGTCGATCACTTGGCCAAGAGAATCTATGTTTTGGATGATGGTTTCCAAATCACCCTTCGTGTGTTCCACAATTTCCAAAAAGTTATCATCTTCGGATAATACTTCCCATTCCCCATCGCGGTTTTTGGTCAATAAATCATCTTTTCCATCGGAACCAATCAAAAGAACGTCACTCGGTTTGAGTTGGAATTGGTTTACTTCTGTAATCGGGAATGCTCCCAATGTGCCCAATTTACGATAGGAAACAATTGGAAACAAAAAGTTTGCCTTTCCATTTCGATACAACACTAATAAGGGATGTTCGGCATTGAGAAAATAGAGTTTTCCTGAAGATTCTTCAATAAGACCCATACTGAGTGATACTAACATGGTTCCATCAAAGGTTTCAAAAATTAATTGTAACTCTTGTAAATTAGATCGGAGCCAATCCTCGGGACTCAGGTTTTTGAAACCTGGGTCAGTTTTGGTCCTTTGTACAATGGATTGGAAAACCGATCCAAATACCAATGCACCGCCCGCACCTTGCATTGATTTTCCCATTGCATCCGCATTGACAAATAATAAAAATTTAGAGTCTTTCAGATAAATTGTATGTGATATGTTGATATCACCACCGATCTCATATTTTTTATTTTTAAATTCAAAGGATTTCTTTTGGCGGAGGAAATGTTCAACAACGAATGAATCACTTTTGATATCTTTGATTACAAATGGATTAAGGAGTTGGTATATTAAATAATAATCTCCATCCTGTTGGATTTTTAATTTGCTGATGTCGATGAGGGATTGATTCAATTCGTCAGTCCTCAAAGTAACCTTTTCTTCTAATCCTTCATTTAAATTTCTGATTTCTTTGTACATGTTTTTTAAAGTACCGATGACAGAATTTAAATAGAAGGCTTGTTTGGCGAAATCATCACTTGATTTTGGAGTTACGATTACATCAAAATTTCCTTTTGCCAATTCTCCAAGTGATCGGCTAGTTTCATTTAGTCCTTCATTCACTGACTTAGCTACTACATAGGAACATACAATGAGTGGGATAACAAAAATAAAGGATACAGTGACAATTGGGATCATTGGATCCTCCACTGCGATTTCACCAGTTGCTAATGAATATAAAATATAAGAGAATACCACAAAAGGAAGTATAGCCAAACTAAAAAATGCAACAAGGATCCTTGTGAAGTAGTTAAATTTTGGAATATCTTTTTCTTGTAGTTCTATGTTTTTGAATTGTGGGAGATCAAATAGATTTCGGATTGCACTTTCGCTAATAAAATAATAAGTCACAAACGAAATGGGAGCAATCATGACAAAGGTAAAGATTGCTGAACGTGCAACGGAAGGAGTGTATGCAACCAAATAAAAAAATAGTAAACTAATCGGTATAACACCGGATAACCAACGTATGACAATGATGATTGCTTCAATCAAAGGGTATCGAAAGAGAAATATTTTTACAGACTTTGCATATTCTATTTCTTCTGACGTGAGAGGTTTTGAAACATCCAAGGGGAGTTTCATTTTTTCGATTTTGGCGAAAAGATACTTTAAAAGTAAATGGCGAATGAAAGTTCCTAATAATCCAATCCCAGTTGCAAATACGAGACATAAGGCGATAAAGATCTTCCAATGGTTTGGTTCCATCTTTTGGGTGATGATGGCGTAATAAACTGCGAAAGGTACAGGAACGGTATGTGTAAAAGCCTCAAGTTTTAAAGTTAAGTCCCAGAATAAAGTTTTCCTGTTCATGATCATTATGGTGTTATTGATTCACTAAGGACGATACTATATCACAGTATTTAAATCAAGACATTCGGAAATTTTAATCTTCGGATCGGTTTCCATTTTTTTTATTCGTTCTGTTTTGTTTGAGAATCGCTATTGCCATTCATTTTAGATTCTTTCGACCTTTTGTAGGTTCCTTTTTCCAATCAACAAGCCTGACTTTCTTTATGGAAGATGAGCTAAAGGTTGTATTACATTCATGAAATTTAAACATAATTTGAATTCTTTTGTATTTGTTTTTGATCCTAGTAGTTTGGAATCTTTCTACTACTCCAACTCAAAAGTTTCCTATCGGGAGAAACTATTTTGAATACAAAATTCACCCAAATACAACTACCAAGTAGGAAACAGGTCTCACTCGTGATACATAATACTAAAAATAACAGACATTCGCTTATGTTTCCTCATTTTGGATGGATGCCATAAATTTGGCAAATGGGAATGGAATCAAATTTGTAAATGTTTCCTATAGGATTTTAGAGGTAAAAATATAGTTTTAAATATGAAGAATTTTGAATATCAGAAGAAAAATTAATTGAAAATAACAGTTGTCAAGCCATGGAATCAGAAACATTCTTATAATGATTCTATTTTGCTTGCTAATTAGGATCTTTATCTAAATAATTTCTCCAACACATATATATTGGAACCAAACATTCGTGCGTAAAAATCTACCCATCACCAATCATGAAGTGGAATTCAAAGAAGGGACCAAAATCACTTCCAAAACGGATTTAAAAGGTATCATCACGTATGTGAATGAAGACTTTCTCAAGATCAGTGGATTTACCCAACAAGAACTCATTGGCCAACCACATAATCTCATCCGCCATCCAGAGATGCCGCAGGAAGCATTTTTTGATTTATGGGAAACAGTAAAATCACAAAACTCATGGGTAGGTCTTGTCAAAAATCGGTGTAAAAATGGCGACCATTATTGGGTAGATGCAAACGTTTCTCCGATCTATGAAGATGGAAAACACATTGGGTATATGTCTGTTCGGACTAAGGCTACAAAAGAACAGATTGCCAAAGCAGAAATCCTTTATGCAAAGATGAGGGATGGTAAGTGGAAAGAACCAACAAAAAAAGGATTGTTGTCGGGAATTTCTTCTTTGTCTATTTATCTTGTGCAATCATTCATTGGTTTTCTTGTATTACTTCTATTTGCTTTTTCAGGTTTATCAAACCAACAAATGATTTCAAAACCTTTGTTATATGGATTTGGAATTATATTATTTTCGATTACTTTTGTATTCGGATTGTGGAAAATCAAACACAACAGACATTCCTTTTTGAAAGTGATTGAATATTTGAAGAACTTATACCAAGGACGTTTGAAATTTGATGTTGAGTTAGAAAATGGTGGGGATTACGCCGAAGTTTTACAACTGATTAAAAAAACACAGTTTGAATTCCGAGGAATGATCTCACAACTCATAGGGAATGCTGAAATTGTTAAAACTCAAATTAAGGGTCTAACAAAAGCAGTGGAACACATACATGTTGCGTTTAATGAATTATCACTTGCTATGCATTCCCTTGCGGAATCAAGTAATGTGACTAGAGAAAGTTCAGAAAGTATTTTCCATCAAATGGATGCTTTGAACCATCTCATCCAAAGCATTCGTTCAGAATCGATAGCTGTCAAATTGGAATCAACCACTGCCCATCAGATTGCCATGGAAGGGAAAAATCGGTCTGATACAGCAATGACACAATTTTTTAAGGCAAAAAATCAGATCTTTAAAACTTCGGAAACAATCAAAGATTTGGGTGAAAAAACAAAAGCAATTCGTAAGATCACGGAAACAATTGCAGCAATCTCAGAAAAGACCAACTTGCTTTCGTTAAATGCATCGATTGAATCGGCAAGAGCAGGTGACTCTGGAAAGGGTTTTGCCGTTGTTGCTGGTGAAGTGGGACTACTAGCAGAACAATCCAAAAAATCTGCAAAAGAGATTTCTGTTTTTATCAATGAACTCACAAACAAAATTTTACAAACCGTTGCAGATATCGAGGAAGGTTTAACTGAAGTAGAACTTGGTTCGAATGAATTTGAAACAGTTCAATCAGAGATGGAAAAAATCTTAATCAATTCAGAAGGCACAAAGGCAAGTTCTGAAAAAATCAGTAGTTCAACGGAAGGAACTCAAGACAAATCCAAAACAGTTCTTATCAATATGGAAAAAATCCAAAACCAGTTGACACATACTTCATCCATTGTGGAAGAATTGTCGGCAGCGGCCGAAGAACAAAAACAAACTGTCGCAGCGATTGAGGAATCGATTTCAAATTTAGATAAAGTAGCGGACAGACTAGATTCCGTTGCCTTCCGATTTCAGTTTTAAGGTGATTTAAATGTCCGATGTAATTCAAAGTGGGAAACAAAAAATGAATTTCCATGTGGAAACTGTCAGAGTGGATTCCCATTCGAGTTTATCTCGGTGTAAATCGGCTGAAATTGTATTGGATACAGATTTGGCGGGAAATCCAAATGCTTTGAATCCTGCGGAGTTATTACTTTCTGCACTTTCTGCCTGCATTATCAAGGGAGTCGAAAGAGTGGCTCCTATCCTTCATTTTCAAATGAAAGGGATCCAAGTGATCGTAGATGGAATCAGGCAAGATGTTCCACCTAAAATGGAATTCATTCGTTATACAGTAATTGTGGACACAGAAGAATCAGATGAACGTTTGCATCTGTTACACGAAAATATCAAAAAATATGGAACTGTCTTTAATACCATTGCACCTGGTACTGATTTGGCTGGTGAGATTCGAAGAAAATAAAAAACCCAAAGTTGCCTTTGGGTTTCGCCATTCAAATTACAGTTTGAATTAAATCAGAATAGGAGTTAGTCGAAACCTTGCCTGTCTGATCATTTTAAATGTTTAATCTTCTGAGTTCCAACCTACCGAATAAATCACTGCAGTGGAAATGGTGAATAAGGAATAATAAGCGACCCATACCCAAACCAATTGTGTTGGAAGAAAATTGCTCAAAGACAATGTCCATAACATTGGGGATACAAATCCAATGAAGGAAACTAAAATCCCTACTAAAAAACCACCCACAAGTCCTTGTGGAAGAGATTCTTTCATTAAAGCATATAAAAAACCAAATGCCAAGGTGAAGGATAAATCGCTGAACACAGGACCAAGCCAAAAAACATCTGTTATGGGAACAAACATCGTTTTTAATGTTGGATCAAAGTAAAACTTTGCAAAAAACAACATTCTAAGTGGAATCGAAACCGCTTCCCAAAACGAAAAGGCAAGGAGGAATCGGACTAAAATCCGATTCCATTTTTCTGTATTCAGCGAACTCAAAATCTACTTACCTAAAATGAACACGAAGTTCGTAGTCGCAGATCCACCGATGTTCAGCATAAGGCCATTTTTAGCACCTTTTACTTGGTAATCACCAGCTGTGTTTGTGACTTGTTTGTAGAGGTCGAGCATCATACGAACGCCAGATGCACCTACTGGGTGACCCACACCAATGAGTCCACCAGATGGATTGATTGGTTTTTTACCACCAAAATCAATGGTTCCTTCTTCAATGGCGATGTGTTCTTTTCCTGGTTCTGAAATTCCAAAAGCAGAAATCGCAGCATACTCAGAAGAAGTAAAACAGTCATGTGTTTCGAACACATCAATGTTTTTTACATCCATGTCAGCACGTTTGTAAGCATCTTTTACAGTTTGGCGAGTCCATGGAAGGATGTATTTGTCCCCAACGGATTCTTGTTTTTTTGCTTCAAATGTAATTGGTGCTACACGGTGACCCCAACCCTTCACACGAGGGATGTCATCAATTTTACGGCCAGTTTTTTTAGCGTATTCTTTTGTGTAATCTTTGGATGCAAGGATGGTTACCGCAGCACCGTCTGTTACTTGAGAACAGTCAGTGATACAAAGTCTACCACCTACAGCCATATTATTATCACCACCACGAGCCATCGCATGTTCTTTGTTCATGAACCATGTGCGAGTTTGCGCTTTTGGGTTACGTTTTGCGTTTGCGTAGTTGATACGAGAAATTTCAGCAAGAGCATCCATAAAACGTTCTTCTTTCAGTTCGTAACGCTCAAGGATAACATCTGCTAGTTTTCCGAAAAGTTTTGGGAAAGGAAATTGAACTCCTTTCGCTTCTTTTTCGTAATAAGCAGCAGTTCCAAGAAAGTCACCACCCACAGAAGAAGAAACAGTTTTCATCACTTCCACACCAAGTACAATCGCTAGATCGTAATCTTCCGCACGGATATGTGTGATCGCTGCATCAAGTGCAACCGATCCGGAAGCACAAGCTGCTTCGTAACGAGCACCAGGAACTCCAAAAAGAGCAGGGTTTACTTCTGTAAGGAAAGCACCCAAGTGTCCTTGGTTGGCATACTGTTCTGCATCAAAGTTTCCAACAAAAACCGCAACACGGTTTTCTTTGTTCAAACGTTTGATTTCATCATAACTAATGCCTACTTTTTCAAGAGCATCATCTAATACTTCACGCATCATGGACATGAAGGTTTTTCCTTCTTTTGTCCAATTTCTTTGGAAGTCGGTTTGTTCTCCGCCTAGTACAAATACTTTTTCACTCATATGATACTCCTAATTAACCTTTGAAAAGAGACCTTGCGTCCAGTTTGTCGCCAAGTTCGTAGAACTTTTTGCCTTCTTTCGCATCTTTTAAAAGTTTTGGAACTGGTATTTTAGACTGCTCCATCAACTTAATTGTTTCTTTTGGTCCACCAAGGAAATCAACGAAAGCAGAAGCGGGAACCCAGTTAAAACCGAAACCCATAGCGCCGTCAGTGTTTTCTTTAGTATCTACTACTTCTCCCACGAGAGAGAGCGAATAACTGATGTAACGTGAAATGAAGTAACGAGCAATGTCTGCTTCGAAGCCACTAGCTTTTTTTACTACATCCATCGCACCTTTGTAATCGGAGTCTTTGATTTTTTGGCGAGCTTCTTTGATAAAAGGAATATCAAATTTTGGGTACGGATCGTACTCACCGGTTTTGATATTGTAAACAAACTTCTCACGTTTTCCGTCAGCGTGTTTCACAACTTTTGTGAGACCACCACCAGATTTCATACCAAGTTTGCCAGCATCGATTAACTTTTGGAAGTAACCAGGAAGTTTGAATGTTTCGTGTGCTTCGTCTTTTGTATTGTCGTAGATGTTATCTACGATGGCTTTGTGAACATCTAGTCCTACGAAGTCTGCAGTAGCCAGTGGGCCCATCGCACGTCCAGTGTAACCAGACATGATTTCGTCCATAAGGGCAATTCCACCTTTGTCAGCATACTTTTCTGCAAAGTGAGCCACTTCGTTCATCAACTGAAATCCAATTCTGTTTCCAGCAAATGCAGGAGTGTCATTTGTATAAACCACAGCACGGCCGAGTACTTTATCTAAGTATTCACCTAACGCTTGTGTGACTTTTTTATCGTTACCTGAGTGAGTGACTAGTTCACAAAGGATCATTTTATAAGGAGGGTTAAAAAAATGCGTTCCGTAATAGTGTTTTTGGCCATCTTCATCGTAAGCTTTTGCCAAACGACCAATGGAAAGACCAGAAGACACTGTGGAAACAATGGTTCCTGGACGGCGCGCTTTTGCGATACGAGTGTTGATCGGTTCTTTGACTTCGTAACTTTCCGCCACGAGTTCGAATACCCAATCTGACTCTGCGACAGCTTTTTCCAGATCCGCATCGTAGGAACCAGGGATCATTCTTGCGCGAATTGTATCCGTTTTTACGGATGCGACAGCGGCTTCGATACCCTGTTTTGCTTTTTCAACATCTCTAGCGAGCATATGGACTTTAGCACCACCGAAGGCAGCAATGACGCCTGCACTTCCAGAACCCATGGCTCCGTTGGCACCTAAAATCGTGACAGTTTTGATTTCTCTCATGAAGGAATTTCCGAATCTAATTTTTACTTACCGTTCTAGAAAGGTGAGGCGACAGGAAAATCGTTTTTTTTTGTCAGATTTGTTACAAAAGGGGGGCGGTGGGGGTTCGGGTGTGGGTACAATCTCCCCGCCCTGCATTGGGTGGGGTACTGGACCCGCCACCCAATGTGTTCCCTTTACCATGCCCCGCTCGTTCTGGCACGCCCATTCCTAAAATCACGGTTTTTCTTTTTAAAAAGTTCATAGTTCAATCATCTGGGCACCCGGGCGGGCTCACTTCGGGGTCCGCATTCGCTCCCGTCTCCCTTGGCCTTCGGCCACGGAAGACCAGGCCCTACGGATCCCTGGTGCGGCAATGAGGAAATGAAAATTGATCCTAAATTGGAATGAATGGCCAAAGGTTTGTGTGATCCAAAAGGAAATCCATGCGCCAGCGGTAGTAGCGGAAATCCTTTCGCTTTAGGCGAAAGATTGGAGCGGATAACGCGGTCGGTTATCGTTTGTTTCTATGTGATGAAAAGGTTTCGAGGCGCCCAAAAAGAAAATTTCAGATTTTCTATTGGGCGTACTTTTTGGACAAAGATTGTTTTATTTTCTTTGCACTTCACTCTCTAAAAATTCAGTAAACTCAATCTGACGGTTAATAAAAGTTAGGTTGTATCTGCTTTCATACAAAAGAAGTGCGCTGGCAAAAAACAAACAGATCCCTCCAGATAAAGCAATAACAGTTGGAATCCAGTTTAGATTTTTGGCAAAAGCAAGTGTAAACGCAAGAGCCAAACTAGAAATAATAAATAACGATGTTGCTAAGTATAAAAATGCCATCGATCGTTGGATGAGAACAGCTCGTTTTTTTTGCACGGAAAGTTGGTGTCTCATATACACCATTCTTTGTTCATGAAAACTCCGTTTTCCATCCAGTAAAAGTTCTACTTCTGATTTCAAAAGATTCACTCGATCAAAAATTCTTCCCAGTCGATTCGCTGTGGAAAAAATCAAACTAGCACAAGCAGACACAAGGACAGCGGGTGTGATCATACCTGATAGGATTTCTGAATTGGAAAATGATTCAAACATATTGTTAACTTAGAAACGTTTGTTGGTTTTGAAAAGAAAAAACATTTGCATCCTAGGTAACCAGATCTAAAGGGAATTTAGAAAAATTCTCGAAGGACGAAAAGTAAAGAAATGCAATTTAATTCATTCTTTTTATAATGAACCAATCATATAGCAACTGATATACGAAAATTATGTTGACGTTCGGTTTTAAACTCTAAACATTAATCGATGTCATACTATGATGAAAATAAGAATACAAGTAATAGTTTCCTTAAGTTTCCTTTTTGCTCATTGCGTCGATTCAATTCCTGATAAGTCCGAAAGAAAAAACGCTATTTATGAAAAGCTCACTCCAATGCTTTTGGGGATGTATGGGTCTGGCTTGGAAGAATGGAACACCGCTGCCACAAAGGACACTTTCTCCGAGTGAGCAGGAAGCACGCTATCAAGAGAAGGTGAAGAGAATGAACGATTTTTACGCAAAAGCACTTGAAGACGTTCCCCAACTTTCTTCCATGCAACTTTCTCATTTGCGAAGTAATTCTTTCCTTGGGGTTGTTGCCCATTCTTATCTGATGGACTATTTTGTAAATTTACCAAAGCAAGAAAAACAAATGATCGAGACAAACTTACAGTGGTTGGTTGCACTTCGGAAAGCCGCCATTGATGAAGCAGTTAGGAGAGGTAGGTAATATGAAGCAATGGATGATATTACTCCTGCTTGTTTCAAGTTTTGTATCATGTGAAGATCTTAAGAAAGAAAGCCAGAGCAATGCCGAAGGGTTTTTTGTGATTTGGTTTGAGACACTGTTTAGGAGTTCAGGGTATGATTCTGCTTGTGATAATGTTAGTCTTTCAACTCCCTTAGTTCTAAGTAATCCAGTGCTATCGTCTTCCGTTCAGAAAACGTATCGATTTACGACTGGGTCTTCTGGATTAAAATACAATTTTTCTGGCTCCCCTGATTATCCAGCTTGTGGAGTAATTGTAGATATTAGAAGTTGTCGACCTCCTTATGCTTTTGCTAGCGACAGTGGTGTGGTCGTATCGTGTAATTCAGGTAGCTATCGAAATTATGTATCTGGTGGAACTCAAACATGTCAAATTCCAAGTTTTTCGAACCAAGTTGTTTTGGTGTATTTGATTTCTGCCACTTCATCTTATCCAACTACGCCTTGTACTACGGTACAATTTGAGGTGATCCCTTGAAACGAGTCATCATTTTAATCGTAGTTGCTTTTTATTTTCCCATTCAAGCTCAACCCTTTAGTGGAATTCCAAATACGGACGGAGCTGGCTTTTGTGATACACGTGGAAAATTCTCATTACAAACTCAAGCATCACCTGATCCTGAAAATCCACTTTACTATTCTAAAACCAGAGTCACTTTCTATGGTGACAGCCGCATTGATTTTGCCAATGCAGTGCCACTAGGGTATAATCCAGCGCTGTATTATGCACCGTTGATACAATCGGCAGATTATCCTGGACGATCTTTTTCCATGGGACTCTTTTATGGAATGTCTAGTTTGGACTTCTATTTAGGCACAGATCCGAGTTGGAATGTCCAAAACTTTGGACATGGCGGGGATAGTTCTCATGAAATGTTGATTCAATTAAAAAAATGTTTGGGTCAACCTAATTATTTTATAGCACCGAATGTAGCTTTTGAGATCGGAGGGAATGACTATTTGCAGAATATGTTAATGATCATGTTACTGCCTTGGAATGCAGAAGCATATATGAACCGTGCTTTAAATCATATTGAAAGATCCATCACTCTATTATATCAAAAAAGAAAGAATGTTTTAATTATCGGGAATTATCCTGCAGTGTCATGGTCCGCTTTACTGGGGTTACCCGATGAACGAAAAGGATTTGCCTTTAAGACTTTTAATTTTAAATACCAATATAGCATCCAAATTCGTTCGATTGTAGATCATATTTCTTTTGCAAAGGAACAATCATCCATTCCAGAAATATTAAATGAAGTTTTAAGAGAATATAATGGCTTTTCAATGTTGGAGTTAGTAAGCAATACAACAAATGGAATCTCTTTTAACGTTTCGAGTGCAGACACAGTATGCTACGGTGCTCATATACCATCAAATGCATTTGCTCCCTATTTTTGTTGGTTGGCTGCAAACCTGTCGGCACCAGGTACATTACCTCACATTTAATGCTTCGCCAAGAGTTGAATTACCCTGAAATACAAGCAAGAAGACAACCATACTTCCAAACGCAAGGTTTAATGCTCGAATACCTGAGAATCTGGGAGGCATTTATCAATCCAGTTACTTATGAACCTTGGGTTGTGAATGATGCATTAATGGGAGATATTGTACACCCAAATGCTATTGGTCTTTCGGTTTGGATTTTGTCATTTATAGAATTAGGGTAAAGGAAGTGATTTATTAAACAATGAATCCTTAATATCATGATAGTAACTTGTTACTAAAAAAACCAATAGGATAAGAATTTACATTTTCCATAATGAATTGATAGGCAATTCAAAATAGTTTGAAAACTCATCAACGCTTTTGTATTGTTTTACAATGGGAAAATCAATTTCAGCTTCTTTGTATTGTCTGGATAAATAGTTTAACCATTGTTTTATCCTACCAGCACGGCTAATATGATTCATCTCAGTTTCTAATTTTTGCCAATAAGAAAATAAAATCCCTTTCACCTCATTCCAAGGAAGATTTTCATTATTTTCATTTCGGATCATTAACGCCAGTGCTGGATTTGCGACTGCACCTCTTCCAATCATGATATCTTCACAACCGGAAATATCTTTACATCGTTTGGCATCTGTTACTGTCCAAATTTCTCCATTGGCCACCACAGGAATATTGACAGATTGTACAATTTTTTGAATCCAATCCCAGTAAGCAGGAGGTTTGTATCCGTCTACTTTGGTCCGTGCATGGACTACAATTTCTTTTGCACCACCTTCTTCCAATGCTTTCGCACAAATTAGCGCGTGTTCTGTGGAATCATAACCCAGTCTCATCTTTGCAGTCACTGGGATATGGATGGGAACTGCATTTCTGACAGCCTTTACAATCGAGAACATTAAATTTGGTTCTTTTAATAATGCCGCGCCTCCGCGATTTCGATTCACTGTTGGAGCCGGGCATCCAAAATTGATATCAATACCATAGGCACCAAGAGAGGCTACCTTGCTCGCATTTTCTGCCATACAATTGACGTCTGAACCTAATAGTTGTACTTTTACTGGAACTCCAGATTTGGTGTGGCTATTATTATATAATTCTGGAACACAACGATAATATCTATGAGAAGGAAGTAGGGTATCGTTTACACGTATAAATTCACTTACACATTCGTCATACCCACCTACGCGCGTTAGGGTATCGCGTAAACGATAATCCAGTAGTCCTTCCATTGGTGCAAGTAAGATACGCAAAAGAAAATAATCCTATCCCGTCACTTTTTTCGCTAGTGCAAGATGGATCATTCCAAATTTTGAATAAAATGAAAAGTGTTGCAAATTCTTGCCACCAATTCTTTTTTTAGATCCCAATGTGTGATTAAAATTTAAAATTATATCGAGTATAATGATTCGATTTCCACAGGATTATTTCCAAATTTGGTTTAAAGATTCAGTGATTTTTTTCTATCGATTCTAACAGAAAAATTACATAACAAAGATCAATTCATTTATGCTGACTCATTTGACAACAAACTAATGCCCGCTATATTTTGATTCCTTATTGATTTTAGTAATTCCTGCAATTGGAAGTTTGGTCATAACCCCAGAATATTCTTATTTTATTCGATCAATCTGCCTGATAGAAATTTAGATTTGAATTAGGAATGAAAATAGAATCGATTTGAAAATCTTTGAAAAATTATTGGGAAAATCAATAAAAAGAGATTGTTATGGATGAAAGAAAATCAGTATATTCGTATTCTCCTTATGAAAAATCCGTTTATACTAATGATATTCTGTCTTTCGGTAAATGTTTGTTCTACGAATGTTACAACAATCCCAAAAGATAATTTAAGCCAAACGATTGCAGCGCCCATTTATTCAGAATTTTACAATACAAATGAATATATGTTCCCAATTCTGAAAGAATCAAAACGACCCAAAGAAGCAGGTAAAATTTATTATGCGATCTTAAAGGACAAAGAAACTGGGCAGATCCTTCGAACTATATCCATTCTTATAGATGATAAAACAATGAATTTGAAACCAGAAGAATACTTTCATTATCCAATTTATTATGCGAATCGTGTATCAAGGAGTTTTGGTTATTGGCATCATTATAATTCCACTTATGACATTCGAAGAGCAGCTGATAATTCTCCCGTTTATATGCCTGTTTATGCTTCTGCTAGTGTTGTTACATTGGCAGCTTTCGGAATCGCTTATGTTGCTTCTACTGGGACAGCTTTTATTATCGGTTTAGGAAAGGGAACCTATGAATTTACAGAAGATATATTGGAAGGTGTAGTGATCTCCAATCAAGAAATCGTATTAGCTTATGACGACTATGTTTATGATGAAAAAAATAGACTAAAATCAATTTTAACCTATTTACCATATCGCTCTATTTCGAAGTCAGTCATCCCGCTGTATGACCGCGATGGAAAAAAACAGATTGGCCAAATGTATCCTTCGACAAAACCAATTTTATTATCACAAATGGATTTTAATTATAACAAATCGAATCCCAATCCAAAATCAGCTACCTTAGTTGAGTTTTTACCACAAAAAACTAAAAAGATAATTTCTTTACCAATTCGTAATTAAAACTAAAATCAAACGAATATGGCCCAAGACACTTCAAAATTATTCATACAATTTATAGTTCTTATATGTCTGTTTTTTGATTCGATTCCTATATACGCAAAAACATGGAGCGACTTGGAAAACGAACAAGAAGTTAAAATCTATGGAAGCGAACGAAGCGCAAAATTCAAAGCGAGTAATATTTTTTATGATATAGAAGATTGGAAAGACCATTATTCGGTTCGTGCTTTAGGATTTTATAGATACTACGACTATCCTTTATCTAAGTCCAAAACGATTTTTCCTTTTTATTACCATATCCAAAGTAAAATCGACAATCGTGAATATAAACGTATCGTAAATGTCGATGTCACAAAAAAAGACGATTCCATTCAAAAATCTTTTTTCCCATTTGTTTTTTGGGGGAATACTTCAAATAGTTCCTATTTAGTTACAATCCCATTCTTTTATCAAAATCAAAGTGAGAAAGAGAAAGTTTTTGGTTTTCCCGTTTTACCATTAGTTTATTATAATAATAAAGAAAAGTTAGGTGAGGATAAATACAATTATTCTAGAATTCTCACTTTATTCCATTATGAAACAAGTGACAAACGTGGATTGAGTGATTTATCATTTACTCCATTGTTTTATTATTCAAAAGAAAACTATCTGTTTTTTCCAATCTTACTGTATTATCAAAATTTTCGTTCCAATTACAATGAATATTGGCTTGGTCCATTATATTACTCAAACGACAAATTAAAAGAGGAGAGATTGTTCGTGATTTTCCCTTTTGTAGGGAGTTATGTTTCGCCCAAAAAAGAAATCGATTTTATTTTACCTATTTATTTAAACATAAAAGATATAGAAGAAGATTACCATATCAACTTGTTTTGGTATACAAAAGTTCACAATACTAATATAAATGTAGCGACGAATGATGGAAACATTTATCTGGATTATGATTTTGGATTGTTTTATAATTTGGTAGGGATTTCCAAACGTAGTAAACTGATCACTGGGAATTTATTTAAAACGAATGAAACAAAAACTTCTACAAAGCCTGAGATAAAGAAAAAAAGAGAGTTTAACCGAGAGAATAGTGATCAATTTACCGGATACCAATTGTTATTTGGAATTTTTTCTTATGAAAAGGCTGATACAAAAAGACATATTAGGTTATTACCATTTGCCTGGTTCACTTGGGATGAAACATCGGAAGACAAAGTAGTTTTGATTCCTCCTTTTTTTCCAATTTGGTTGAGTTATATATCAGATGATTTGGAATATAAAATTATATTTCCTTTATATGGTAAACAAAAAGACAATACATCAGAAATCCAATCTTATCTGTTGAATGGGTATATCAAAGAAGAATACAAACTCAATAATCGAATTGAAAAATCTTTTTTTTGGCCATTTGTTAATGTTTACAGTTCAGACATTGACTCTGGCCATCGAGTATTGCCTTTTTATATTTATAATCAAACGATAAATGATAATAGTTTGAAACGAAATACAAATACGTTAGTTTCGAGTTATACGGAAATTTCGAATCAAAATTTCAATAGGAAAGATTTTTTATTATGGCCATTATGGATATCATATGATTCTTACCAATATAAAAATCAAGAGTCAAATACGACTTTTTGGCTCACTCCTTTTTTTTATAGAAAAGTAAGCAATTCAAATGTTAAAACCAATCTATTTTGGTTCATTGATTGGAGAATTGAATCTTACATCCCAATAACATCAAAGAGTTCCAAGGAAACCAAGTCCGAGCCAAAAAAAGAATCATTGTCTCATCTTCTTGTTTTTCCATTTTATTATTCGAATTCTAGTTTTTCGATCATTCCTTTGTCTTTCAATCATTGGAGTGAAGGACAATTCACAACATTCACGTTATTAAATTACTACAACACCAATAAAGACGGGCATTATTACAATTTATTGTATTTATTGGAATCAGAAAATTCTTCCACGAGCTACCAATTAAGAAGTTTGTGGGATTTTCTTTTTAGTTTTCAAACAAAACCAAAAGAAATAGATCGACTAACTATAATTTGGTTAGGATATGATCAGACAAGGTCTAAAAAAACGATCAATTTTTTTCCGTTATTTCGGGCAGCAGTAGAAAATGATGAAACATCACAATTGTATGGACCCTTTCTATATTACAAATCAAAATCTCCAGAGGAAATTACAGAATTGGCTCTCCTTGGTATTGGATATTATCATAATGAAACCAAATCAGACAAACAATATTCCACCTATGTATTGCTTGGTGTAATATACCAAGAGAAAACCGAACTAGAACGAGGATTTGTGAAACGCGGTAGCCTTTGGGGTTGGTTATGGGAATACCAAACAGAAGAGAATGGTTATGAAAAATTTTCAATTTTAAAACTATTCTCTTACTCTAAAGAAACCGATGGGACTAAAAAAATATTAGGGATCAGTATATAAAAAATGGAAGTCCTAAAACCTAAAATTTTAGCAATATCAGGTGGTATTAGCTCAACGTCTTATAATCGGAAAATCATAACAAGATTGAAAATTGAATTTTCCGAGGTTTGTGATATTTTAATTAATGATGATATCGTTAATTTTCCTTTTTTTGATTCAGGTATTTCTGAAGAAGAAACACCTAATTCAGTGAAACTATTTTTAGAAAAAGTTAAAGATGCCGATGCTGTTTTGATTTGTTCTCCAGAATATGTGTATAGTATTCCTGGAGTTTTAAAAAATGCATTAGAATGGTCTGTTGCATCTGTTGTTTTCACTGATAAACCTGTGGCTTTAATAACCGCTGCAACAGTAGGTAATAAAGCACATGAATCATTGATTTTGATATTGAAAACTATCGGAGCAAAGTTAACCGATAAAACAAATTTGTTGGTATCTGGTGTAAAAGGAAAAATATCCGCTGATGGTCAATTTATAGATGATGAAACTAAACGTTCTATTTATAGTTTGATGCAAGGTTTATTGGAAAATATAGGATGAATCATAAGAGGAATCAATCATTCATTATATCAAATCAATTCTAAAATATATCTGCCATATCTTTTGAAATTTGTAATAAATTTCACTTAGCTTATGTTAGAATTGATAATAATTTATTTATCAAATATATTCAAATCAATGTTATTCGTACAATTTCAATAATATAAATATATTCTTGATTTAATCATTTATTTTTTTCCTTTGTTCATAACGCATGTTGAGAACAATTAAATTCATATTGGCTTCTTTGATAGTTGTTTCTTGTAGTGAATTATCTTATGAAAATGTTTGTGATATAAAATCCGATCAATTTTTAAAAGGGATCGTTTTGATGAATATGTTAGGTGAGAGGGAATATAAGTGTTTGTCTTATGACATAAATATCGCTACAAGCGTTTTGGAGGTAAACCCGAGTATCGGCATTCTTTCTGAAACTGGGCCAAGTTTTACGATAGGCAGTACTCTAAACTTTACGATTCGATTGAAAAAAAATCCTTCTTCCCAAGTTGAAATTCAAATCTATTCTACTCTACCTTCACTCGCTTCACTTTCTACCAATTCGCTTATTTTTACTGAGGAAAACTGGTCAGTTCATCAAAGTTTTACTCTCACCGGGATAAATGATTCTTTAATCAATGGAGATAGAAACTTTAAATTGAATATAAAACTTATTTCAGAAGATATAAAATTCAATCAACTGAATTCTGAAATTCCCATTCAATTGAAAGACAACGAAAAAAGATTATTTTTATCAACTGGAAATTATCGAGGAGGCGAATTTGGCGGCATCAATGGTGCAGATCAAATCTGTAATGCTGATATCAAATGCCCTCAAGGTTCCACTTGTAAAGCAATGATTTTAAGTAGCACCAGAATCGCATCCCTTACTGCAAATATAGGAGATGGTCAATTGGATTGGGTCCTTCATCCATATACGCATTATTATCTACCAAATAATACAACATTGATTGCGAATACTAATGGAACTTCATTACTTCAGATACCATTTTCAGCTGTAATTGACAGTGTACCATCTGGAACATGGCTAGGCAGTAATTCTGGTTATGTTTTAGGAAGTAATGATTGTTTGAATTGGACAGACAATGTGGGAGCTTACAACGGATATATATTTCGTACGCAATTTGCTGATAATACTCTTTTTGGTGGAAACTATTTGTGTAGTAATCAAGTGAAATTGTTTTGTGTAGAATTTTGAATTCAGATTCTGAATGATCTCGAATCACATATTGAACTTAGTATTGGTTTGATGTTTGGTCTATTGGAAAACAATACATTTGAGAAAGACTAATGTTATTTTTCTTTTCATATTTCTACAAAAATTGATTCCAATGTTTAAATCGTTAAAATAGAATCCTGAATTTTCTAAAAAATAAAGGGGTTCAAATTAGTAGATGAGGAAATAAATCTCCTGACTATGAAGAAAAAACTTTGAATCGAATATCCTAAGCACAACACTATGATGGTAATAACCTTAAATCGAATTGTATTGTGCAAATTATTAGAAAATCAGATACTTACGCAAACAGTAGGTGATGAATTATTACATGAGTAACCCGATTCTATCCTACAGCTATTATTACACCCGTCTCCATTTGTTAAATTTCCGTCATCACATGCTTCATAGGAAAGTTTTACACCATTTCCACAAATAGTACAATCTGCTATAATGTCTGTTATATCTGTTGTTGAGATATTTCCAGTTGCCTTATTTGTGATTCCACAAGTTATACCATTTGGATTTGTAAATACAGAAACAGTATAATTACTATTTGATTTAATTTTTGAAGTAAAAACAAATGTTCCGACTGCGGATATCGAAAGATTATTTGTTCCATTTAACTGGAAAACTACGGTTCCTCCATTTAGTTGTCCAGTTAAATTCCCACCTACACTTTGATAGGTTTCAGGTTCCTGAGGTAAATTGTTTTGAGTAGCAGCAGCTACAAGAGTTAATATTGAATTTTGATCATCTTCATTATTTTCTTTTTCAAGAAATTGACATCCCATATAAAAGATACATGGAAATAAGAGCGCAAATAAGATATTCACCTTGATTATTTTTTTCACAATTTTTATTCCTACGAATGAATTTTTCTAATCTATGGTTTCGCAAATACAATTTATAGATGGTTAAATATACTGATTGATTAATATTTACAATCCATTTGTTAGTTGGAGATATTTGTCAGCTAACAACATATAATTGCAACATTTAAATATTATTAATGCGGAATATTTAAAATACCGGTATCTCAATCTTTCCTATGTAATAGATTTCCTTACGAAATTTGATACACCAATAGTATATGGAAAAATTTGAAAATGGAAGCTTTGATTTAGAATTTGAATGATACCAATCCTTTTCCTGCTTCTAAAACCTTTGATTGGTTAAACTATTACTTATTGTTATGTTTCTGCTAGTGATCACGGAAGTGTAACTAGCTTTTGTATCCATTTTATAACATTTTCTAAAATTGCTTTTTTTTGTTTGCTAAATTATATCTAATAGATATATCTGACCATTATATCTATTAGATATAATGGTGGTATCGAATGAAACAGAATATCTTAATCGTACTTGGGCATCCCAACCTCAATTCCTATTGTGCCCAATTGGCAAATACTTATGTGGAAGCAGCCAAATCTTCAGGTCATGAAGCTCATTTATTAAATTTAACCGAACTCAATTTCGATTATAATTTAAAATTCGGGTATCATAAAGAGAAGAAACAAACATTAGAACCAGATATCGTAAAAAGCCAATCACTCATTCAAAATGCAAATCATTTGGTTTTTATTTATCCAAGTTGGTGGGCTAGTATGCCTGCAATTTTAAAAGCCTGGATCGATAGAGTTTTTTTACCTGGTTTTGCATTCGCATACCAAAAACATTCACCATTTCCAAAACAATTACTCAAAGGCAAAACAGCGAGAATCATCATCACCATGGACGCCCCCACTTGGTATTACAAATGGGTCAATCGTAGTCCAGGGGTTCAGTTGTTAAAACATGGAACATTGCAATTTTGTGGTGTGAAAAAAGTAAAAGTTACATATTTAGATCAAATTAGATTTCGAAATCATGAGACCTTAAGTAAGTGGATTCAAAATATAGAACAACTTGGAAAAAAAGGTGAATGAAATGGATGGTAAATTTAATAATTCCGAATCCATGAAACAATTTGGTCAATTTTTTGATTTTCAAGGTCATTCCATATTTTATGGAACTTTTGGAAAAGGAGAAACCTTGCTTTTGTTACATGGTTATCCATTTAATAGTTTTGATTGGAATTGGGTTTTGGAAGATTTGTCAAAACGATACCAAGTCATTTTTATAGATTTTTTAGGAATGGGTTTTTCTGATAAACCTGAAAATCATTTGTATTCTTTCGAAGAATATGTTTTAATACTCAATTCACTTCTCTTAAAATTAAATATAAAACAAGTAAAAATTTTAGCACATGATCTTGCGGTTAGCATTGTCCAAGAAATGGTGTCAACAAATGAAAAATTGAATTTTGAGATTTCATCTATTGCATTTATGAATGGTGGTTTATTCACAGATGTTTATAACCCTAGATTGATCCAAAGATTATTATCGCAAACACCAAACATTGTAGGTAAATTTATCAGCAAAAAAATATCACGTAAGTCGGTGGAAAAATCCTTACAACAAATGTTTGGACCTAATACACAACCTAGTCAAAATTTGTTAGAAGAATATTGGAGCATTCTCAATTACAATGAGGGTAAACAAATTGCATATTTGATTGGACGATTGGTCTTTGAAAAGGTGAAATACCAAAAACGTTGGATAGAAGCACTTAAAAATACAAAAATCCCTTTTTGTTATATCTATGGTCCCAATGATCCAAATTCTGGAACGCAAATGGCACTTCGATTCAAAAAAGAATATCCAAATGCTCCAATATACAATTTATCTAACGATATTGGCCACTGGCCACAAGTGGAATCACCCAAAGAAGTGGTGACTATATTTTTGAATTTCCAAGATAAACTGATACAAAAGTAAAGTTAAAATGAAACGTGAAAGTAAAACACAATATGCTCTATTAGGAATATTATCACAATGTGAGATGAATGGATACGAGATTCGAAAGTACATCGAATCAACGATAAGTTTTTTTTGGAATGAAAGTTTTGGTCAAATTTATCCAACATTATCCAAATTGGAAAAAGATGGGTTGATCAAAGAATGGGAGAAAACAGATACAAATGGAAAGAAAAAAAAGGTATTTAAAGTAACTCGTCCTGGCCTTGAAGAATTTAGAAGATGGATGGACGAATCTCCCATACAAACCAACAAACGAAATGAACTTCTATTTAAAGTATTTTTTGGTAGGCATATGAATCCAAAATTACTGGTAGAACAATTGGAAGGAGAGATCAATAAACAAAAACAAGATTTAAAGGCTTTAAAAGTTTTTCAGAAAGAATTGAAAACCGATTGGGACAATCATCCCGATAATGAGTATTGGAATTTAACTTTGGAATTTGCTGAAAAACAAACCATGTTGAATCTTGATTGGATTCAAAAGGTAAAAGGGAAAATCAAAGAAAAATAATAAATTTCAAAAATAATCCCGTTATTTCATTGATTTGCACTCATAAATCTTTATAAAAATCTAATCATGGAAACGATCAAAGTTCGTTACGGAATATACTATGTTTTATTCATTTTATTCTTTTTTTTGCCATTTCAATCTTTATTAGCAGTCGAGAAAGTTACATTACATCTAAAATGGTTCCATCAATTTCAATTTGCCGGGTATTATGCAGCTTATGAAAAAGGATTTTACAAAGATGTTGGTTTAGATGTTGAACTTATAGAAAGTTCTGTTGGAGTCAAAGGTATCCATGAAAAAGTGGTGCGAACTACAGGTCAATATGGTGTAGGGAGTAACGAATTATTATTACAACGTCATATGGGGAAACCAGTTGTTGTGTTAGGTGTTATATTTCAGCACTCACCATCCGTTTTGTTTTTCAAAAAATCTTCCAATTTACAAAGTATTCATGATTTAGCTGGTAAAAGAGTTATGTTAACCCCTTGGATGGAGGAAATTGTTGCCTATTTAAAAAAGGAAGGTATCAATCCATCGGATCTTCAATTACTGGAACACAAATTTAATCCTCGTGATTTAATTGAGGGTAGAGTAGATGCATATTCAGGTTATGCGACAACTCAAGCATTTGATTTCAAAAAAGCGGGTCTTCCTGTAGTTGCCTATTCGCCTCGCCTTGCTGGAATAGATTTTTATGGTGATAATTTTTTTACAAGTGAAGAGGAAGTGGAAAAATTTCCAAATAGAGTCAAAGCATTTAGAGAGGCTACACTGCGTGGTTGGATTTATGCTATGGACCATCAAGATGAAATCGTAGATTTAATTTATGCTAAATATTCACAAAAAAATCCAAAGGAAAGACTTCTGTTTGAAGCTCAGCAGATGACACCTCTCATACAGCCCGTGTTAGTTGAGATGGGTTATATGAATCCTGGACGTTGGAAACACATCAATGATATTTATTTTGAATTAGGTATGTTGCCAAAAAATATTAGTTTAAAAGGGTTTATGTATGATCCAAATCCTCCAAGGAATTATAACTGGCTATATTATACTTTTTTTACTGTCTTATCGATCGTTGCAATTATTTGGCTTGTTCAATGGAAAAGACTTAATAAACAATATGCTGAGAACTTAAAAAACCAGGTTAAACAAAGAACAGAAGAGTTAAGGCAATCAAACGAAAGTTTGCAAATACTCAATCAAAGTTTGGTTAATACTTTAAAAGAACTTACAGAAGCACAAGATCGTTTATTATCTTCAGAAAAATTAGCTGTTCTTGGTCAATTAGCCGCCGGAATGGCTCATGAATTAAATACCCCATTAGGAGCGATCGTTTCTTCCAATTTATCACTTTCTGATTTTCTAATAAACAAATTACAGGTGGTCATTTCGACTATAATCAATTTCAATGTGGAAGATACAAAACGATACAAATTGGTACTATCTGAAAGTTTAGAACATCAATCCTATATGGAAGGAAAATCTGAAAGGACATTAAAAAAAGAGCTGCATTCCCAATTTTCACATTTACAAAAAATGGATCTATATGGAGACCATATCCAATTAATTGTAGAAACGGGTTTGTTTCGAAAAAAAAACCAAATTGAATATGTCTTAGAGAGTAAAAGGTCACTTGAAATTTTACAAGTTGTTGCAAACATCAATTCAGCATATAGATGTAATCAAATCATTTCAGTTGCATCTGAAAAGGCTACTCATGTAATCCGCGCTCTGAAGAACTATTTAGTTTCAGAAAAAGAAACATCTAATAATGAATCAATTATAGATTTGGAAGTCGAAATTGAAACTATATTGTCTTTATACCACTATAATTTGAGTAAAGTAACGGTTGTTAAAAATTTTGGACCGGATAAACATTGTATTGGGAATCGAGATAAATTGAACCAAGTTTGGATTAATTTGATAAATAATGGATTACATGCTATGTCTTATAGTGGCACGTTGGAAATTAAGCTACAAACGATTCAAAACTGGATTAAAATATCAATCATTGATTCAGGAATAGGTGTAAGTGAAAACATTCGAGATAAAATATTTGAACCATTTTTTACCACGAAACCAAATGGCGAGGGAATGGGTCTAGGATTGGATATCTGTAAAAAAATGATCCTACAGATGAACGGTAAAATTGAATTAGAACCAACTACTCATGGAGCATGTTTTTCTGTTTGGTTACCAAAAGCTAATTCTTAACTTATTTATGTTTTCAATGAATCTTTTTTCGTTTTAAACTTCTTTATTATATGGAACCATTAAAAGAAATATATTCAAAAAATTGGATCAAAAACATAAGCGATCAAGTCGCAAAAATAGATTCTAATATCAAACCTGAAGAATTCCAAAAAAAGATTCTTGAATCACCTTGGAAACAATATGAGCTGAAGGAAAGAATTAATCGCATTGCAGAAGTTTTTATATTTTTTTGGGGAAACTCTCTTACCGAAATTGAACCTAAACTTTTAGATTTAATTCAATTGTTAAGAGAAGAAGGAATCAATGATTTTAATTTCCCATTTATCTTCGTAAACGATATAGTATCTAAAGCAGGATTAAATGAATTTGATAGATCGATGCGAATATTAGAAAAAACAACTATATTTTCGAGCGCAGAGTTTGCGATTCGCTTTTATTACCAAAATCATTTTGAAAAAACATTAAAACAAATGGAAAAGTGGTCAAGGCATAGGGAAGCATTGGTGCGACGTTTAGCTAGCGAAGGAAGCCGCCCTTTGTTACCTTGGGGAATTGGTATCCCAACTATCAAAAAAAATCCAGAGATACATTTAACAATATTAGAAAATTTATGGAATGATGAAAATGAAATTGTAAGAAGGAGTGTTTCCAATCATTTAAATGATATTTCTAAAATCCAACCAGACCTAGTTTTGAAGTTTTGTAAAAATAAATTCGGTGTATCTGAAATCTTAGATAAAAATTTAAAACATGCCTTACGTGGATTATTGAAAAAAGGAGACCAAAGAGCTTTGTCATATTTTCAATATGATACAAAATGGAATCCTAAAGATCTTTTATTTAAAATCAAAAAGAAAAAAATTAAAATTGGTGAATCATTAGAATTCCAATTTCAATTTATGAACCATTCTGTCCAAAAAACTAAACTTAGGATTGAGTATAAAATTGGGTTTTTATTAGCAAAAGGGAAATTAGGATACAAAATGTTTCAAATTGGTGAAAAATTATTACAACCAAATGATACGATTGATATAGTAAAATCTCATTCATTTAAAAAGATCACCACTAGAGTTTATTACCCTGGGATTCATACGATTACATTAGTAGTGAATGGTAATGAATGTATGACTTTAAAATTTGAGTTATTAACTGGTTAAATATTTATGAAATATAAAATTACTTTTTTATTTGGGATACTTCTTTCAATCATATCCTCTTGCTCTGTTTTTTATTCGAGTGAACGAAGAAAAATAGATTTAGGAAAAGAAACTTATGATCGGTCCCTTAGTTATGAATTAATAGGTTGGGATGAAGAATTAGATCGAAGACGAGTAACATATATTTTATCTGCGTTAGAAAAATCTGGAAAGTTTTCGACTGTTCGTCATTTTAATCAAACTAAAGCGGATTTTCATTTACAAATAATTTTGGAATCGAGTCCAAAATTTAAATTTTTTCTAGGAGAATCTACCGAACCTGTTTCTTATTTGGCAGAGCGAAAACAAGATCGTTTTTTATTGTATTTGGCAAATCGGTTTTTAGCAATTAGTACATTTTTTATTGTTCCTGACATTGATCGTGATGATGATTACCTTCTGTTTCGGCTTCGTAAAAATGGAAAAATTGAAAAAGAATATCGGTATCCAATGGAATCATATAGAGTATTTGGATGGGTTTCTGTATTATTGATGTGGGTAGATGATCGTGATGATTGGCAATCCATTCTTACAGAAAAAGTCTCTGAATTTATAGGAGATGCAAAAAATGATTTTTAATCTAAAAAATGCCCTGATTTTTTCTATGATTTTAATTAACATTCAATGTGCTGCATTTCCAGATACTGTAACTTCCAAAGTAAGAAATAAAACCTTAATCAATGAAAAAAAAGTGAAAATTCTTTTTACTGGGTTTTATCGTTATGAACAGGAAAGAGATATTATTTTAGATTTAATTACGAAGTTAGGAATTGTTGATGACCAAAGTGCAACTTCTACCTTAGAAATTATTTTACAAAAAAAAGATCCAAAATATAAATACCCACTCCTTCATAAAATCCAATACCTTCTTACTTTTTTATCTGGTGGCTTATTCCCTTCTCATATTAGGACGGAACAAACATTAACGTTTCGTTATTCACAAATGGATACCATTCTATTAGAAAATGAATATTCAATTGGTATGGACCAATGGCGGGGAATTCCTGTTGTAGTATTAATGATCACTCATTGGCCCAATCGTATTTACAAAGAACAATTGATTGAAACAACGAAATTGGAGTTTGTAAAATGAAAAAAGTAATAATTTTATCGGTACTTTTGTTTGGGTTATTATCATGTGCAGGTTATTTTTATAAACTTAAAACTAACGAAAAAAAAGATTTTTTTGTATTGGATGGCGTGAAACGAAGTTATCTCGTTCATTATCCCAAAAAATGGGATGGATTACCAATTCCATTGTTAGTTGCACTTCATGGAAGATTTGGGAATGGAATTTCTATGATGAAACAAACCAAATTAAATGAAGTCGCTGATGAGAAAGGATTTATCGTAATTTTCCCTGATGGATATAAGAGAAGTTGGGCGGATGGGAGAGGTAGTTCTCCTGCTGATGAAGCGTCAATCAATGATGTGGTTTTTATAGAATCTATCGTAAAACGAATGGTTGCTGAAGGTTCTGTAGATCCAAAATCTGTCTTTTTAGTTGGTCACTCCAATGGAGGATTTATGGCACAAAGACTCGCTATAGAAAAACCAGAATTATGGAAAGGGGTGATGAGTGTCGCAGCTCAACTCTCAGTGGCTCACTTAAAAACAAAACAAAACTTCAAAAATCATCCAGTTTCTGTTGGAATTATGGCCGGAACAGAAGATCCATTGGTTCCATATAGCGGAGGTTATGTTCGTGATGGAAAAGAAATTTTATCTGTAGCCGATTCTATACTTCGTTGGAAAGAATGGAATGGATGTAATGAATCAATTGATAAAAAAACAAAAGATTTTATTGAAGATGGGAATACATTAGTAATCAATTTTGAACGTTATGAACAATGTGCAGACAATAAAATTGTAACATTAATCCGTTTAAATGGCCTTGGTCATAGTTGGCCAGGTGAAACTCCGATGTTACCTTTTGTAAACCAAGGTAAAACTACAAAGGTAATCGATGCTTCATTGTTTGTCTGGGAATTTATGGATAGTTTAAAATGAAAAAGATTGCAATCGTCACTGGAGCATCTCGTGGGATTGGTTTGTCTATTTCTAAAATGTTATTAAGCTTAGATTTCAAAGTTTATGGAATCTGTAGATATCCGGAAAAATGTAATTTTAATCATCAAGATTTTCATTTATACAAAGGAGATTTAAGAGAATCTAAAACGATTCCTTTGTTTTTGGATCAAATTCCAACGAAACAAAATATAACATTATTAGTGAATAATGCAGGTATTGCTTATTTTTCTCCAATTGAAGAATTGTCGTCAGAAAAAATTAATGAAATGGTCCAAGTGAATCTAACAACACCAATGATTTTAACACAATCTTTGACTAGAGTTTTAAAGGAAAATTCTGGCAGGATTATTTTCATCGGTTCTGTTTCAGGTGAGGAAATATCTCCCTGGGGAAACGTTTATGGTTCACTGAAAGCAGGAATCCATCACTTCGCAAGGTTATTGTTTGATGAATTGCGTAAATTGTCAGTGAAGGTTCATTTGATTATTCCTGATATTACAAAAACAGAATTTTATGATCATTTGAATATAGAACCAGATACAGATCCTAAATCTTATTTGTTACCTGACCAGATTACCAATATTATAAAAAATTTGCTTTTGGACCAATCAGGACTCGTCATTCCAGAGATTGTTGTAAAACCAGAAATTTTTAAATTAAAAAGAAAGAAGTTTCAAAAATAAATCATTCGCCGATGGTTTGTGCATCATCTGTAAAAGTTCCCAATGAAACTTGTTCCTGACTGTCACCATCAGGTTCACTCGAGTTTTGGTTTTCGCCACTGGGGATTACTTTTGATATCACTGAGTCTTCATCCTGTTTTCTTTTGATGGCTCGGATTTTTCCATCCGTTTCATACAATCTTTCGATTACTTTTTTCAGCAGTAAAAACAAAAATTCAGGACTTTCCTGGCTCATTTGAACAAATGTAGTTCTGTTGATGATTCCAAGTTTTGCAGTTTCCGATACTACTACAATGGAAGCTGCTCTAGGGCTATTATTGATAATTGCCATTTCTCCAAAAAATTCACCAGGTAAAATACTTCTTAGTTTAGTATGTTTCCCTTCAATTTGTTTGTAGATATCCAATTGACCTTCGAACAAAAAAAACATTGCTCCATTAGAGGGTACTCCTTCTTTAAAAAGGACTTCACCACGTTTGATATTGATCATACTGAGTTTTGCGAGAGATTCTTTAAGTCCCATCACTTACCTCTGTCAGATCTTTTAATTTTTGTTCTGCTTCAATTAATCGTTCTACGTATGTTTGTAGTAGTGCATATACGAACATTGGATTTGAATTTGCGATTCGAATTAAGTTTTGTTTATCAAGAATTCCTAATTGGGCACGATCAGATTCAATAAACACTGTCATCGCTCTTGGGTGAGCAGAGATAAGCGCAATTTCTCCAAAAAACTCACCTGTAGATAACTTTCTAACTTCATGGAAATTTCCTTGGTCTGGTGCTCCCATTCCCACGGACAATGTTCCACTTAATATAAAATACATTTTTTCATTCGATGCATCACCTTCGCGTACGATGATTTCACCTCGTTTGAATGTCTTTGTTGGGACAGTATTAACGAAGTCGAATATGTTGAGACGATTATCTTTTTTAGGAATGGACATTAAAGACCGCGATAAATTTCTAAGAGTTCAGGAATTTTTTTCTCATCCGCATAATCAAAGGCAGACTTTCCAATTTTATCTTTTAACTTTGGATCTCCACCATTTAATACAAGGACTTTCGCCAATTCCAAAATGGCTTCACTTTTACCAGGATCAAATTGAATTGCGAGTTCGGAAAGTATAGTTTTCCCTAATTTATCTTGTTGGTTGAGGTTCGCGCGTCTTTCTACTAGGAATAGTACTAATTTTTTTTGAGATTCGATTTGATTTGAATCTTTTGCACTTAAAAACTTTTGGATCGCTTTGTGTAATACAGTGAATCCATTATTATCTGTTAGGTTAGGGTCAGCACCCAAAGTAATTAAAGTAGATAAAGTATCCATTCGATTGCGATTGAGTGTTATATGGAGGGCACTTAACCCACGTTTGTTTTTAGCATTTGGATTCACACCTTTGCTAACTAATAATTTGATTGTCTCGTCGACAAACTTTTGTTCTTTTTTTTCAACTTCAAGTTTGCATACTGCCGTAATCAAATTTTCTTCTTCATCATTAACTACTAATAAATCTGCACCGTTTGATACTAAAAGTTTAAATGCTTCCGCATCCTTTTTTTCGATCGCATAAAAAATTAAACTCCCACCTTCTTTTAGTTTATGATTGGGGTTTGCCTTTTTAGATAAAAGAAGTTTGGCAATAGGAATTTGTTTGTTTTCAAGTGCAAGGGACAATGCCGTTTCATTTGTTTTGGCATTCTCAACATCAACAGAAACTCCCTTTTTCAACAAAAGATCTACGATTTTGAGTCCAGGTTTTCTTGCTGCTAAATGGATGGGTAAGTAACCAGAAAGGTTTGGATTTAAAAAATCTGCATTTTTCTGAATTAGCAATTCTGCGATTACCCATTTGGAAGATTCTATTGAATCTTCTAAAGGATTTTTGTTTGAAGATAATTGTTGGTTTGGATTTGCCCCAGCTTCCAAAACCAATTTTAATAAATTAGTATCATTTTTACTTAAGGCGATTTCAAATAAGGTTTTGCCGTTTACATTTTTTAAATCAACTGGTAGTCCTTTTTTTAAAAGTAAATTCGTGACTGTCAGGTTTCTTTTTTCTACAGAATAAAATAATAAGGATTCACCTTCAGGAGTTTTTGTCTGAATATCTGCACCACGATTTAATAAGGTTTCCACACCAATTGTGAATCCCTTATCGATTGCATATACAATGGGTTGAATTGATTTGGTATCTTCATAGTTTGGGTTCGCATTCGCATCTAAAGCAATGGTTAAAAGTTTATTATTTTTTTGTTCAATGGTTACAAAAATTGGTGTTCTTCCCGTTAAATCCGGTAGATTGATATCTGCCCCATTTTGTAAGAGGAAGTTGATGGTATCTATTTTACCTTTTTCAAATGCTAAATAAATGGGTGATTTTCGGGGATTGTTCCTAAGATTCACATCAGCTTTACTTTCGACGAGAATCTTCTGTACCGCTAAGTTTGATTTTAAAATTGCAACGTGTAAGGCAGTATTTCCATCTGCATCGTAAGCATTTAAATCTGCCCCCTTTTCAACAAGGGTTTTGATTTGATTGGTAAATTTTGAAGTGACTACATAATGTAATAACGTTTTCCCAGATAAGTCTCTTTTGTTTAGATCTGCACCTTGGTTGAGTAAGTATTCGAATTGTTTTGGACGATTTTTTTCGACGGCAAGGATTAGTAGAGATTTTCCCGATTCATCAGTTGAGTTGATATCTCCACCACTTGTGATTGCTGTTTCAAATTCTTTTTGATTCCCTTTGAGAAGAATTTGCACCATATCGAATGTTGGGTTTGTAACTTGTGTTACAGGTTCTTGTGCTAATAAATTGTTTATGATAACAAAAGAAAGTAAGAGTTGTACGATTAAAAATTTAAATTTCATTTGGGTAAATATGCTCCCGGATCCAATGCTTGTTGGTCGGGGCCTTTCCTAACTTCAAAATGTAAATGAGGACCAGTAGATTTTCCAGTGTTTCCTACCTGACCAATGATATCACCAGAGCGGACAGTGTCACCTTCTTTTACCAAACGATCATTTTGGTGTGCATAATAGGTATAAATATTATTTTTATGGCTTAATATAGTTAATACCCCATAACCTCCGCTAGTTGTTATGGTTCGCCAAACTTTCCCATCACTTACTGCTTTGATTGGAGTTCCAATGGGTGCAGGTAAATCTATTCCAGAATGGAATGCCCCAACTTTGCCGGAAACTGGATCAACTCGAGTACCAAAGTTTGAGGACACATAACGATCATTATCGATAGGAATTTGAAAGTATTTCGAAATATCATCACTATCGACAAGTGGGCCTTTGTCTTTGGAAACAAATCCACCAAATACCCATCCTTCCCACTCATCATTCCAATTTACATATAACCATTTAGAACGAACACCACCGATAGATTCGATTTCTTTTTTGGTATCTACGATTTTTAACTTTTCATCACCAGGAATTGAAATGATGACAGATCCATATTCATTTGGTTCGTCTCTCATTCTTAAATTAGTAGAACGAACAAAACGTTTTTCCCCAATTTTTAATTCGTCTGGATTTTCTTGGGGAAAGGAAATCTCTCCAGGTTGAACTTCATAGGAAACAACTTCCGATGAACTCAAATAACCACCAAAAACCCAACCATTTCCATAAGCAGAAGAAACTTGGTGCCAATTGGAAGACATACCATCGATGATTTCTTCAGTCGTACTGGAACTTTGAATGGTTACCTTGACTCCTTTTGGTAATCTTGCAATGACATATCCATTTACATCAGGTTCTCCTCTCATGTTTAAGGAGCTTGCATTCACCCACATTTCTTTACCTTTTTTAGTGTCCGAATAACTTGAATTTAATGATCCTGTTGTTGTTCTACTGGGTAAAGAAGCTAAATCTAACGAAAATCCTTCAGTATTTCTAGATTTAACAGCTGGTTTCAATGGTTGTAATAAATCCTGAGTGATATAACCTTCTTTTTTTGTTTTGGTACGAACTAATACCCAATGAGATCCTTCTTTTTTTGAAGTTACATCTTGTTTTAATACCATCAAAACTTCTAGAGGATCTCCTTTTTTAACTTTGAATGTAGAGCGGACGTTAGGTTTAGAAGAAGGCTCAAGTTGTAGGAAAAAATGGTCAGAAGCGATCACTCCAATAGATTTACTTTTTTTATCAGTGGCACCTGGCGCATTATTATGATCGGAAATTCCTTCTGCATTTTTCAAATCAATGGGTGAAGAAGATATTTTAAGTTCAGGAAATCGACTTTGGATTTTTGTAATGAAGTCATTGTATTTTTGTAAAATCTCATCTTGTTTTTTTTGATTGGTTTTGATGAGACCAGTTTGTTTTTCTTTATCCCTATTTTCTAAACTAGTCTGTGACCAGAGGGAAATGTTACATAATGTGAGAATGCACGTGAAAAAAACAAGGTGTAGATTTTTCATAAAACAAACTTAAAATAACCTAAAGGAATGACTTTGGTCAAGGTTTTTTGTTTAGTCTTCTTCAGGCAAAAGGGGAGTTAGGAAAAATGAAATGAATTCAAGTTTCCCTCGCATAGAAGATTTTTCGTAAATTGAAGCAGTTTGGTTTTCAATGGTTCTAAGACTTTTTTTCCGAACCGCTGCGATTTGTTTTTGGGAAAAACCTCTTAACAAAAGAATAGCAATTTCGGTTTCTGCTTCCGTGAGATTCCATTCCAACATCTGTGCTTTTGCTTCTGCCCAGAATCCTTTTTCAGGATTGATTAGAATACGATTTGTTCTTTTTAAGTCATGAATTTGTGTTTTTGCCTGTCTGTTTTCGACAGCTTCTTTTTTGAGTTCTTTGTATAATATAAATACAACCAAAAAGGAAGAAAGTGCAATGAATGATTCAATTGTTGCAATGATGACACGGAAACGATCGAAGTATTCTGGAGGTTTGGTGAGTGTATACACTTCTTCAATGATCCAAACGAGTAAAGAAATTACATAAAAAACCAAAAATAGGATACGGACGTTGCGAGTTTCCATCTTCTGATTCAATTTCATACTTCTCTAATGTAGAAGCAAGTATGTTTCATAGGTAATTTCCACATTTGCGGTCATCCTCTATTGGAATTCCGCAATATTCATGAGATTCTACTAATATGAAACGATGGATCTACACAATTTTTTTAATAAGCCTTGGACTGATGTTTGAAAATTGTACCAATTCTAAGAATTCAGAAACAAGGTTACAGTGTATGGACCGTTGTATGAAGGAACAATTTGTTTGTGCTATTGCCCTTGCCCCACAGCTAGACAACCCAGTGGCAACAACAACAGCATGTATTTCGTTGTATGTGATTTGTTATGAAAAATGCCCGGTTGCCTCCACTCGTACGACAACAACAAGTAGTAGTAGAAGTAATTCATCAAGTTCTAGTTCAGGTGGAAAAAAAGGTGGGGGATCTAGTTCATCAAGTGCAAGTTCTAGCTCAGCAACAGGTGGTTCGTGATGAGAACTAAAAACATTAGGAACCAGTTTGACGGTAAATGATTTTGGCCCCGATCTGCAAATTTTTATATAAATCTAAGAAAATCTGATTTGGAACCATTCCTTCAGGGTCTCGTGAAAATTCGGGACGTAATCGTTTTAAAAAATACATCCCCATTTCCCCTTTGTTTTTGGCTTTGACTTTGCCTCTATATTCACATTCAAAAAACCGTTTTACTTTTTCATAAGTAGTTTCTGACAAATTAATTTCACCAGCATCACTTGAACTTTCCATTCGGCTTGCTGTATTTACTGCATCACCCCAAACGTCATAAGCAAATTTTGATTTTCCAACTACCCCTGCGACAACTGGTCCAGTATGGATTCCAATTCTAATTTCCCAAAAATCTTGGCCTAACATTTGTTTGAAGGAGCGAATTTGGATCATAAAAGATTTGATTTCCATTGCAAACAAACAGGCATCCACTGGGTGTGTGAAATTTCCTTGTGGGATTCCACCCGCGGCCATATAGGAATCTCCAATGGTTTTTAATTTTTCAAAATTATGCCGAACGGCAATATCATCAAACTGTGAAAAACAACCATCTAATTGTTCAATCAAATCTTCTGGAGATAACGACTCTGCTGCTTTTGTGAAATTCTTAAAATCTGTAAATAAGATACTTACAGATTCATATTCCATGGGAACCACTTCACCACGTTCAATCAATTCATCGGCTAAATCACCTGGTAAAATATTACGTATGAAATGAATTGTTTTTTCACGTTCCTTTTCGAGATCCCTTCTTAAATTTGCGTTATGGATTGCACCGGCTACTTGTTCACAAAATGATATGATTTCTTGGAATTCATTTTGTGACCAAGGGAATTCCTTTGTTAGGCGAGTGACACAAACAATTCCAATTGTTTGGCCTTGCACAACTAAAGGGACATGGCCAAATAGTTCTAATTTGAAACTTTCCACAATAGAAGTATCAATTGGTGTGAGCTCTTTCCAACGAGTAGATTTTTTCAGGTATATTGGTTTTTGTTTTATGTAAGAACGATAAAGAGAGCCAATTGTTGGAATTAGTTTTGGTCTAAACGTTCTTAAAAAATTGGAAACAAGTAAACCTTTATTAAAAACTTCAGCCCCTTCCATTAAAGGAACGAGTGTATTTGTTTTAGGATCCACAAGTAAAATAAATCCAAGTTCTACCCTATGGTTTACTTTTAAATAACTAAATACTTCCCTTGTAATGTCTTCTATTTCCGAATAGGAGTTGATTTTCCGATTGAATTTATGTAAGTTCTCTAGTTTTAATCGATTGGATTCGATATTTTCCTTTTCTTCTTGTATTTTGCTATTTACGTTTTTTAATTCATCTAGAAGATAACCAGTTTCAATCGTTCCTGCAATATAATCTGCTATAATTTTGATTTGGTTGAGTTGTTGTTCATTTAATAAGAAAATTCCTGAATAATCTAATAAATCCAATGTTCCTATGAATTTATTGCGTAAGTATAATGGAACGATGAGTAATGATTTTAGGTTTGCCGACTTTTTGTTTTCAAGTTCAACACCTTCGGTTTTATATGTTTCAAAGTCTTCTATATAAAAACTTCTTTTCCTTTTGCGAACGTAAGCATGTGCATAAGTTGTCACATACGAATCTGAAACAGGGATAGTCCTTCCCATGATTTCCAATTTAACAGTCTCTGAAAGTTCTTCAGGAAAATTACTATGAAAAAATTCTAATTCATCTAAATCCAATTTATAAACATACAACAGATAATGTGGTACTTTGAATTTTTCTCTTATATAAAAACCTAATATTCTAAGAACATCTTTTAGATCTGATGCCGAATTAATTTCTCTGAGAAGTCCATCTAAGTCAGAAAGTTGGCTATAAGAATCGACTAGTTTATTCGAAAATTCTTCAGAGATGGTTTTAGTCGATAGTAGTTCCTTTTCTTTTTTTTCTAAATCTTCCTTTAGGATTTGGACTTCCGATTTTAATACTGTAACCGTGTTAAAATTTTCTTCATTTTGTTTGTATAATCTAGAGATCCAATAAAGGATTCCCAAAAACAAAAAACCAATCAAATATAAACTATAAATCATTTGATTAGAATTTTTGCTCCACGTTTCTGTTGGGTATACAACCTTTCGAATTTATCGTTTGGCACAATACCGGTGTCGTCGGCTAAATCAGATTTTAATGATAATAATTCATAAATAGGAAATTGATCCCCTTCATAAGTATCGATCATTCTTTGGTTGCCGATATGGAATAACCGTTTTACTTTTTCCATTGTTTCTTGTGAAATACTGATGGTATCTCCCACACCACCCCTTCGGATGGCTTGTGTTTGTGTGACAGTTTTTCCCCAGACATCATAATTAAATTTTGATTTACCGATGACCCCAGCAACAACAGGGCCCGAATGTATGGCGATTGTAATTCCATTTGGTTTAAATGGGATGTCTTTAAAATCTTCAATCATTCGATTCACTTCGTTTTTGATTTGTAAGGCGGCAAGGCATGCGTCCACTGCATGAGTAAAATTGCCAAGAGGTAATCCTCCAGCAGCCAAATACATATCACCTGTCATCCTTAACTTTTCCATTCCTTTTGTTTTAATGATTTCATCAAAACGAGAGAAATATAAATCAAGACCTTCAATCAATTCTTCAGGTGTGAGTTGGCCTGTGATCTGAGAAAATCCAGGAAAACTTGTCATCAGTAAAGTGACGTTTTCAAATTCTACAGGATTTACTCTTCCTTTTTTTTGTAATTCTTCTGCGACGTTTTTAGGAAGGATATTGAGCAGAAGTGAATCTGATCGTTGTTTTTCTTCTTCAATTTTTTTGAGTAAAAAGTGGTTATTGATGGCACTGGCAATGTGTTCGGAAACACCTACAATCGAATCAACTTCATCGCTTGAAAATTGAATTGTTTCATCGTTGATACCATACATCGCCATCGCAACGACTTCATCATTATTCACTAATGGTGAGATTAGAAATCCTTTCATCCCCGATTTTTCAGTGATTTGTTTGTCAATTTCGTAAGGCATTGACTTAGGAACATGTTTCATATAAAAATGTCGTTTTCTTTTGTAACACTTGTATACAAATCCACTTTCCTCTTTTAAGGGGAAACGTAAGGTTTTGAAAAAATTTACATTATCATCACTTAACAAGTCAAAGCCGGAGTGGTTTAAATACCGAAGTTCATTGAATTCTTTGTCTAAAAAATATAATACGCAGTTTTCAATTTTATAGTTTTTGCGTATAAATCCAAATATTTCTGCTAAGATATTCTCAAGATTGTTTTGTGAGTTAATTGTTTTTGCAAACTCATTCATTTTTTGGATTTCTGATTTTGCTTTTTCTGATTTTTTACGTTCTTCTTCTGTGAGTTGCAGTAAAAGTGAATTTTGGATTGCACCCGCAATTTGGTCACAAAAACCAGAGATACGTCTGAGCACTTCTCTCGTTACTTCCATCGGTTTTTGGTAAGAGGTGAAATAAGCGATTCCAATCACTTCATTTTGAACAACGAGAGGAACAGCCACAAAGGAAGATAAACTTAATCGAGAAAAGATTTGTTCGTCTAATTCTGATTCGTATTTTTTGGGAGGTTTTGGAACAAATAATGCTTTTTTACGTAAGTAGGTTTTATAAATGATCCCACCTCGTTCGTTTAAGGGGACTCGAAATGAATTTGCAAAGCTTAATTGTTCTTCTGTTGCATAAGTAGGTATGGTTGTTTTGTAAGTATAAAGTTCTTTCTTTTTAGTATCCAATAATTGGATGAGAGTTGCTTCAATTTCAAAACTTTTTAATATATAATCGAACATCTCATCTATGATTTGAGATAAACTTGATTCAGAGTTGATTTTTTTGGTAAATTCATTGAGTTTTACGACTTCATTTTTTGCATTTTCCATTTGCAATCGAGCGTTCTCTGCTATAAACTTTTCGCGATTCATTTCTTCTACGAGGATTGAGTTTGTAACAGCTGTCGCAATATTTTCGGCAGTGTTTTCTACTAATTGTAATTGGGCTTTTGAAAAACTAGAACCTTTGTGTTCGCTGAAAATTGCTAACATAGCAATTACTTTTCCTTGGGAACTCAAAGGTATGATCATACCTGGATGTTTACCGATCATTTGAATGAATTTTTGATTGGATTCATTCAATCGTGATTCCCATACTTTTGCAAAACGAAAAGGTCTATTACGTTTGTAAACATGGTAAAACAAACCAGCGCTAACATCCAATGGAAAACTCATTCCACGAAATTTGGTTTCTAATTGTAGGGCAGATGTAGGTGATGCAACAGATTTGAGATATTGGAGTTTCCCGTTCTCTGAATCAACTAACAGAAGTATCATGGAATCGCAAAAAACTTCTTCTTTTAGATAATCAAATGCTTTGTGTAAAATGCTATCTAACTCAAGTGAAGTATTTAGAGTTTTTGCAAATTCGTTTAATCTTTCAATGTTTGATTTTGATATTTCTAATTCTTGAGTTCTTTCAACAACGATGTCTTCCAAACCTACCTTAAGGACATTCAATTCTTTGTTGGAGATTTCTAAACTTTCTTTTAATTTTTCAATAGATGCGTAGGCTCTTGTGAAACCATAAGATAAGATATACCCTTGGAAAAGGATAAAACCTAAAAATCCAAATGGTGTAATGTTCATCGTGTTGATGACATTATTTTGGTATAATATATCATGTACGACAGTTCCAAACACAAAACTAAATCCAATCAGTGATAATCCTGCTCCAACTGTATCGGCCCTATATGCCATAATGATGGCTATGGTGATTCTAACGCAGACGAGGATCAAAAAAATTTGGAAATAATGAATTTGAGAGGTAAATACAGAAACTGGTAAAAATAAAGATATTAAAAATGGTGTGATCAATGTATATAATACATACATCGTTTTTTGGCCGACGGTATTGGGGAAAACCAATCGATAAAAATAGGCAAAAACAATTGTCGCTATGTAGATGGTTGCAAATTCCAATCGAATGAGAGCATCCATCGGTAATGATGGAATAATATCTAAGATATTCCTTTCTCCGATTGTCAAGAGTCGCATAACGATGAGTAAACTAAACAATGCAATGAACAAACTTGCTTTGTCTTGTCGTCGCATAAGGAATAAACCCAAGTGGTATAAAGCCCAGAGAAAGATACTTCCCGCCAAAAAGGAAGTGATTTGGTAACTACGGTTTACTTTGTCGTATAACTTGCGTCTTTCGCCAATTTCCATACTTTCCCAAAATCCACCTTTGGAATAATGGAAATTTGAGATTTCATAAACTATTTCTGTTTCACCAGATACTGGTTCGAGATCCACTAATATAGATTTATAAGAGGGTTCAAAATAATTTGGATTGATTCCAAAACTTCCCTGTTCAACTACTAATTTACCGTTTATGTACATACGGTAAGCTGAAGATAAATCCAAGTTATGAAAGGCTAATGTAGGTGTGTTTTCTGGAAAAAAAACTTTTAGTTTATATGTCGCATAACCATATCCATCTAAAGTTTCACCAAACCAATCCACACCCTTCCAGTTGGAGGGAACAACTTGGTAGATAAATTTAGGTTCTTTTCCTAGTTCTTTTTCAATATGAATGCCACTTAATGTTTCATTCCAATAAAATTCCCATTCACCATCTAAGTTTAGATTTCCATCTCGATGGAAATCCCATGAAGTTAAGTCCATTTGCCCTTTTTTTGCAATTGGTTTGTTTCTGTTGACTTCCCCACATGTAAAAATTGAGAAAAGTAGAAAGAACGAAACAATCAAATGGAAAAATTTCTTCATAGTTAGGCTACACAGACTATGAGGATGAGAAGGAAATGGAAAGGAAAAATTTAAGAATAACTCACTTTTATTTGATTTGGATCAAAATGTTTTTTAAGAGAGGAAATCATCACCTCTAAGATTTCTTCAGTTTCTTCTTTTGAATAAGAAACAATTTTATCTTTTTTTTCAAATGCATGAAATAAAATGGAAGAGTCCTTTCGGATATCGATGATTTGTTTCAGAAAATCAATATTCATTCGAAATCCGCCCACACTTAGTTCTGTTATGCCTACTGGGTTTAGTTCTTTCCCTAATGTTTCAGCTAACGACTGGTAATGGAGTCTCCAATCGGGAATCCTTAGGATTGGATCTATGCAAACACGCACTTTCCAACCAGCTTCGATCGTTTTTTGTATCGTTTTGAGTCTGGCTTGGAGGGAGGGTGTTCCATGTTCGATCGAACTGATCACAATTTGTGGGCTGATTGTCCAAGCTAAAATGATATTCGGATTTGGTGTTAGATGGGAAATGGATTGGAAATTGGTGGATTTTGTCCGAATTTCCAATGTTAAATTAGGCTCAGAGTTTGCGAATTGAATCCAACTTTGGGTCGCAGGGAAAAATGATTCTAATGCCAATAAATCTGTGTCATACGACAAAGCCAAATATAAGGATTCATGCGTTTTTAAAAAACGTTTTGTTTCTTCAAAAAAATCCTCCCAATTTACAAATAAGACAAGATTTGCAGAAGGAAACATCCCTTGTAAGTAACAATATTCGCAATCATAAATACAATTAAGTGCTAATGTGTTATAATAGAAGTGAGGAAATGAAAAGTTGGGTGAAAAATCACTTCCAGGGTATAAAAAATGATCTTTTTTCTCCGCCAAAATCAATTTGGGAGATTGTTTTTGGATTCTAAAATTTTGTGAATTTCGATTGAAGTTATCTTTATAATGACGAATTGGGACGAGGGTTGCATTGGGAAATTTTGATATAATTTCTTTGGTTCGAAAATGATCATATATACCTTCTTCGATGTAAATATGGGAAAATGATTTAAACATGGAGTTGGTTTTTCCAATTTTGGATATAGAGTTTTAAATCTTGTTTTGATTTGATGTTAGGAATTGTTTCTAAATTAGGTAAGGGGATGTTGGAATTTGGATACCTCAAATAAAAAAAACGTAAAGATTTTTTGAGATCATGTTTCATCGTCTCTGTTAAACGAAGGTTACTTATTTTTGTTTCCAATTCTGGCCAAAATTTTGTTTCAAATAGATCATCGGTTGACCAAGGTAAGGGTTCTATCCATTCTTGATACAAAGGATCTAATACATTCTCAATAAGTGTCTGAACTGTTTCCTGTTGGCAAAATGTAGCTTCCAAAAAATCTGAGATCACTTTTCCAATTGCTATATTTTCTAATGGAAAATATAAAGATGCGGCTTCAAAAAAAGCAGAACCCTCCATATCAACAAGTGAGATGGACTGTAACTCCTGTTCTGTTAATACCTGAAATCGATTTTCATTTTTTATTTTTGCGATGGGGTTATCGAATGTAGTTAGAATTGTTTCTTTTTGGATCTTGGAAGATAAAATCCGTTCTGGATAATAATCCTTACCTGTGTTATAGTCTTTTATTTTATGGATCCAAAAATACTCACCAATTTTGGTATTTGGAATATGGGAACCTGCGATACCTAGGTTCCATACCTTCATTTTTTTTCTTTCTTCTTTTCCGAATAAATGGGCAAACTCCGAAACAGCAAGGGCCATTGGAATTTTTCCAGGACCTGTGATTGTAATGTACATCGAGTCTTTTTGGTAGATCCGAAATTTTCCTGAATGGGAGATCGGTTTTGCATTTGTTTTTTGAATCCATGGTTTTGCTTCCGAAAGAATGGCAAAAAACAAAGCTGGCATAGTCTAAACTTGGCGGAGGGGGTTCCTATGCAAAGAAAAGTTTTGTTTGCTATTTTTCTAATTGTTGGTTTTAGTCTTTATGCTGGAGGAAAAAAAATGTCATTTCACGATTTAAAATCCGTCACGATACAAGGTAAGGATATTTCACTTGGGGGAATACAAAGGCCATCCCGTACTTGTTGTCAATGTTGCGTCTAAATGTGGTTATACGCCACAATATGAAGGATTAGAAAAACTCCATCTCGCTTATAAAGATAAAGGTTTAAAAATTATTGGTTTTCCTTCGAATGATTTTGGCGGGCAGGAACCTGGAACGGAAGCTCAAATTGCAGAGTTTTGTAAGCTCAATTTTGGAGTAAGTTTTGATCTGATGAAAAAAACGAAAGTTCTCGGAAGTGATAAAGATCCTGTTTACCAATTCCTTACAGAGAACGCGAAAGAAAAAGGAGATGTAAAATGGAATTTTGAAAAGTTTCTCATTGATAAAAATGGGAAAATTGTAAACAGATTCCCTTCGTCCACCAAACCAGAAAGTGCCGAACTTAAAACAGCCATTGAAAGTGTTTTATAAGACAAAAACATATCTTCTATTATTTTTGTTTTTGGTATTTGCATTGTTTGGACAAACCAGTCCAAACAATGTTCAAATTATCCGCACACAAAATTCAGAATCTGTTTCCATTGATGAAATTCTAAAAGAAATAAAGAACGTAGATGTAATCGTTCTTGGTGAAGAACATGATAACAACGAATTACATCGGTTTTATGAATCTTTGCTACAAAAAATTTTTACAGTTGAACAGGTGAGTTTGTCTCTTGAGATGTTGGAAAAAGACCAGCAGACCATTGTTGATGAATTCATGATTGGAACCATATCTGAATCTCAATTTTTATCTTCCATACCCCATTGGAAAAATTTCAAATCGGACTATTTGCCTTTAGTGAAGGCAACAAAAGACAAACAAGGCAAAGTCGTTGCGGCAAACCCACCTCGGCGGTATGTCAATTTAATCTCAAAAAAAGGCATTTTAGCATATCGAGAATTTTCGCCAATCGCTTTGTCTTATTTGCCCCAAGCTTACACTTTAGAAAAATACCTCACATTAGAATACAAACAAAGGTTAACTGAACTTTTTGGCGGGCAGGAACATTCTACCCAACACAATATCAATTTGGATTATATGATACTCGGCCAAACCACTTGGGACCAAGGTATGGCAGAGGCAATTTCGGCTGAAATCCATCGATCTGGGAAAAAAGTGGTACACCTGAATGGACGTTTCCACTCCGATCGGAAGGGTGGGGTTGTGACTCGTCTGCGTGAAATGGGTCATTCCGTCCTCGTTCTCTCTGGTTTTCAAAAAGGCAGGGAGGAGAGTGCCGATTTTGTGAAAATCGCTGATTTTGTAATTTTAACAAACGACCGATAAGAATAGGGAGAACCTATGTCGGCACCTTCTCCTAAATACCTTTGTCCACACTGCCAAAAAGCATCACGTTTGCCAGAACCAATTCCTAAAGAAGGGAAGTTTCAGCTAACTTGCGCTCATTGTGCTGAAAAGGTAGTTTTGAATTTTGTCGATTATCAATTTCAAATCGTTCAAATTCTTTCTACACCTAAAGAAGAAGATACCAAACAGTCTTATCAAAGTTTTAAAATTCCAATTCCAAGCATTTCGGATTCGATACGAGACCAACAATCATCGAAAACTCCGACAGGGAAATCAAAACCTTTTTTCGAAAAGAGAGTGGTTTGGGAAAAAGAACCCAAAAAAGAAACTCCAAAATTTAATGCCGATCCTTTGCGATTGTCTCGAAGAAACACCAACTTACGAAAATATACACCTTCGTTTTCATATTTACGTGTAGCCTTTACAGTCACATCGATCCTTCTGTTTTTGTTCATCGTTAGCTTTTCTTATTTTGTCGCGGGAGTTCTTGCTACGAAAAAAGAAATACCTGTTTATTTGGAAACTTTGTCAAAAAACATTCCAACTAAAATTTTGGATCGGAATGGACAAGTGGTAAGTGAAATTTTTCAAAAACGAACCTCCACCTTACGTTTGCAAGACTATCCAGAAGATATGATTTCAATTTTGTTAAATATTGAAGATCAAAAGTTTTTTTTTCATGGTGGGATTGATTATTCCGCTATATTACGAGCATTTTTCAAAAACATAGTCAATCTAAGTTATAAACAAGGTGCATCCACTATTACACAACAGTTAGCGCGGATTATTTTGGATGACAGACGGAAAAGTCTGAATCGGAAATGGAGAGAAGCCCAACTTGCATTTGCATTGGAATCAGTTTTAACCAAAGAACAAATCCTCGAAACTTATATGAACCATGTATACTTGGGTCATGGCGCCTTTGGATTTGGAGAGGGAATTAAATTCTATTTTCAAAAAAATCCCATGGAATTGTCCAAAGAAGAGATGGTATTACTTGCTTCATTGCCATCTGCTCCTAACAAGTATTCGCCATTAAAAAACCCTGAAGAGTCTTATACGCGAGTTCGGGCCATATTGAATATGTTCCGCAATCGAGGTATTTATCCAAATTTAGATAGAGACAAATTTGTAAGCTTTTATCATAATTTATCTACAAGATCACCTAACGAAACTGTTTTTGGTTCTCGCCATGATATTGCACCGTATGTGACAGAACATGTTAGAGCCGTTTTATCTTCCTTAGATGGAGAAAAGAATATCTATGAAAGTGGTGGTTATACAGTTGAAACCACACTGGATCGGAATGCCCAAGAAGTGATAGGTCCGATAGTTAGAGAATACCTTGCCAAAAACAAACGTTCTGGCAAAATCCAAAAAAAGCGGGTACGACTCAAACCAGAATCTCAATTGGACTTAGCATTTCGCCAAAGGATGGAAGAGGTATCACTTCTCAATGAAATGGTTTGGAATGCAGACCAGTTGGATGGAGACAAGGACCAATCAGTCATCCAAGCAGCCATTGTAGGTATTCAACCAAACACAGGTCAGGTTCTTTTTTTACATGGTGGAGATGAATTTAATTCGTTAAACCAATTTAACCGTGCCACCCAAATGCGAAGGCAAACAGGAAGTTCCATTAAAGCAGTGTTATATGCATCTGCTATAGATTCTGGATCAGTTCAAGCTGGAATGCGAATCCTCGATGCACCTCTGTATTACCGTGGAGGTGGAGGCAAAGAATGGGCTCCTGAAAATTTAGGTGGCAGTTTTGATGGAGAAATTTCTTTACGAACAGCACTTGTTAAATCTAAAAATACAGCTGCGGTACAAATAGCGGAACGTTTGGGAAGTGCAGGAATTGAAAAATATTTTACGAAATTCTTTTTCCCAAATGAAGCCGAGAAAAAAAATAGATTTCGTGGAGACCTTTCTTTAGCACTGGGAACACTCGAAATTTCCCCCCTCGAGATGGCATCTGCCTTTACTAGTTTTGTTAACCAAGGGACTATTAAACGCCCTTACCTCATTAGAAGGATTAAAAATTCCAAAGGGAATGTTCTTTATGAAGTTGGTGCTACTGATGAGTTTAAATTAAAATTACCTGAAGAACGCCAAGTAATACGACCTGATACAGCAGAAGTGATGATATCCTTACTTCGAGATAGTGGTCGTGCAAGTGGTGTAAGAAACGGTGGTTATGCGGGTGATCTTATCGGGAAAACTGGTACTACAAATGATTACAAAGATGCATGGTTTGTGGGAGCAAGGCCTGACATATCACTTGCTGTTTGGATTGGGTATGACAATCCAAAATTTGGAATGGGTACAAGTGGACTTGGTGGAGCTGTTGCGGCACCACTATGGGGAGAAATTCTAAGTTCAATCGACAAAAAAAGTATTCTGCCAAAAACACAATTTAGTTTGCCTGTGTATGCGAAACCTTATAAAATATGTACTTTATCTGGGAAACAGGCTTCACCAAATTGTCAGTCAACACAAGAATTATATTTATCAGATTATCCACCAGAAGGCCCATGCACCGAAGATCACAAATCCAATTCTTCTGAGAATAAAGATTTAATGAAAGGACTATACTAATTGAACATTTTGAATAGGTCCAAAATTGCAAATCTCACCATTTTATTGTATGTTGGAGTGATGGTAACTTCGACGATATGTTTACCACTACAAGCAAATGGTGCTTATGAAGAAGCCTATGAAATGGAACAAACTAATACTTTGTTTGCAATTCCATTGTATGAAAAAGCACTTAGCCAAAAACCTACTGGTAAGTTACAAAAGGCAGTAGTTTCCCGATTGTTTTTTCTTTATAAAAAACATGCCAAATTGTTAGATGCTTTGTTTTTAGGAAGTCGTTATCCGTCTCATATCCCATCCAAAGACAGATCTTGGATTTGGACTCAACTTTCTGAAATTTACAAACCAATCACTGTATCAGAATTATCCTCTACTTATGTACTTGCTGCCAAAACAAATCTAGAGAATTCAAATGATCTGAAGGAACAATTAAAACAACTAAATCTTCCCAAGTTATATGAATTCGCTTCGATTCTTCTATTGAAACGTAAACAATACAAAGTGATTTTAGCTCTTTTTGAAGAAAATCCCAATATGTTTCATTCTCCATTGTTTATTGGAATTTCTGAATTCAAATTAGGAACGGAGCAAGGAAAAGAGTTTTTAAAAAAAGTATTAGCAGATTCGGATAAAGAACGGTCTGAGCAAGAAAAATCAGATATTTTGTATCTTATGGGTGTCCATTATCGGCAATCTAATGAACACGAGTTATCTGCCCGTTACTTTAGAATGAGTGGAAGTTTTTATGGAAAAACTAGGGCAGATTTAGAAGCGAGTAAGTCCCTTGTATTACAAGGAAAAACAAAAGAGATGTGTTCTACGTTTAAATTTTCTATCTCTCAATTTGATGAGATCGAAACTATTTTGCACTATCATTGTTCTCCTACTGGGGCACAAGCCACTAAACTCATATTACCTAGCATACGTATTCTCGCAGAACGAGAAGGAAATGAGTTTTTGCAAATTTTGTTTCCGAAGGAGGGAATATGAAACAAATACATCAGAAATTTTTTCCAATTGCCTTGATTTCCCTATTTCTAACCACCACCTATCCTTTGTTATCCAACTTTCTTGTGACTCCTGAAGAATCCCTTCGCTTAGAATTCCAAACTAATGTAAGAAACCAAATTCGATTTTGTAAACAAAACCCAAACCAAGTTTATGGAAGAAATCCGATCCTATCACCAAATACTTGTATATCTGTTTTAGAAGGGGAAGTGGCAATGGAATCTTTTTTCCCTGAAGAACTCGAAGAGATAACAGAAACGCAGTGGTCTTTTTATGATCCAATGGGCAAACAAGTATTTCCCTCTGTTGGATGGGAAGGGAGTGAGCCTATGGTGTTTGTTTCCCTTGTTCGATCCAAACGAGGGCAATATGGAGTGCAGTTGCAGAGGAAAAAAGATGGAGCGTATTATTTTTACCGCACCAAAATTTCGAATTGGGTAGTGATGTAAGATAGCTTTTTACGAAAGCTTCGCGGGGTCGAAGTCGCTCGGGTTCTATTCGAATCCTTCAATTAGTTGTTAGTTGGAAATTGCTTTGTGGTTAAAGGACTTCTTAGTTTGGGCAGGGAAGGGACAAGTTGGGAAGTTGTCCTGTTCACCCACCACAACGCTTTCGCTTGCTCGGGTTTTATTCGAATCCTTTAGTTTGGTGTTAGCTGAGGATTTGTTTGTCTTGCAAAATCTTAGAATCTATAGAGTATAAAATCAATTTTCAATTTGAAATAAGGATTTAAACATTTCAATGAGACATATAATTTTCATTTTCCTAATCATATTAAATTTGGAGTGCGTTTCATTTAATAACTATCTACAAAATCGTAGCAATGATGTGATAGATATCCCAGTCCTTGGATTTGAAAAAAATATATATGGTGTTTCTGCATGGGTTTGGTGTTTTGGTGGGGGTGCACAATATGCAAAAAACGGATTGGGTATTGGGATTAGAAGTGGTAATGTAGGTCAATATAAAACTGGAGGAAGAGGCAGTAGCATTTATATATCCACTTATGAAAATTCAAATCTAACTTTGCATCAAGGAAATTCATTTTTAGTCTTAAATTCGAATTCTCATATTCCAGGAGATGATGATAAAAGATCCAACAAAAAAGCTTTTTCAAAATTCAATACAAATGTAATTTTCCCGTTAGGCGCTACAAATTCTTCCACAGGGGAAATTGTTGGTCAATGGTGTGATTCCCCACTTTCATTTGAGATTTCATTGGGTGTTTATTATGGATTTCGATTCGGTATGAACATTTCCGAATTGTTCGATTTTTTATTGGGAACGTCTACACTCGATCCAATGGATGATGATGAATAAGAAGGTTTTATGTTTGTACTCTTGGTTACTTGATTGGGCAGGGAAGGTTCGCCCACCCTGCGCTCCGCCATCCTGGCTTCGCTTGCTCGGGCCCGTCGTCGATCTTTTTGACATCCTGTCAAAACTTCTCCCTATGGGTCGAAGCCGAGCTCCTCTATTCGAATCCTTCAATTAGTTGTTAGTTGGGAGTTTGATTTGTGGTAATAGAGACTTGATTGGGCAGGGAAGGACGTCGCCCACCCTTCACTCCGCCATCCTGGCTACGTTCGCTCGGGCCCGTCACCACTCGCTTTTCCGCATCGTGCGGAAACTTCTCCCTATGGGTCGAAGTCGCTCGGGTTCTATTCGAATCCTTCAATTACTTGTTAGTTGGGAATTGCTTTGTGGTTAAAGGACTTCTTAGTTTGGGCAGGGAAGGATTCGAACCTTCGAAGGTAAAACCAGCAGATTTACAGTCTGCCCTCGTTGGCCACTTGAGTACCTACCCGAAGAAGTTGCATGGAGCCGCCTGAGGGATTTGAACCTCCGACCGGCTGTTTACAAAACAGCTGCTCTACCACTGAGCTAAGGCGGCATGCATATCCAATTTTTGGGAAAAGCTGTTAAGGTCAAATAAAAATTCTTTGAGTGGTGGTGGATTCTCACAGAATGACCCTAGATGGCACTGTTTTTTGTGAATTCTTTAATGACTCTATCCATTTTGGGTTTTTATTCAGGTTATTTTTTCCGAAAGTTAAACAATCAAAAACACCGAGCCTTCAATCTAGTGGGGATTATCGCCAATTTAACTGCAGCCATTTATTTACTTGCCATAAAATATTTGTTAGGTGGCATAGCTGAGTTCCAAATTTACCCGACTGCACCTGAATTTGTCATCCATATCCATCGCTTTTTTGCAGCCATCAGCCTTGTTTTGATGTTATCAATGGGATTCACAGGTTGGAAAAGAAATCGTAATCTGCATGTAAAATTGCATTACATCTTTTTGCCATTGTACACGATTGTTTATATCTCTGGTCTGTTTTTATTTCAATCAAAACCGCTTTAAGGAATGTTCATGGAAAAAATTGAAGTCGCTAAGAAATTTGCAAACGATATCCGAATCCAAGTAATCAAAATGGTTACTGCTGCTAATTCTGGTCACCCGGGTGGACCACTTGGACTCGCAGATATCTACGCGGCCCTTTATACTTCAATTCTCAATCATGATCCTAAAAACCCAGAATGGGCTGAAAGAGATCGTTTGATTTTATCCAACGGACACGTATGTGCAGTTCGTTATGCCGCCATGGGACTTTCTGGTTACTTTCCAGTGGAAGACCTCCTTACTTTCCGTAATATCAATTCTTACTTACAAGGCCATCCATCCACTCGTTATATGAAAGGCATTGAGTCAAGTTCAGGTTCCCTTGGACAAGGTTTATCCGTATCTGTTGGTCTTGCACTTGGTGCAAAACTAAAAAAAGAGACATATAAAATTTATACATGCATTTCCGATGGAGAATGTGGAGAAGGTATGACCTGGGAAGCTGCACAGTCTGCAGTACACTTCAAAACTGATAACCTGATTGCCTTTATGGATCGTAACTACATCCAAATTGATGGTAACACGGAAGAAGTAATGAAGTTAGAACCATTGGATAAGAAGTTTGAAATGTTTGGTTGGAATGTAATCAATGCAGACGGACATAATATGGAAGAAATATTTTCTGCATTTGCAAAAGCAAAACAACACTCAGGTGGACCAACACTCATCGTGTTTAGAACTATTTTAGGAAAAGGTGTTTCTTATATGGAAAACAATCCTAAGTGGCATGGTACTCCACCAAATAAAGAACAAGAAGCACAAGCTCTTGCAGAATTAGCTTAATCTTTTTGTTTCGATTGACTTTTTCAATTTTATCAAGATAGTTTTTGCATGGGACAAAACTCTTTTCCTGATTTTTACCCGGATGATATTACTCGTTTATTGTATGATTGGGAAGTAGCTCCTGCAGAAAAAAAACGTTTTATCTTAAAACTCATCGCTTCACGTATTCCTTGGCAAATTCAATTGGAATCTGCCTTGGATGAAGTAAAAGATCCATACCTACGTGTACAAGCTCGTAATTTAAAATCTGAAATACTCCGTCATAGGCTCAGACATTCCTTCTTCAAACTCACATTACGTGGGAATACAAATCATTATAAAGATTTAGAAGAGATGGTCGTGCAACTTTCAAACATAGGATTTCCTGATCAAAATTATGCAGAGATCAAACAGGAATTAGATCGAATTGCACTTCGTGTTTCTGAGTTATACGATGATCATTCGGGTTATCTCACTGACGAATTAAAAGTACAAATCCTGTGCCAAGTGATGTTCCAAGAAGAAGGATTTGTTGGAAATATACAAAATTATAATGATCCAGGTAATTCATATTTATTCCAAGTGATGAAAAGTAGGCTTGGGATCCCAATTTCATTGTCTGTAGTATACCTTCTGGTAGCACAACGACTTGGATTACCTTTGTATGGTACGAACTTGCCACTCCATTTTTTATTACAATATGAATCAGATGGGTATTTTACTTATATTGATCCATTCCATGGTGGAGTATTGTTAGATAAATTTACCTGTGAAAAATTTTTGGAAGCAAATGGATATACGAATTCACCAAAATACTTCACAAAAGCTTCCACTCTATCGATGATTAAACGTATGTGTCGAAATTTATTACACATTTATCGTGATAATCAAACCAAAGAAATGGAAAATATGATCAAGGATCATCTTCAGATATTAGAAAGCCGATCCACTCACGTGGAATAATGAATGAAATCAAATTTTAAGATCCAAACGATACTATCTAAATTTGATAAAAACTTAGATAGTATCATTCATGAAGACATTCCAATACTAAAAAAAATCAAAAAACAAGTTATCACATCAGGTGGTAAACGCATCCGTCCATTTTCACATTATTTATTTTGCCAATTTTTGAATGTAAAAGATGTTAGTTGGTTGGATGTAGGTAGTGTTGCTGAGCTCATCCATGCCGCTAGTTTGTTGCATGATGATGTTGTAGACAATGCTTCCATACGACGAGGGAAACCGACTATTGGGGCAAGTTTCGGAAACAAAACAGCAATCCTTGCTGGTGATTATCTACTTGCTTGTGGAATCAGCCGACTCAATTCCCTTGGGAATCAAGAACTTATGGAGATTTTTTCAGAAGTTTTAAAGGATTTATCTGTAAGTGAACTCTTACAAATGGAGTGGGAAAAAAACCCTAAAATCACACTTAAAATTTATGACCAAATCATTTATGGGAAAACTGCATCTTTGTTTGGTGTTTGTACCGAAGCCGCAGCTATATTAGCAAAAAAATCAAAAGCCGAAAGAAAACAATTTCGTCAATTTGGTGTTAGGTTAGGGAAGTTGTTCCAAAAAAAGGATGATTGTTTGGATTATTTTGAGGATTCCAAAACCAGTGGGAAGGAATTTTTGAAAGATTTCAAAAACGGACTTTATACATATCCAATATTATTATTACGATCAAAACTTAGTTTCATAGAAAAATCGAAACTAAATCGAATGTTCCAAAAGGAAACTCGTGATTCGAGTGACGAAGTCACAATATTAAACTTAATGAATTCTAAAAAAATACCAGCTATTTTACATAAAGAGTTGGAAGCAGAAAAAAATGATCTGTTACTCTTTCTGAATCAATTTCCAAAAACAGAAGAAAGAGAACTATTTATAGAACAATTAAACCGTCTAACATAAGCCAAATCTTTTTTATTCAGTCGCATTCGGATCGATGAGTTCGATGGCAGGCAATAAAATAGAAAAACATGTCCTTCCTTGTTCCGATTCCAATAAAATAGTACCATTATGTTTTTCAATGATGGACTTAGTTATACCAAGTCCCATTCCAGTTCCTTCACCTTGTTGTTTTGTTGTGAAAAAAGGTTCAAATATTTTCTTTTGGATTTCAATTGGGATTCCTGGCCCATTATCAATCACTTTTACTTCAACATACTTCCCATGTTTTTCTGTACTAATGGTTAGGTTCCCTTTTTGTTTCATCGCTTCAAGGGCATTTAATATGAGATTTGTCCAAACACGCATTAGGTCTTCTGGCCAACCGAGAAGAGTTGCATCCGTTAGAAATGTTTTCTTTAAAGAAACTTTGCTTCGCATTCGGTATTGGTAAATGGTAATGACTGTCTCAATATTTTCTAACAATGTGAAGATTTTTCTATGTTCGGAATGAGTAACTCTGGAAAAGTTTTTGAGAGCTAATATGATTTTCGATGAACGGTCTACCGCAATTTGAATGATAGACAAATGTAAACGAAAGTTCTTTTCTTCTAAAATAAGATCGGTGAGTTTTTCTTTCCCTTTTTGTAATAGTAAAATTTCATTCTCTTCTAATTTTGTAATACCAACATCTAAGAATTTTTCTAAGATAGATTCGTCATAATCCAAACCATTATCTTTTAAGATTTTTTTGAGATCTGCTTTTTTTTCTTTTCTTTCTGTGTAACTTGCTACGAGTCCAAAATCTGATTGGTTTTGGAACATCCGTTTTAAAGTATTTACTTCCAAGTTTGTTAATGAGTCGTAAAGATTTTCTTTTGATCCTAATTGTAATGTTTCATTTTGTTTGGATTCCATAAGTGTTTCTATGGAAGCTTTGATTGCACTGAGAGGGTTATTGATTTCGTGTGCAACTCCTGCAACTAATTTGCCGAGTTCTGTCATTTTTTCAGATAATGCTAGTTGGTTTTCTGTTTGGCTTAATTGTAATATTGTATATTCTAACTTTTCTTTTTGTAATTGGAGTTCTTTTGTTCTTTCTGAAACCATAAATTCAAGTTCTTCATTCACTTTAGCTATAGTTTGTTCGTTAACGATTCTAGTTTGGATTTGAAATTTTGAAATGACTATTGTAAAGATTGTCATTTGGATCGCAGCACCAATTTCATTGGCTGAGCTTAAGAAAGGAAAAGATGGAAGATACCCAGTGTTTGTGAAAATCAAAAGTGTTGTGCTGATTTGTCTTACTAAAAATGCAAAAAACAAAACATTTGCATGTTCCTTTTTTTTGATCATACAATATATCGAGTAAACAAAAGTTGTGGTAGATAACATTAAACTATTGGTATAAATAAATCGAAAATACAATTGTAAATCTATGAATACAAATCCAATGGATACCAACATGAGGTAGATATAAGCAGTGAGGTAACGGTCAAAGTGTGGATATTGTTTTTTAATTTGTAAAAACTCTCGTAAAAACAAAACAAATACAATTGGACTTAATGATAAAAGACCTGGCACATATCTATAGAACCAATCAAAATTACTAAATCCATATTCATAAAATAAACCAGACCTTAGGACATTCGTAAATAATATTGTCGAAGTAGCAAAAGTTAATAAGAGTGATATTTTTTCTCTAAGGAGAACATATTGTGCAGCTGTAAATAAACATAAAAGGATACAAAGTCCTAAGTAGAGACCTTGCCAAAGTGATAAAGATTTTGTGTATTGGAATAAATCAGTTTCTTTTCTGATACGAAAATTGATTCTATGAGTGTCATCTGATTGGATACGGAAACGATAAGTTCCTTTTTCTTTTGTTGGAAATAAAAAACCTCCGGTATAAGATACCTCTGGAAGTTTTTTACGCAATAAACCTGCCTGGAAATGTTTTGTTAATTTCCCGTTTTGGTAAAGTTCACAATCAATTTCCGATAACATTCCATTTTCAAAATGAAAGTATCGTAAAGGATCTTCCTCTACTTCAATTTCATAATAATGGCTTTCCTTTGTGAAACCAAAATAATAGATCGATTGGGATTGTTCGGAATTGTTTTTTGTAAGGTTTGGATTTGTTCCAAGATGGATTAATTGGTTTTCCCCTTCTGCCCATAACAGATAAGGGAAACAAAAAAAACATACAACAAACCGAAGCAAATTTTAAGAAGGAAAAATCTACTTATTGTGGTACGATATTTGGTGCATTACACTTCAAAGTTCCACGAATGATCACTGATTTTGCATCACTCGTTGTATTTTGAACCAAACAAGTTCTGTTATCGCTTGTAAAACACTGAGTTGTTGATGTTCCAGAGGTACAGTTTACCCCATCTAAAGTATTACAAGAATTGAGAATGTTTGTGCTAGATGTAGCAGAGGAGCTATACGTTCCATTCAATGTGATTTCTAAATTAAAAAAGGAAATCTGTTGTGCACTTTGTAAAGCAGTATCGATATTGATCCCTTGGTTGAACCACTCAACTGTTCCTTGTGTGCCTTGTACCGTTTTGCCAAAAAGTCCACCAGCGAGAACAAATCCTTGTTGTGGGTCTATTTTCCCTTGGATCTGTGTGCTGTCATAAGTGAAACGCAGGTTTAATGTTTCTTTTGTTTTGAAAATGAGCTGAGAAATGACCGTGAAACGAGTGTTATTTGTGGTGGAACCTGTACTTCCAGTGGTCCCTGTAGTCGTGCCCGTTGTTCCAGTTGTTGTCGTGGCAGGAGTTGCTTGTCCACAACTCGTTGTAATATCACTATCCACTTCCCCTAAAAAATAAAGAGAGGCTTCTCCATCAGGGAAAATAGAGACTTCTGCTTTGTTTTCGTTTTTGAGACCGCAGCCCCAAAAAAAAGAAGAAAGGATCAAAAAAATGGATATCAATCGGAGCATACCATCCAATCGTCCCAGGAAATCCCTATCGGGTCAAGAGGATTCAGAATTTCCTTGGGAAATTTGGAGGAAATTCTAAGTTTGGCATATGAGGTCTCTCAATGGTCTAAGTACTGTGTTTTCGATCCAGGGGCCACGGTCGATTTATGTCTATTCCCTTCTCATTGGGTTACTTTCGGGGTTTGGAGCCTATGGATTCAATTGGGCACTCACTTGGACTGAATCGTTTACCTTTGGCAATTTGATAGGGTATGACCCAGGGACACCTGCGGGTGACTTACACTTCCATTCAGTTGAAAATGTGGCTAAGCTATCCCCCCTATGGATTTTATTTTTACCAGCTTTAGGGGGATTACTCGTTGGCATCATCACTAGTTTTTTCTGTCCTGAAGCACAAGGTGGTGGAACCGATTCACTCATCCATGCCTTCCATTTCAATGAAGGGAAAATCAGCAAAAAAGTTCCATTTTATAAAGCAATTGCCACCATACTTACGTTAGGCTCCGGAGGGTCTGGAGGAAAAGAAGGACCAACAGCCCAAATTGGAGCTGGTTTTGGATCCAGTCTTGCAAATGTTTTAGGAGCTGGAGCAAGGGCACGGCGAACTTTAATGTTAGCGGGGACGGCAGGTGGTCTTGGTGCTATCTTTCGTGCGCCGCTCGGTGGTGCAATCACTGCAGTCGAGATGGTATACCAAGAAGATATTGAAAGTGATTCCCTTGTTCCATGTATTTTGTCTTCTGTAACTGCATACTTAACTTATACTAGTATTGCGGGGAGTGGTTCTATATTTTCGGTAAAGGAATATAGTTTAAATGATTACCGCCATATTCCACTTTATATTCTACTAGGTTTATTGTGTTATGTGGTTGGTTATTTTTTTGTAAAAGTTTACCATTGGATTCAAGATATATTTTCTAAATTACCCTTACCAAATTATTTAAAACCAGCATTTGGTGGACTCATTGTTGGCTGTATTGCCTTACTATTTCCAGAAGTATTAGGTTCTGGTTTTGGACTGATACAAAGAATGATCAATGGAGAAGTATTAACCTCAACTAGTTTTGGATTCTCGGGACCGTTTTTTTTACTCGCAGTTGCGATCTTTAAAGTTTTTTCCACTTCACTCACTGTTGGTTCAGGGAGTTCTGGTGGTTTGCTTGGCCCTTCTTTTGCCATCGGTGGAATGTTAGGTGCCTTTGTGGGAACAATGGCTAATGTATTATTCCCTGAACTCAATATCATTGTATTTCCTTTTTTACTTGTTGGTATGGGATCCTTTTTTGCAGGAGTGGCAAGGGCTCCGATTGCAGGAATGGTTATGGTTTGTGATATGATAGGAAGTTATGCGTTATTACCAGCACTTATGATCGTATCCATGATCGCTGTTGTATTATCACATAAAATCTCGATTTATAGAAACCAGATTAAAAATCGATTTTTATCACCTTCCCACCATTGGGATATGAACCAAGATATCATGGATAGGATTCGGATCTTAGACCATTTCACTGAGTTTCGTAAATATGCAATGGTTTCCGAACATTTATCGTTAACCCAATTACAAACCAATGCTCCTGGTATACAGGCTAGCGATTTTATACTCATCGGTTCAAACGAAGAATACAAAGGCATTGTTTCCCTTAGAAAAAATAGAATCCTTCCAGAATATGAAGCAGAACTAAAAAATTTAATCACGTGCGGAGAAATTGTACAGGATGTGCCTACTGTGTGTCAAAAAGATACATTGGGGAAAGCATTACGCATTTTATTAGAATATGATGTCGACAAACTCGCTATTGTTGAAGAAAATAGATGTCTAGGATATTTACGGTATATTGATTTATTCAATGCTTACCAAAACGAAGTCAAAAATAAAAACAAAAAATCAAAAGCAGTATGAGAAAATCATTAAATTCATTTCATAAGAACATTCTAAAATTCCTATCTAACATGTATTTGATTTGTTTCTATTTTGTTATATTGTTCATATTTGCAAATTGTTTCGGATCTGGACAAGTAGTTGAAAAAAAGCCAGACCAACATGTCAAACCCATCATCATTCCTCCTCAATATCTAAAACCAATCGTTGGACGAGTAGAATGGGTTGAGTTCCCTAATTGGAAACTAAAATTACGGGCCAGGATTGATACTGGTGCCTTGTCTTGTTCGATCAATGCTGTGAATATCGAACGAGTTGTTGAAAATGGAGAAACATATATCTTATTTGATACTTTTGTAAATGAAAAACCTGTTCGTTTGAAAAGTAAATTTGTGAAAGAAGCAAAAGTAACTAGTACATCTGGTGTTTCAGAAAAAAGAATAATGATCCGTGAATTGATCAAAGTAGGTAAATATAAAGAAGAAACTATGATCAATTTAAATGATAGAAATAATCTAAACTATCCTATATTGATTGGAAGGAATTTTTTGCGCGGGAAATTTTTAGTGGATGTGTCATTGTCACACCAATTAGGGGATTAATTTGGATCGAAAAACTTACATAACTGTTGTTATACTTATTATCCTTCCAATAATTTCTATTTTATACAAGCTAAACGTTGCTGAGTTATCACTTTTGCCTGTAGCAGTGGACGATACAGTCAATTTGCAAGTAGTCATTTCTCCTAAAGAAAATGTGGCAATCTCAGAAGTTTCATTCCCAATTCCTAAACAATTTGTCCAAGCCAAAGTATTAAAAGCAAATATCAAAACAGAAGATTTTGATTACCGTGTGATCAAAAAACAGTATGGGCATTTGGGGATATGGGAAGGAGAAGATTGGAATTCTGCGATTGGTTATTATGCAAAAATCAAAATGTTGCCTTACGAAAATCAGGATCCAGAACCTGAAATTCCTTTACCCTCAAAAAAACAATTGGTTAAGGAACCTTATTATCTTTCTCTCAAACAATTTTCTTCTGAAGAGTTAACTCTTGCTAAAAACTTATACGAACAAATTCATCCGTATGACAAAGATAATGTTTCATCTGCCAAACAAATTTATTATTTTATCTCTGAAGAAATCATCAATACGTATAAAGATATAACTCTTTCCGATACAATTCGGCTGAATAGCGGAAATGCATATTCGCAGGCTTTACTCTTTTCTTTACTCTGTAGGATGCGTGGGATCCAGGCACGAACAGTAGCTGGATTTGATTTAAACAAACAATCCGAAAAAGATAACAAAAATAAAATCACATTTTGGAATGAAATTCGTTTTCATGGCAAATGGTATTTTGTTTCCACTTATAAAAGTATTTTTGCAAGTTCTGTCACAGGGTATCTTCCTTTATGGAAATCTGTAGAAGAAAAACGTAGTTTAGGGGAAGACCCAGCAACTTTTCGTTATACGGCATATATCACAAAGTCCAATGTGAATCGATATAATTTTAAAGAATACAGTGAAGAGATTGCTTCAAGTAATAGTTTTTTACGTTATTATTCTCTTTATAGTTTGCCAACTCCCTTACAAAATTTGTTTCGTCTCGTAATTTTGATTCCGATTGGAGCTCTTGTGTTATCGGTTGCTAGGAATATGATAGGGATTCCAACGTTTGGAATTTTTACACCCATTTTACTTGCTATGTTTTTTTATGAAACAAACCTCTGGTTTGGAATTGGATTTTTTCTTTTGATGATAGTCCTTGGATTTTTTGAAAGGTATGCTTTGGATAAGTTTTACTTACTAGCGGTGCCAAGACTTTCCATTTTACTCACAATAACAGTTCTTACCCTTATTTTGTTTTCGATTATCAATGAAGAAATTTCTATCTTTAACCAAATGAGTGTGACATTGTTCCCCATAGTGATCACAACTATTTTTGTCGAACGGTTTTCAATTATGATCATTGAGGAAGGTGTCATACACACAATGGTCACCTTACTTGGAACACTTATTATCGCCTTAATCAGTTATATGATATTTTTCTTTGGGTCATTGCAGATTTTATTTTTCACCCATCCAGAGTTACTTCTCATTGTGATTGCGATTCAAATTTTACTCGGTTTGTACAAAGGTTACCGAGTTTCGGAACTTTTTCGATTTAAGGAAATTTTTAAATCGTGATTTCTATCTTCCAAAAATTCGAATCGGAAGGAATCCTCGGGATCAATCGGAGGATTGGTGAATTTATTTTACCAAACAATCCAAGAGAACATTACCCTCTTGTTGATGACAAATGGAAAACTGCAGAACTCACACGCCAATTCCATGTTCCAATGCCTAAACATTATGGAGTGGTTGATACCTTTGGTGGGATTCAAAAAACAAAAAACTTAGTCAAAGATCACCCTGGATTTGTTGTGAAACCTGCTAATGGTGGAATGGGTAATGGAATATTAGTCATCAACAAAACAGAAGTATTAGAAAATGGGAATGTACTGTTTCATAAATCTGATGGAAGGGTTTTGTTAGAAAAAGAAATCAACCATCATATATCAGGGATTTTATCTGGTTTGTATTCTCTTGATGGAAACTCAGACACGTGTATTTTACAAGAACGATTGGAATGCCATCCATTTTTCCAAGAAATTTCTTTCAGAGGTATCCCTGATATTCGTGTGATTGTTTATTTGGGTTATCCTGTGATGGCAATGTTACGATTGCCAACAAAAGAATCAGGTGGTCGGGCAAACTTACACCAAGGAGCTTTGGGTGTTGGTGTCAATTTATTAGATGGAATGTTAACACATTCTGTTTGTAATGACAAACTGATATATGTCCATCCTGATACAAAACAGACGTTAAGCGGCCGAGTCATCCCACATTGGTTATCCATTCTTGAAATGTCTTCTAGGTGTTATGATATGTCAGGACTTGGATATTTAGGTGTGGATATTGTTTTAGATGAAAGAAGAGGTCCTTTGTTATTAGAAATGAATGCAAGGCCTGGGCTTGGAATTCAAATTGCTAACCGAATGGGTCTTGTCAAACGATTGAAACTTGCTGAGAGAATTGTAAATTCGGCAGATGGTCCAAAGGACAGAGTCCACCGAATCTTAGAAGAATTAAAGAGAAATTAAGCGGTTTGTTTTTCTGTTTGGAAAACGGTACGATTCAGAAATGCCATTGCTCCGAACAAAATTCCAGAATAAACGAAATCACCTAGAATTGAGTTTTGGAAAAAAGGAACTGCCATCACAAAACATTGTGTAAGGCCAGAAAGGTCCAAAGTATACATTCCACTGGTTGCCCAAACAGCTAAGTTTGTCACAATAAAGAATAAAACAGAACCAATCGCAGTGTAACCAAAGGATTTGGAAACGGATGTTCCAATTTGTTTTCCAAATAAAACGGATAGAGCCATAAATCCATACACAACAGGCATAAGATCATGGAATCCAATGACTAGGTCGGAGAAAAACATCGCAAGGATTGGGACCACTAGGGCTAATTTTCTGTCTGTTAAATACGCACCGGAAAAAAGCGAAACTGCCAAAACTGGCGTAAAATTAGGTGGGTGCGGTAAAACACGACTAAGGACAGTAGCAATCACCATCAATATGGCAACAGAAACACGAGATTGGAACATAGGGATAGACTCGTAAAGGGGGGGGGCTTTCGCAAGATAAAATTTGCGTTTGCTTCCGGGGTGGATCGGGAAAAAATACAAAGAGTGACCCCCCCCAATTTTGATTCACCAATCCAAAATTTACTCCAACTCACAAGTGATTTACGTAGCCCCGATGGTTGCCCGTGGGACAAAGAACAAACCCATTTATCTGTCATCCCCCATCTTTTGGAAGAAACCTATGAAGTGGTGGATACGATTGAAAGAGGGGACGACAACCACCTTAGAGAAGAACTTGGAGACTTACTTTTCCAAATCACCTTCCATAGCCAACTCGCCAAGGAACGAGGGGCATTCACCTTTGAAGACGTGGCAAACGATGTGTTCCAAAAATTGGTCTACCGTCACCCTCATGTGTATGGAACCAAAACTGGAATTGGTTCAGGTGAAGAAGTTCTAACCCAATGGGACCAATTGAAACAAAAGGAAAAAGAGAAAAAAGGAAATCAGGATTCTGACACAAGTATTCTAGCGGGGATTCCAAAAGCACTTCCTGCCATCCAACGTTCTGAAAAAATCCAATCGAAAGTCACAAAACAAGGGTTTGATTGGCCAACGGTTTCTGGTGTGTTTCAAAAATTCCAAGAGGAAATTTTGGAATTGGATACAGAACTCCAAAAACAAGGCTCACTTACATCCAAAAAATTAAAATATGATGATCGCATTGAAGATGAGTTAGGTGATTTATTCTTTTTACTTGTGAATTTAGCAAGAAAACTTTCGATTGATCCAGAAACTTGCCTACGTCGTGCCAATGAAAAATTTGAAACTCGGTTTCGTATCGTAGAAGAACTTGTGGAACAAACGGGAAAAACCTTAAAAGAATATCCACTAGAGGAACTTGATCGTTTTTGGGACCAAGCTAAATTGCAATTGAAAAAAATATGAATCCGATTGATCTAAACGATTTACCGACTTTAAGAGAATTTTCGATCATCGCCTATAAGTGGTTACTTGAGAATTATCCAAATGCAGACAACCAAGAAAAATTTGATCCAAGTTATGAACTTGTTTTCCCAATTCGTTGGAAAACCAAAATTGAAGTTGAGGTCTTTGAATGGGTAGTCTCTGATATGGGCTCCATTACACTCAGGTTAGGTGGGATAGAAGGCAACCGTCGTAACCCAGCACCCATCTTTTATTTGAGCCTTTTGAAAAAAGAAGGAGTTGGGTTCCAATGGGCCGATCCAGAAGGGAATTCTGTATCTTTCCCTGATCCTATTATTTTGAAAGATGTAAAAACTCGAGTGCAATTGTATTTGGATTCGGTATCGTAAATCTATAAAATCAAGAGTAGTTAGTTATGTTAAAATACCATATAAAAAAATTGATAATTATCTTTTTGATTATAATGCAATCAGACATTCCTAGTGATATTTACGCATCGATTAGTAAAAAAGAATGTGATGTTTTTCACAAAGGTATTTTCTCTTATAGTGTCGAAATGGGTGAATTGATTATTGTGAGAAATGAATTGGAAGAGGTGAGTTATCGAGTGTATCCTGATAAATTCATCAAGTCGTCTGTTAAGTGGATTTCTTCTTGTGTTGCTGAATATAAAGTATTGGAAGTTAAAGACGAATTTTTTAATGCAGATTACGTGAAAAAGATATATAGTTCAAAAAGTTACCTACATATTACGGAAGTTTTCACTGATGGTTACTCTTATAAATTATCTGATAGTAAATTACCAGAAGTGTATTATGGGAAGGCTAAATTTTACAAGAAACCTCTTGGGACTCAATGAAAATCTATTAGGAGTTTGAAGTTCACAGCCTACAACGTAAGCTGTGATGTTTTTACTGGGAAGAATTGGACAAAGTTTTAAGATTCTTTTACGTCCATTCCCACTTTTTTCTCAATGTTTTCAATGCGTTTTAGCCATTTATTTAAGTTTACGATGTTTTTGATGTTCACTCGATACTTTTGGAATTCAGGAAAAGTGAGACCTAAGTCCCAACCCACATAAACATCTTTTGTTTTTGGTGAAGTTCGTAAACTTGATCCTCCAGCAATGATCGTTCCATCAACCAGTGTTAAGTGGTCACTGATAGCACAAGCTCCACCGATGATCACATGATTTCCAAGAGTCACACTCCCTGCAAGACCGGATTGGCCAGCAATGATCACATGATCTCCCACCTTACAGTTGTGAGCAATGTGAACCATATTGTCAAACTTACATCCATTGCCAATGGTAGTGTCAGTCAATGCACCACGGTCAATCGTACAGTTACTTCCTACTTCTACATCGTCACCAATCACAACACGGCCAACTTGTGGAATTTTGTTATGTTTTCCTTCAGCAAAAACAAAACCAAATCCATCACCACCAAATGAGGAATTTCCAAACACGATGAATCGTTTTCCAATGATGGTATCATCAAAGAAAACACAGTTTTTTCCAATACGAGCACCATCACCAATTTGGACACGGTCACCGATTTTTACTCCATCTTCTATGATGCAATCATTTCCAATGACACTGTCTTTTCCAATGGTTACAAAATGTCCGATATCAGTGTTGGAACCAATTTTCGCACTTGAGTCAATGGCAACTTGTGCACTTCGTTTGCCTGAAGGTTGTTTTTCAGGGAAAAAAACACGGATGATTTTGGCAGTGGCAAGTTCCACTTTCGGAACGATCACGATGGCTCTGTCAGCCAGTGCTTCTGCTGTTTCAGAAGAGACCACAAGTAAAGATGCTTTGCAAGCTTTTGCTTCGTTGACAAAGGTTTTGGAAGCAACAAAGGATATGTCTGATGGGCCAGCAAGAGTAAGAGAAGTAAGACCAGTAAAGTTTACGTTAGAAAGAGTTTCGGAATTTTGAAATTTTGCTTCTGGAAGAAGTGTTTGGAGTGTAGTTAGATTGATTTGATTCATCTCCGATTCCTTATCAATGGATTTAAGACAAGGAATCAGAGAGGTAAAAGTTTGGCTAACACTATTAGCTAGTCTTAACCAACAAAGTTGAGATTATCCTTCGATTTTATGTGCAATGATATCATCTAAAGAGAACGAACCAGCGCCTTTGATGATTAATGGAAGAGCAATGCCCACTGCAAGGATATGGTATTCATAACCATAACCATTATTATTCACAAAAAAGCCATTTGGTAAGTGTACAAGCACTGCTGCTACAACCATAGTGGATGCAATTCCAAACGCTGCAAGGCGAGTGAAAAGTCCAAGGATAAGTCCGATCGCGCCAAAAAATTCTGCAACGATGGCAAGAACTCCAAAAATGTAAGGGATCCCTAAACTTCCAAAAAATCCCATAGTTCCTTCGAAACCGTATCCTCCGAAAGATCCTAGAACTTTTTGAGCTCCGTGTGGGAAAATGACGAGACCGAGTGTCACACGAAGGATCGTGAGAGTGATGTCTTTGTTAGTAGCGAGCAATTTGTAAAACATAGAACCTCTTATTGCTAAATAGTTTAATATCAAACTACTTAATGATAGAGAAATCGGTCAATCTAAAATTTAGAATTTTTCTTAAGATTTTTCATACACGAGAAAGATCTCGTTTCCCTTGGTGAAATTTTGTTTTAAGGTCCAGTTTTGTTTATCAAACCCTGGGAGTTCCGAATTTCGATCGGCAATCCCGGCAAGACCAGTTTTCCCGATGATGTAAGGAACGACTGTGATATAAATACGGTCCACAAGGTCTGCTTCCAAAAAGGAAAAATTGAGTTTGGGGCCACCTTCTAGGAGGACATTTTTGTAGCCTTTTCGTTTGAGGATCCCAGTTACTTTTTTTGGGTCAATGTCATCAGAATCCAAGGCAAATATCTCTGCTTTGTTTTCTAAACTCGTTTTGATTTCCTTCAGATTGGATTTCGTGCAAATGACAAGGGGTATATGGTCAGATTCTTCAAATACATGTTTATCGGGTGGAAGGGTTCCTTTTCTGACAAGGATGACTGGCCTAGGATTTAATGCGTTCGGAACAGCTCTGATTTTGACAATGGGGTTGTCGTTCAGGATGGAGTTTTTTCCGATGAGGACGGCATCAGATTGGGAACGGTAGACGTCCATTTGTGTTTTGTCTTCACTGGAAGTGAGACCATACCAACGGCCATCGGGGCGAACCACCTTTCCATCCAAGGTCATCGCCATATTAATCGATAATTTCATGAAATTTTCCTCCGAGAGAGATTCTGCAATTCGCGCTGGAGGATGTGGTAGACCTGCATCGAACAGGTCCCGCAGCCGGTAGAGGCTCTTGTTGTTTCTCTAATTTGTTCCATGGTTACGGCACCCGCATGGATGGCACGGATTAAATCTTCTTCCGTCACCATTCGACATAAACAGACCCGTTTTGGTCTCATTAGGGAATTTAAATCGAAAGGATCCATACCTGAACTAATCATTTGACAGATTTACGAAAGGGAGGGAAACTCTTTAATTACTTTCAACCAAGGAAAATTCTGAAACCCTCTATGTCCAAAGACAATAACCCGGAAGCCAAAAAGAAAAAAAACCGTGAAATTTTTGGATGGTGTATGTTCGATTTTGCGAACTCATCCTACACCACCGTCATTATCAGCGTCGTATATTGTGAAATTTTTACAAGACTTGTTGTTCCGCAAGAAGTGGGGACGGACAATCCGTTCCGAATGGGGAACACACTTTGGGCATGGGCTCTGGCAGCATCCTATCTTTTTGTCGTCGCCACAGGACCAATTTTTGGTGCGATTACAGACTATAGCTCTAAGAAAAAATTATTCTTATTCCTTAGTTACATTGGTTGCGTTGTCGCCACTTTTTTACTCTATTATGTAGAACCTGGGATGATTTGGCTTGGTATGGTACTTGTTGCATTTTCTAATTTTTTCTTTGCTTCAGGTGAAAACTTTGCATCCAGCTTTTTGCCTTTTCTCGGCTCCAAAGAAGATCTTGGAAAAATCTCCGGTTACGCTTGGGGGATTGGATACTTCGGAGGGATTGGGTCAGTTGCCCTTGCAACAACACTTGGTGATTATACATTGGATAATTTCCAAAACCTAAAGTTAGTAGGCCCCTATACAGCTATTTTCTTTTTAATTGCGGCGATTCCTACCTTCCTGTTTTTGAAGGAACCACATCTGCCACTTGGAGTTTCACATAAGGTAAATTATTTTAAAATCGGGAAAGACCGAGTGATACAAACCTTAAAAGATGCGACTCACTTCAAAGATTTGATGATTTATCTTGTATCTTTGTTTTTTACTATGGCAGCTCTTGCCATTGTTATATCCTTTGCTTTTATTTATGGATCCCAAGAAATTCATATTGAATCAGAACACAAACAAGCAATGTTTATCTTCATCCAAATTTCTGCTGCAATTGGTGCGCTTGCCTTTGGTGTGATCCAAGATAGTATAGGTGCCAAAAAGACTTTCAACCTTACTCTTGTTTTGTGGCTTGTTACTTGTGCATTGATCTATTTTGTCCATGACCTTACAACGTTTACCAATTCGGCTCTCGGCAAAAATTGGACAGTCCAATGGGTTTTTGTCTTTATTTCCTCACTTGCAGGAATGGGACTTGGATCTACTCAATCTGCTTCGCGTGCTCTCGTTGGAATTTTTAGTCCAGAATCTAAGTCTGGAGAATTTTTTGGGATGTGGGGACTCTCAGGCAAAATTGCTGCTGCTGCAGGACTCTTTTTGTTTGGATACATCCAAACCTTAGTAAGTTTACGAAATGCCTTCTTGGTTGTGGCTTTCTTTTACTTTTTATCACTACTCATTAACTTATTTGTGAATGAAGAAAGAGGGGTAGATGCCGCAAATCGGTTCCAAGAAAAAACATGATTGTAGAAGACGAGGACGATTTTGAATTACACCAGAGCCAAAGAAATTTGGCTCTCGCTACCATCGACGAATTGATGTTAACGAAAATGGATTTGTTGGATGCCGAGAAAAAAGTCCCTCGTTTTATCAATAATGCTTTATCGTATTTAAAGAGGAAGTATGTGACTGAGGAGCAAACGATTTCGCAGCTCCTCATGAGTCGAAGGGAAAAACAACAATCTTGAGGTTTTGTATTTAGGATTCTTAAATTTTAGTTTGTATTATAATCCAAAATTTTTGTGATCATTTGTTTTTGATCCAATTCAATACTACGTAATTTAAAAGCTGTTTGTTTTGAAATCTTACGTAACATCTTTTTATAAGACATCATAATGTGTTTCTGTTTGTCGTAAGGGAGCGGATCCTTCTCATCATTTAACACCATCGCTATGTCAGCTTCTGTTGATTGTACAGGATCATTTGGCCAAATTGTATCGGAAGTTAACGAACGGAAGTATTCCAATCGAATATCAGAATTCGTATCTAACTTTGCTTCACCCTTTTCATCTTTTTCAGTGCTTTCCGATCTCGGTGATGGATTGATGAGGCGACGCATTTCTTTTACATGAATCGTTCCATCTGCGTTCACTCTTCGGAATGCTAAGATGATTTTGTCTAAATCGCTAAAATCCTCTTTAGGATAAATGTAAGCAATTCCATCATATAAAAATACCGTCGGGTAATCGATATAAGATTGTCCTTGGGGGAGTTTGATTTCCAAATATGGTTTCCCATCTTTATCTTTTTTGTATAACTCTTTGTGTTCTTGCGGAGTTTGAGCCAAGTACTGGGCAGCGGTTTTATCCACTCCTAACTCTTGGAGTTTTTTCATCTTTCGAAGGTTTTCAATGATACTTGCATGAAGGGTATCAATTTCGTTATCACCAAACCCATTTTTCCTTTGGAGGTCGATTTGTTTTTGGGACTCCCTTTCCTTTAAGGTGGCGGAAGCTGGTTTTTCTGCCAATAGAGCAGTCATACCAAGAAGGGTACAAAGAAGGATGGAAAATCGTAGCATAATGACATACCTCTAGATGTTGTCCTTTATAGTATCGAATCTTTCTGTGTCGATTCTTGAATGGAAGTGAGTTAGATTTTTATTTGGGAAAAAAATCGCAAAAGGGACTGGAAGAGGTCGTCTTCTGCTTCTTTTGCCTTTGGGATGAGACCTGTCAATTGGATGTACCCGTGGACAAGGGCTGGGAAATGGCGCTCTTCCACCTTCACACCTGCAGTTTGTAGGTGTTTTGCATAGGTTTCAGCCTCTTCTCGCAAAGGATCGAATCCAGCGATTCCAATGTAGGTTGGAGGCAGTCCTTTTAATTCTTTTGTGTCAGCCAAAACTGGTGAGTTTTGGACAAGGCTTCGGTCTTTTGTTTGGGGCAAATAATTTTGGATGAACCAACGCATCAGTGACTTTGTGAGGACATAATTTTCTCCAAAGAGCTCATACGCATCTGATTCCTTCGAAGTATCAAGCATAGGGTAGAGCAGGGCTTGGTAAATGGGAGCTTGGACATTATTCTTTTTGGCACGGAGGCATAGGGTGGTTGCAAGAAGGGCACCCGCGCTATCTCCACACACAGCTATGGCTTTTGGAGACCCACCAAAGATGTAAGCTGAATTACGGACATATTGGTAAGCAAGCCAAGCATCTTCGTGAGCAGCAGGGTATGGGTGTTCCGGGGCCAAACGGTAATCGACAGCAATTACTATGCTTTTGGTATAATGAGACAATTTACGGCAGAAGGAATCGTGTGTGTCTAAATTTCCAATGGTCAAACCACCACCATGGAAAAAAAGAATGGTGGGTAGGTTTCTTTTTTGTGGATTTGCATTATAAACACGGATTGGGATAAATGAGGCGCTCGGAGTGGGGATGAGTTTGTCTTCGATATGAGCAATTGGAAATTCCGCTCCTTCGAAAAGTTTCATCTGGTCTTTATAATGTTTTCTCGCTTTTTCAGGGCTCATTTGTTCCATTTTGGGTAGGAGCCTTGCGATGTTACAGGCAAGTGCACAACGAGGGTCCAATACGTTGGATTCGTTTGTATTGTTTTTTCGCGTGAGAGCGGTTATCCAATTCTCAGGTAAGGAAAAGACGAACTGTGCGACTGATTTTTTGATACCTAACATTAAATAACCGATAATTTTTCTATTAACATTCTATAGATTAAAAACAAACCATAACTATCTAATTTGCAGTAAGCTATCAAATCCTCCAAAACACGTTTTTTTTCTTCGGCTGTCACCTGCTTTTTTATCAATCTCAAATATTGGTAGTTGGCATCTTGACCTTCCCTAATCGTGAGACCAAAATGGCTTTCGTCGCTAAAACATGGGAGGATTTCCTTTAGGGAAGCCTTCCCATTCTGGCCAGGATGGTAAACCCAAAGTTTTTTAAACGGTAAAGCAAGGTCGATAAACATCGATTTGACTGAATCCCAAAATTCTAAGTATTCAGGGAAGGCAGTCGCTGATTCTTGGATGATCAATTTTTCAAAAAAATCATTAAACGAGAAGATGGTGATACCTTCCGGAAGGTCTTTTTGTAGATGGAATAAGATACTTTGTCTCGGATCACTGCCTACATCCTCATGTAAGTACGTTTTGTGCGTTAAACTATCTGTTTCTATGTCCCAAATGTGAAGGGAATACAAATAAGGGATGTGTTGGAAGGGTTTTGTCTCCGGGTAAATGGGGATGTATGGATTGATGGATTCAAAATCAAGAAACGCGACAGATTTTGTCACATTAGAAAGGTAGGAAGAGAGTGATTGTTTGTCAAAATGGACTGTACCAGATTTGTGAGCTTCTTTTTGTATTTTTTGGATAGGAGAAAGTTCAGAATCAGGTACTGAATCGTACGAATTGTACCCTGAGGCAAACCATTGTTTTGCAAGTTCTGAACTATCCCTGTATTCAAAGATTTCTTTTGTTTGTTCTCTCCCCATAGCACAATGAGCAGGTGACAAACAGGTTTTTAAAGACCGGCAACTTGGAGAATGATTTAAAAAAGAATAAGATATAGGATTGTTCTTTGTCGCTTCTAGGTTTTCTAAAAATTGGTTCCACTCTTCTTCTCTTTTTCCACGTTCTGATTCCATACGAGGTGTAACGTCATCTACGAGTAAATATTCCTCAGGTAAAATAGGACCACCTTTATAGACAAATTTGGTTTGGATACGAATGACTTTACAACCGAGGACACGGTAACCCATTCCTTCCGCCAATGTTTTGTAAAAGAAAAAAGATCGAAGGATATCTTGTTTGATAGAACCGATCGGACGAAAGTCCCAAAGGATCCATCCTTCCCTTTCTTTCTCGTATTCCATAAATTCCACACTGCCAACAAAGTTTTGGAATCGAAGTTGGGAGCCAAAATGGGATACGTTTCCATTTAAATAAACTTCAGATTGTAAGAAACTCTCTTCTCTGTTTGTGGATTTTTCAACGGTTGGGTTGTTTGGAAATTGGTCTTTGCATAAAGTGAGAAACTCACCCCATTCCAAATACCCGCCAAACGAAGTCGAGTTTGGTTTTGAAACAATTCCTTCCCGAATGAGATGGAATGCATTTTGGCATTTTAAATATTGTAAGTATAAGGATTTTGTGATGGGTGTCAAAGCGGTATCATACGAGTTGGTATAAATTTTCCCATTCCTGTAAATGGTTTGCAAACTTTTCTTTCCAAGTGGAACTACTTTCTACAAGTACTTCTGGTAAAATCACAAAAAATTGGAAAAGTGCATTTTGATTGGTAGTGAAAACTTTATATTGATGATCCACGATTTCATATTTGGCGCCTTCTAAAAAGGACCTCCAACGATCTTCATACTCAGGATGAATTTGAAATAGGATTTCCATTTCAGGATGAGTTTTTAAGGAAAGTGGATGGAAGTTTAAATCTTCATTAGAGATTTTTAAGTTGGAAAAGAACTCCTCTTTGGTTTCTTTTTTGACTGTTATTTTGGGAAGAATAAACCGACGTATGGATTTTTTTCCTCTATCATAAGCTAACACATAAAAGTCTGTCGTGTTTTTTCGAATCAAACGATAAGGTTCGATGGTTCTTTCTTTATCATCATATCCATAAATAATCGTAATTGCACGTTTGTCTTTGATGGCTTGTAAGATTTTTTCAGTGTTGGATGTATCAATAGAATGATCTTCTAAATCATCTGACAAAGATTGTTTTGTTAAATTTGGAATTAAATCCAGATGAAATGAAAACAGTTTTTGCGATAAACTAATGAGTTCTTTGGTTAATTCAGAACCAAATAAAACTTTTGACAAAAATTCTAATTCTTCTTTTGAAAACTTTAAGGAACGATCGATAGATTCTTTTTCAATGTAATAGGGAAAAAAGTCTTCGGATTGGTAACCGTATTGAGCAACTTTGATATTAAAACCAAGGCTTTTTAATTGGTTGAGATCTCGGTATAATTTTTTGCGATCAGATTCAATGTCTTCGTTTTTATAAAACCTAGGCATGATCGTCCGGAACTTTTGGAAACTAATTCCTTTTGGTTCGCGTAAGAGATTGAACAATAAACTAAAAAGGCGAACCTCAGTTTCGTTCATTTTTTTCACTTCGATCATGGGAAAATCTTCAAAAGAAGCCATATCTTCCCAAAAAGTTTGTTTTTTTGATTCCGAAAAGTAGAAAATGAAAAAAATTGGAAAAGAATGCGTTTCATTGGCCTTATCATTTGCTTTGTGTTGGCACAGAACTGTGCAACTTACTGGAAAAATCGTAAAAATGATTTTAAAGATATCGTCACAGTTGGAGCTGAAACTCCCATGTATGGAGCAGCTGTTAAAGTAGGCCCTTTACCTATCGGTTTTGTTTTCCAAGGTGGAGAATCTGAAATGGGAAAACGTGATCTGGGTCGTGGTGTTGGGATCCGAGGTGGAGAAATTGGCAGTTATCATTCCCAACAGCTCGTCTTTGGAATATTAGGTGGCGAAAGTTTTCATTCTGGATTACCTGTCCTCGATGCAAAAGGGAATTGGCTTGTGAATAAAAAAGGTATTCCACTAACAAATGAAGAAAGGGCCAATATCAAAAGTTATAAAATGAGATATTATTCTTATTTTTATGATCCAGTTAAAGACAGAAAGGCACGTAAAAAAGAATATTTTAGACGAGAACTGACTAAGGATTTAGTTGCGAGTACAGGCCAAAAAGAATTTTTAATTTACCTTCCAAAAGAAGACCAAAAACCATTTGGATACCCACCTGGATATTCATGGAATGTCGAAGTTGTTGGTGGTGTGTATGGTGGTGCAAGAGTAGGATTTAATATCGCAGAAGCCGTTGATTTTTTACTTGGATTTACCACAATTGATTTGTTAGATGATGATGTAGAAGGAAAAGAAAAACCAAGTTTCCCTGGTTTCCCTTTCCCAGCACCTACCGACCAAGAAATCGAACAAGAATCGGAAGGTTCTTAATTTGGTTACAGTTTAAAATCTTTTGCAGTGATTTTGTTTTTGGGATCAAATGTTAATTTTAAAAACTTTTCTACTGTTTCCGGTTTTTCTTTGAGAGTGTAGTATTGTTCTGGAACATCACGATCTTCAGCAAAATACCAAGTCATGACTGTTCCACTTGGATCAATTGATTTTTCAGTTGCTTTGCCAAGGACTGCTTCCGTTTTTACCAATCCATCGCCAACTTTAATCATATCAATTTCAAGTTTTCGAAGTGCAGTGTGTGGGTGAACTTTCGTGCTACCAGCTTGTACTTTGTTTCCAGAAGAACAAGATACAAGGAAGAGTACTGAAGTTAGTGTACTAAGAATCAATAGTCGTTTGAACATAAACCTTTCCTAAAATGGATTAGGAGAAATTCTACAGGATGGGATCGGGATTGGCAAGTGTAATCTTTTCTCTTTCTTCATCGATTCTGTTCATTTTACTCAAAATCTTTTTAAAAAATGGAATTGTCATAAAAACAAGACCGATCTCTAAAAATCCAAAAAAGAATGAAAGTGCAGAAAAACTATATTCCTTAGGCAACATGGATTCGAATACCGACTGCATATTGACAGAAACGATTGGTCCTAACATAAACCCGAGCGAACCTACTCCTGTAAACGCTGACATCGTCGTTGCTGTGAGACCAGGTTTTGACATTTTACTTGCGAGCATCATGGAAGGAACAAACATCACTCCAGCGCCGACTCCACAAATGAGTAAAAAACTAAACAATAACCAATAATCATTAGTGGTTCCTGATAATCCGAGAAATACTCCATAAATTGTGGAACCAACAAGAACCAGTGGTAAAACACCTGTTTTGCGAGAGAGTAAAGCAGATGGATAGGATAATAAACTCATTGGGAAAAGTACAAGACCCAAAAAAACTCCCAACATTCCAGGATGAAAGGATAAGGTTTCTCGTAAGTGAATGTTAAAGGACGAAATGATAAAACCAACAGTAAATCGATCTATGAAGTTAAAAAGGAAGGGAACAAACAAAAACGGATTTTCGAAGATAGCCAATTTTAAATCACTGAATTTAAAATCTTTTACCTTATGAATTCCTTTGTCTTTTAACATTAAAAAACTCATTAACCCAACAAAAACTAAAATACAGGATCCAACATAAAATGGTAATAATGGATTACTCCTACCTAATATTCCAAGTGGCATACCAAAGGCACCACCAAGGGATAAAAACATCCCAGTGATTCCCATAAGGATACCTTTTCCATAATACCTTTTGTTTTTAGGATCATTCTCCTGGTCAGCAGCAGAACTTAAAAGTAATCCAATAATAAAGATATGAGCTGCACCTTCTAAAAATCGAAGGAATAAAAATAACCCCATATCTGTAACGATTGTTAATAGATAAAAAAGGCCAGCATCCAAAAAACAGAAAAAACTGATGAAGTATTTTCTGTTTTTGAATCGATCTGAAATGATCCCCGCAACTGGTGCGAATAAAAAAGAACCTAACATAGGTATGCTTGTGAAATAAGCTACTTCCCAGTTGGATCCGAGCAACCGGTCCTTTACGATGTCTTTGACTACCGGCACAATCATTGTGACCGGTAACATCGATAAAAATACTAAAGTTACGAGAGTATACGGGAATCCCAAAAATTAACCTGCTGGTAGAAGAGTTTGGTAACGTTCCATTCCGATATTTTGTTTTAAGTCGGAATCAAGTTCGATAAACAAAAATTTGTTCAAATCGAAAGTAGTTTTTGCTTCTTCTAGTAGTTCTGCTTTTTGAGAATCATTCAAAGGTAAAGTATCTAAATTTTGACGATAAATTCCTTTAAACGCCATTAGATCCTCTATTTCTGGAAATTCATAAAAAGCAGTTCCTTCATTACCTTCGAGAGCAAATGTTTTAGCTACTACTTTTTTAATCGACTGACCACCAGACAAATCTCCCAAATAACGCACGTAAGCTTGTGCAACCAAAAGTTCTGGTTTGGAACTTGCAATTTTACGTATATGGTCGATGTAGTTTTGAGTGGCTTTAGAAACTTCCCCTCTGAGTTTGGTTCCAAATTTCTTTTGGAAAGTGGCCATATCTTCAGCCAAAGTTTTTTCGCGAAATAAACTAGGAAAGTACAACTTAGCAAGGATAGGATTGTCTTTGTTTTGGCGGTAGAGTTCTTCCATCACTTGGTATACTGCATGAAGGCTCTCTAACTGGTATGTGTATGTTTGTGCGTCCAAACCACCACGAAATATAGCACGGATATAGGGTACTTTTTCCGTTTCCTCGTGTTTTTGCGCCGTCCCTTCTCGTAACATCATTGCGACTGACATAATGGCTCCTTATCTCTGTATGTGAGAATCAATCTCATATATGACACTACCCTGACAATTGGAAGAACTGTCAAAGAGATTTATAGGGAGTCTTCCTGATTTGTTGAATTCCAGAACTCTAAGGGGGTCGACGTTCTTTGTTCTGGGTAGAGTAAATAAGAGAGAAAAAAAATGAGGATGGAAACTACGATCCCGATGGTGGCAAGGACCACGTCCTTTCCTACTTTTCGGAAGGTATCCAAATAGGGGAGGTCTTTGTAAGTGATGACATTCAAAATGATCTCACGCCCAGCGAGAAGGCCAAGGAAGGCCCAAGTGGTGGACATTGGGATATTACTAATTGCTTGGAAAAAAAATAACAAACTTCCATACACCAAATCCACAATGGTGGCAGCCTTTGCCCACTGGATGTCGGATTTTTCGGAAACCACTCGTTGGATCGTCCCACCGTTTGTGCGGATGATGACAAGAAGGGCAAAGATAAGTATGAAAACGGCAGCGAGGAATTCGAAAATCCCCAATTGCCTTGGAAGGAAAACCGCGATATTGGCTGTGTCTTGGAAAAGCCATGCCACCCAAAGGTACATGGTAGACAACCATTGTAACCTCGACCATCTCCTCTCTGAAACAGGATCAGGTGTATGGACTTCATGGTATTCATGTGGGTCAACTTTGACAAGGATGGCCCAAACCGCTATAGCGACAAGAAATGCGAGTCCATATCCAAAAAAAGATTTGGTTAACATTTGGTCGATGCTTTTGCCACCAAACAAACCTAAGACGAGAAATGTGGTAGATACGGGCGCTCGTAATCGAGTGATGACTACAAGTAAAACAGGTGCGAGGAGTTGGAGTAAATTGAATTCTTTTGTTTCGGGAATGGAATCCAATCTATGAAAGTGGATCTCTCCTCCATGGATAAACCAAGCAAGTAAGTGTACAAAAAATAAAAGACCACCGAAAACTAGGATCTTTTGGAGCCAATGGACTGACTTTTTACTTTCGATAAAAGTTCCGATGGTTTGGACTGCATCATTTCCAGCCACAGAGAATGATGCAATCGCGAAAGAAAACCATCCGAGATAATACCGAGGAATGCCTAAAAAATAACCAAGAGTGATTCCAACTACCAAAAAGAGGGTAAAACCGAAAAATCGAATTTGGTCCTGTTTGGTTGGGTGTTGGTAATCAATTTCTTGGTTTTGGCTCATGCATTCATATAGTGTTTTGCATATCTCTCCGTAATTTCCTTGCGGTCGAAAAGAATGAACACGTCCGTAGTACCAAAAACAGAATCCAGTGCAGGAATTCCACAGATTTTAGCACCCACTCGGAGGTATCCTTTCAAAAGTGGAGGGATATTTTTGGAGATTGCTTTCGGATCTTCCACATGGAAATTCTCATCAAACCCAGGTAGGATATAATCAGGATTTGGATACACACGGAATTCTTCTGGGGCAATCGCATCTTTTGCTTTTAAGAAACCGTAAGATTGTGAAGCAACAGAAACATCAGTAGAGTGAATGGAACCACATCCCATGAGATAACGAACGTTATGTTTGTTCATGAATTCTGCAAGGCCTTGCCATAATAAAGAAATTACGGAACCATCTCTGTAATCAGGGTGGACACAAGAACGACCTACTTCAGCAATTTCGTCTGGTAGGTTATAAATAGATGTGATATCAAATTCGTTTTCGCTATAAAAACCAATTCCGTTTTTTGCATTTTGTCGTGTCAGAATTCGGTAGGTTCCGACGATTTTTTTATCATCTGTAGATTTATCAATAACGATGAGGTGGTGGCAGTACAAATCATACTCATCACGATCTTTTCTAGTAGCAGAAGATTGTGGCAGACCTTCTCCCATTTCTAAGTTAAACACTTCATAACGTAACGCAAGTGCTCTTTCAATTTCGAGTTGGTTTTCCGCTAAACGAACTTCTAAGATTCGTTCTGTTTTGTTGATTGTATTTGGTTTCATAGGATTTTGTTTCCTCTTGTTTATCTTCATGTTACGCTAAAGGATCTCGGTTACGATTTTGTGACATTCCAATGAAATTCCAGGAAAGAATGAGGTAATTGTATCATTACAAATCAATGACAGGTACACTTGGAATTGAGTGACTAAATGACCTATGTGACTATTTGTTTCAATTTTCAAAAGAAAAGTTCCAAGTGATTATTTGTAAGGTTACCACAATCGAAAATTTTCCTTTTTTTTAGAACCAATGTAAAGAAATTTATTTCCTCATGAATACTAAAAATCAGGAGCCGATTTCAAAAAGACTTTGGGCAAATCGTGGATGGATCCGAAGGGTTATAAAATTTGTAGGAATTTAAAATCGAATATTCCACCACCAAGGTTTGAGTTTCTGATTTTATAGGCACCGCCAAATATCCATTCCATGAACAAGGTATAGCATTTTTAACGTTCGTAACGAAACCTGAGTGAAACTTTTGGTTGAACACCAAGAGTTTACTTTGGGGTAATGGGCCAAAGGTAAACTGATCTGGTTTCCATTGGATTGGTTTTACTTTCTCAAAAGAAGGGTATAAATAAAATTCACCATGATACTCTTGTGAATCAAACGGTAGGTTTGTGAAGTAAAAAGTTAGGTTCTCATAGATATCATTTGTGGATAAATTGTTTCGAATCGCAAGGACCATCCGAGAATCAGAGCGATAATCAGGTAAAGTTTGTACGGTAATTGGATACGATTCTTTGTTTTCTTGGATTCTTGTTTGAGGTTGTAAGACAAAAATTTCATCTAAATACTTTGTGTTTTTTTTACGCACATCTAAGGTGTGTAAGGATAAAAATACTAATGTTAAAATAGAAAAATAAATTTTGAATTTTTCTTTAACCAAGTCAAAAACTGTTTGGTATCCTTCCACCAAACACCAAGTAAACAAAAATACCACACTTAGGCTCCACCGTGGATAAACTCTTTCCGAAGAATAAACGGGGATATGTTCGATTAGGCTTGCAGGAGAGAATAATGCCGTTTTGCCTAACATCATCCATATTAAAACCAAAAGTAGTCCCAAAACAAAATATGACTTACGTTTGCTGAATAGAAGCAGTGGTGACGCATACAAAGGGAGTTGGCCAATATAATTTCCATATTCCCAATAACGGTATTGCATCTTAGTTAGCGATTGAGAAAGCAGAGGGTGTTGGGAAGGTCCAAAAAAAATAGGATATAAATCAGATAAAGAAAGTGAAAAATTATCGGGAACAAAATACCTCCCAACTTTATGGACAAAAAGAAACATGGGAACCCATTTGAAAGAAAGAATAAAAAGGATCAAAAAGATCATAACAATCAAACGTTGTATGGAATCCTCTTTTTGTTCCGAAATGAAAATCTCTCTGATACTTAAACAAATTAGCAAAAACGCGATTTGTGTGATTGGGTAAATAGCACCTTCCGATAACAGTATGTAGGCGATGGTGAGGGTAAGACAAAAAATCCATTTATTTGGGTTTGTTAAAAGGGATAAAAAATAAAAAACAAAAGCAGGTAAGAGGAATCCTTGGATTTGGTTCATGTGACCTGCATAAAATTTTTGAAAAAAATAACCAGAGAATTGGAACATACAAACAAAGATAATTGATGTTAGATGAGAAGACTTATTGTACAAACGAAAGGAGTGGAAATTTAAAATCCCAGAAAGTACAAAGTAAAAAATGAAACTTAGTTTGAGTGCCGTAAGGCCTGTGAAAAAAAGTGCAAAAAGGTGAGTGAAACTCCCCAGTTTACTCGATGGGTTTTCCCAGACTGGAAAACCTGCCCCATAATAAGGATTCCAGAAAGGAAAACTTCCAAATTCTAAAAAGGATTTTCGTAAAAACTCTACATGGAAGGTATACATATCCCAATCAAATTTTCCAAGCAGTTCATTTGATTGGAAAACATTAGGGAAGTTCCAGAGATAAAGTACAAAAAAGAAAAGAAGGCCAAAATATGGCCTAATGTGCTTCATCCCAATTTCCACCAAACTTGCCTTGTGCGACAATTGGAACTTTGAGTATCATAGCAGTTTCCATTTCTTCTTTTGCCATTTTATAAAAATCATTTTTTTCTTTTGGATCTACTTCAAAAACAAGTTCATCATGCACTTGTAATAAAAGTTTGGATCGATAAGATTCTTTTTTGATTTTTTCATGGATTCGAATCATTGCCAATTTGATCATATCTGCCGAAGTCCCTTGGATCGGAGAATTGATGGCAACACGTTTGGCCCCTTCACTTACCATCTTATGCGAAGAATGGATGTCAGGTAGGTAACGCCTACGCCCAAGTAGGGTTTCTACATATCCATTTTCTTTACAGAACTCTACGATCTCTTCCATATAAGTGGCAACACCTTTGTATGCGGCAAAATATTTCTCAATAAACTCTTTTGCTTCTTTTCGGCTGATTCGTAAATTATTGGACAATCCAAAAGAAGTAACACCATAAATCACAGAAAAGTTCACAACTTTTGCTTTGTTTCGCATATCGGGAGTTACTTGGTCTTCTGAAACTCCAAAAATTCCCGCGGCAGTTCTTTTGTGAATATCAGCTCCCGATTTGTAAGCATCAATCATATTGGGATCATTGGAGAAATGCGCCATAATCCGAAGTTCAATTTGGCTATAGTCAAGGGAAAGGATTTCGAAACCTTTTTTAGCAAGAAATCCTTTTCGTAATAACCTTCCTTCTTCATCTTTGATGGGGATGTTTTGTAAGTTTGGATTTGTAGAAGAGAGCCGTCCAGTGGCCGCAATGGTTTGGTTATAACTGGTATGGATCCGACTTGTTTTTGGATTTACAAGTGTTGGCAAAGTATCCGTATACGTTGATTTTAATTTAGAAAATTTTCGAATGGCTAATAAATCGTCGATGATGGGGTGAGTGCCTTGTAGGGATTCTAAAACAGAATGATCTGTTGAATACCCAGTTTGTGTTTTTTTCTCAGCAGGGAGACTTAAATCTTCGAATAATACGGTTTGTAGTTCTTTTGTGGAATTAACATTAAACTGCCTTCCCGCATAAAAATGAATGTTCTTTTCATGTTCTTTGATTTTGGTATCAAAGGTAACTGACAAAGATTCAAAGTATTTTTTGTCTACGGCAATCCCTTCATATTCCATGTCGGCCAAGGTAAGTAATACTGGCATTTCAATTTCATAAAAAAGTTTATTATGTATCCCTTCTTCCATTTTAGGTGATAGTGCATTATGGAGTTGTAATGTAATATCTGCATCTTCACAAGCATATTCAGATACTTTATCTGGATCTATATCATAAAGATTTTGTTTCTTTTTGCCTGTACCAACTAACTCTTCGTAAGTGATTGTTTTGTAGTTGAGATAGTCAACTGCCATATCATCCATGTTATGGCGTCTTTCTCCAGGATTTAGAAGATAAGAGGCAAGCATGGTATCAAAATAAATTCCATTGAGTTCGATCCCATAATTACGAAATACTAAAAGATCGTATTTAATGTTTTGGCCAAGTTTTTTCCATTTTGCATCCTCTAACATTGGTTTTAGGATTTGAAGTGCTTCTTCTGCTTTTGGTAGGAGGTGGCTATAGATGGATTCCGAATGGGAAAATGCAATATAATAGGCAACACCTGGATCTTCGGAAAAAGAAACACCGAGTAACTCCGCTAACATGGGATCTTGCGAAGTGGTTTCGGTATCAATTGATAAAGGTTTTTTCGGGTTTAATTTGGAGACGATTTTTTTTAATTCATCTAAGGATAAAATTCGTTTGTAAGATTGTTTAGCGACAACTGCGGATTTGGACTGTGATCCCTTTCCTTTTTTGGAACCATCTATAGATTCGTCGTTGTTCGTTTCTTTTTTCCCTTTCGTGGACTTTTTGGCAGCAGGTGTTTCTTCTTTTGAGTCGCCATCACTAGCAATGGGGATGCCTGCTTGTTTTGCTAAATCTCGATGGAGGACATTGTAACCTTCATCTTTAAAGTACTGCACTTTTTTTGGATCATAATAGTTCGGTAGTTTTAGATCCGACTTTTTGATATCAAGTTTGAGATTCGTTACAATAGTTGCGAGTTTTCTTGATAAAAATGCATTTTCTTTTTCAGCGATGAGTTTATCGATGAGAGATTTGTTTTTGACCTTATCAATTTTTTTGTAAATGGTTTCTAAATCTCCAAATTCTTGGATGAGTTTTGCGGCACCTTTTTCACCAATGCCTTTGACACCTGGGATATTGTCTGAAGCATCACCAAGTAAACCCATATAATCGGTGACTTGTTCTTTTGTGATTCCAATATTTGTTTTTACCCATTTTGGATCTATTTTTTCAAATTCAGAAACTCCGCGCTTTCCACGTAACATGTGTATGTTTTTATCTAAAACTTGGTATAAATCTTTATCACTGGAAAGGATGACAATTTCATCAAAATCTTTTCCGAATTTTTTACATAAGGAACCAATAATATCATCTGCTTCGATCCCGTTGATTTTATACATTGGGAATTCCAAGGCTTGCAACATCTCATAAATTTTATGGATTTGAGGTTTTAAGTCCTCAGGCATTGGTTTTCTGTGAGCTTTGTAATCTTCGTAAATATCGTTTCGTTCTAACCTTGTTCCAGGATCAAACGTAAATGCAATGTGAGTGACATGTTCATCTTGTAATAGTTTGAAGAGCATCCTCCAAAATCCAAAAATCGCACCACTGGGAAGTCCTGTTTTGGAATTGGTTAAATTAGATGCAGCAAAGGCAAAATAAGCACGAAATGCGAGTGCATGCCCATCGATGATTAATAATCTTCCGCTCATTTGCCTTCTCCATACAAGGAATCACCTAAAAAAGAATAATAGATTAATTTTGTTTTATCGATTGTTTTAGTAACTGAAAATCGCTTTACAGATGTTTTGTTGAAGTTTCCAAATTGATTCCTAAGTTCTTCAGAGGATACAAGTTTATCCAGGCCAAGAGCAATGGAATCGGAATCACCCACTGGGCAAACAAAAGCTCCCTCATTATGGTCCAACATCTCTCCTATACCACCACCATTGGTTGCAACAATCGGCAAACTACAAGCCATTGCATCGAGTACTGCAGTTCCAAGTCCTTCTTCCTTTGAAGTCAATGTGAAAATATCAAATAAAGAAAGTAAGGCGGGAATATCTTTTCTATAACCTGTAAAAATGATTTTATCATTTAGGTTTAAACTTTCCGTTAGACTTTTGAGTTTTTTTTCTAATTTCCCTTCTCCAACAATCAAAAGTCGAAAATCTAAATTAGTTTTCATCTTTGAGATGGCATGAATCAATGTTTCTTGGTCTTTATGATCAACTAGGGCTGCTACATTTCCGATTACGACAGCCTTTTTTGGAATTTGGAATTCTTCCCGTAAATATTCATGTGCTGTAGGTTTCGAAAAACGTTTGAGGTCAATTCCAGAATATACAGTGATAATCCTTTCGGGATCAATTTTACTGCTCATCATCACTTCTTTGATTTTCTGAGAAACTGGCAGATAATAATCGTTAGCTGGGTGTTGGTATTTCCATTTTGAGAAAAAACTAGTTTTTGGTTTAAAATCGACTCTTCTGGAAACAATGAGTGGGATATTAAGATGGTTTCTTTTCGCTAATAGAGCCAATGTATGTGCATGGGCGGTATGGGTATGAATGAGTTTGATATTTTTTGAAATACAGAGAGATCGAATATTCTTATATGCTTTTCTATCCCATTCGCCACGCATCTCAATTGGAAAAAATTCATATCCATTGTCTTTACATTTAGTTTCTAAAGGGGAACCAGGTTGTCCCACAACTACTTGGGGGATTTTGAAATTTGCCAAACCTTGGACGAGATAATAAAGCTGTTGTTCTCCACCACGCCATTCGCGGGAAGTGTTGATATGTAGAATCAAATTATAAGTGTTTGGAACGGTCGTATTCGAGTGCGATGATAGAGCCCATTACTTTGAACCCTGCCGGTGCTTCGTCTACCATTCCTTCTCCGTGAAACATTACTTTTACGGAGTCCATCATGGCATTGATTATTTTCAATCCTTTTCCCATGTTCTTATGTTTTTGGCCGGAACCATTATAAGGGAGGGTTTCTGGTTTTTTACTTTGGTGGTTTTTGATATGATCGAGGAAGGTAGAAAAACATTGTGATTGGTTTGCGCGTAAAAGTTCTTTGTCATTATCAGGGACAGGGGACTCACCAGATAATCCTGATCCATAATCTAGGATGTACAAAGTGAACTTTGCTGAGTCTATCCGCCAACGACAGATGATAGTTTCATCACAAGCACAGGAAACATTTGCAGCAACTGCATTGGTCAAGGCTTCATCTGCAGCGAGTTCAATTTGCATGATGTTATCAAAGCTGAAACCATTGTCTTCTAAAGTTCGTTTTAATTCTTGGCGGAACTGTTTGACAGAAGACATATCGGGAGGCAGGAACATGGCGTATGAACCTGGCGAAGGGCTTAACAGATAGGGAATCACTTCAGATGGTGCTGTCAAAGGCCGCTTTTTCCTCTCTCTCATCATAATACACGATGCGAAGTGAGAAAAAAAGTCAAAAATACCTTAAAACCGAACGAAGCAGTAAAAAATTTACCTAAGTGAAATTCCTAAGATCCCTGCCAATTGTTCCATTCTTTTGACCATCTTGTCTTGTCCAAGGAGACTAAAGAGGATGGGAAGTTCCAATCCATGGGATTTGCCAGTTGTGATGGAACGGATTGGCATAAAAAGAGTCCTTCCTTTTTCACCTGTGCTTTCACCAACTTTCGCCATTGCCTCTTTGTATGCATCAGGAGTGGTCAGGGAACTTCCTTTGACAATTTGGTAAAAGTGAGTGACGACTTCTTTCCCTTTGCCTTCCAACACCAATTGTTTGGCTTCATCATTTTCGAAACTGAGATTTTCTAGGAAAAATTCTTCAATATAGGGAGGGGCTTGGATGAGTCTGTCCAAATACACTCGGACCGAATCCAATATGGAAAGGAGTTGTGGGTTTTCTCCTGATTTATACGCATCGGGGATTTGGCAGTCTTTTAAAAATGGTTCTAATGCTTTGCCAAGTGTTTCAATTTTGGCATCACGGATGTATTTGTTCGACATCCAATTGAGTTTTGATTTTGGGTTTAAGTATTCAGCAAGACCCAACAAAGATAGTTTATTGAAATCAACGGTTTCCTTTTCTTCTTCTTTTAGTTTTTTGAAAACATCAAAAGTAGCAGGCGATTTAGAACAACGCTCTACATCAAATACATTACACAATTCTTCATCACTCATGTATTCTTTGCCTTCAGGAGAAGTCCATCCGAGAAGTGCCATATAGTTTCTCATGGTTTCACTCGAATAACCTAAATCTCGGAAAGCAAGAACTGAAGTTGCTCCAGCACGTTTCGAAAGTTTTTTCCCATCAGTTCCGACAATTTCACTTGCGTGTGCAAATCTTGGGAGAGGGAAACCAAAGGCTTCAAAGATCATAATTTGTCTTGGTGTATTGGAAAGGTGGCCCACACCTCGGATCACATGAGTGATGTTCATAAGTGCATCATCAATCACCACAGCATAGTTATACGAAGGGAATCCATCCGATTTTACGATGATAAAATCTCCAATCAGTTTTGATTCAAACTTTACTTTGCCTTGGATCATATCATCTACGATCACAATTTTATGTGGGGTTTTGAAACGAACTGTGAAGGGAGTTTTTTTCTCTAGTTGTGAATTGATTTCTTCGTCACTTAAATCAGAACATTTTCCATCGTAGATGTAAGGAATGCCCATTGCATCCGCTTGTTTTTTTTTGCCTTCCAATTCTTCAGCTGTACAAAAACAACGGTAAGCTTTTTTTTCTTTTATAAGTTTGTCAGTGTATTCTTTGTATATATGAATTCGTTCTGATTGTGTATAAGGTCCATTAGGTCCACCAACACCTGGGCCTTCATCCCATTCCATTCCAAGCCACTTAAGTGATTCTAAAATGATTTTGAAAGATGCTTCGGTGGATCTGTCTTGATCTGTGTCTTCAATGCGAAGTAAAAATTTACCTTTTTTTGCTTTTGCATATAAGTAATTGAATAGAGCAGTTCTTGCTCCTCCAACGTGTAGGAATCCAGATGGAGATGGGGCAAAACGTGTACGAACTTCTGTCATTTCAAATCCTCTTTGAGTAAAAAGTCTCCCATTCGTTTGTAACCAAATGGTTCTTTGGTTTTGGTAGTCAAACCATTGGTATAGGGAGGAACAAAGTATAATAATAAATTGTTTTCTTTATAAATTAGTTTGAAAAATAGTTTGTTTGGTTCTGTTTCGTTCCATTCATAACTAAGTTGGTTATAATCGTAATGTGTAGATGTATGTTCAGTAACGATTGTTTGGTTCGTTATTTTTGTGAAAGTACTAGAAGATGTGAAAAATTGGTTTGATCCAATATTATGTGACCAACGATTTTCACCACCTATCTCAGAACGATTTCCTTCTTCCAAAAGGATACCTGTTTCTCCACTGAGTTCGAACACTTCCATTTCATCGATGGAAGATTTGTTTTCTTTCAATGTGATTTGGTTTTCAAGGAGGGATTCTATTGTATTCCCTTTCACTTCTTTGAAAAAAGAATCTTTATAAACAAAGATAATTTTTTTATCAGTCTTATCCCTTTGGAATTTACCAACTTTTCTATTCCAAATCAATTTATAAGATTCAACGAGATCAGTTCCAAATTCAGAATTGATATTGGATGTAAAACTTGGGTCATAAGCAATGAAACTTAGCTCAATTTTTTCCGCATACCCAGTTGTTTTACCAGGTTCCCATTGGATACAACGGTAGTGAGATGAACCTTCTTTGAAGAAAGTGAGATTCATTTTGCGAGGTGATTTGAGAAACAAAACGGAAGCAGGAATTTCAGTTTTGGGATCTCTCGAAAGGAGAGAATTTAGGCTTTGGCAACTGCAGATGGAAAAAAAAATCAAGAACCAGATAAGCCAATGAAAACGGGTGTATTCTTGAGTTTGTGAGGACATAGATAGGTGCGTATCGCCAGTCTAAAAAGGGAAAACCGCTTGACAAGTCAATTCATCGCACCCCTGTGTCATTTGGAACCATGAAGAACGAAGAACAGTATCCGAAACGCCCCTTTGAAGACCAAGTGAATGACGACCAAAGGAAATACTCGCGCTATGTATGCGATTCGAGAGCAATTCCGCAAGAAATTGATGGCCTAAAGCCTGTTCAACGACGAATTCTTTGGGCTATGTGGAACTCTGATGCGAGAAACCGACATACAAAAACCGTAAAAGTCGCAGGTCTTGCCATGGGATACCACCCTCATGGAGATAGATCCATCCAAGATGCCCTTTCGCAAATGGCACAAGACTTTGCTTTTGCTAATAATTATCCTTTAGTACATGGAGAAGGAACATTTGGAGACGTCCTGGATCCCAATGCGATCGCTTCACCACGGTATACAGAAGTCAAACTCTCTGACTTTGCCAAAGACTTAGGTTTTTTTGAAAGTTTACCAGACATAGATTATGTAAAAAACTACGATGAGACAGAAGACGAACCCATTCATTTTGTGGGAAAGGTTCCTGTTGTCCTCTTAAATAATATCCAAGGGATTGCAACTGGGTTTCGTTGTTTCATTCCAGCACATAAACTCAGTGATGTTATCGATTCACAAGTAACCTATTTAAAAACAGGCAAACCAAAAAAGATCACTCCATGGTACAAAGGATACGGTGGCGAAGTGAAATTGTCAAAAAATGACAATGGTAACACTGTTATGTCGACTACTTTCGGCTTCAAAAAAGAAGATGGGAAATTGTATTTAGTTGATTCACCAATGAATTGGAACCGTGAAAAGGTTGTGAATTATTTGGATGATCTGATCGAAAGAAAAGACAATTGGTTAAAAGACTACATCGATCATTCCAGCCAAACCTTTAAAATTGAACTCATTGCGAAAAAAGGTGAAGAACCATCCGAGAAAGAAATCAAAGAACTCTTCTCAAAAGAAAACAACGAAGTTCTGACCATCAACGTCATCACTCACGAAGGTAAACTTCGTAACTTTGTTCCAGAAGAAATCATCAAACGTTTCTGTGATTTCCGTAAAACCCACCTCATCCGTAGGTTCAAACGGCTTGCTGGACTTGAAAAAGAAAAAATTGATCGTAACTCTGAACTCATTCGATTCATCAAAGAGAAGTGGAACGAAAAAGTAACAGGCATTAAATCAAAAAAGGAATTTGAAGATAAATTAAAAGCTTCCAAATTCGTATATTTTGAATGGTTGTCTTCAATCCCTGTGTATCGTATGACTTTGGAAGAAGTTCGTAAATGTGAAGAAGCCATTGTAGAAGCAAAAACAAAATACACAGAGTATACAACTCTCCAAAAAGATGATAAAAAACTCACTGGTTTTATGACAGATGAGTTGGATGAACTGAAGAAAAAATGGGATCCGAAATAGATAATTATGGCTCAAAAAACTGAAAAAACCTCAGGAAATTCGCGAAATTTTAAGAAATTATCGAACGTAGAACACGTTCGTATGCGTACGGGAATGTGGCTTGGGCAAAACTCCCTATCTACATTTGAACAACATTTTTTTACCAAAGACAACTCTGGTAAATATGACATTGTACACGAAGAACTATCCGACATACCAGCCAAACTCAAATGTTTGGATGAAGCTTGTATGAACTGTGTGGATGAGTACAGAAAGAACTTAAACGACAAATCCATTCCCGAAAAAGACAAGATGAACAAACTCATTGTTCAATTGTCTACTGATCGCAAACGAGTGACGATCCAAGACAATGGTCGTGGGATTCCTGCTGATAATGCTGAAGGTGTTTACCTCCACTTGATGTATGGGGAAAACTTTGACGACAAAGTTAAGGAAGACCATGTTGCCGGACAAAACGGAGTGGGGATTTCACTTGTAAGAATGGTATCTTCTTTCTTTCGAGTGAAAACAATCAATGGTGGAAAAGCTTACAAAAAAATGTTTAGCATCCATGATGATGTAAAAAAAGTCATCCGCAGTTTCAAACTTTCGAAAGAAGACACTGAACGAGTTCATTTGTATTATGATGAACATGGTACATTTGTGGATTGCCCTTTACTTTCTGCTGACCAGATCAAACAACTAAAAGCCCCTTGTGACAAAACAGGGATGACTGCAATCACAGAAACGGCCAAAAAAGAAGACCACGGTACCACAGTTGAATTTGAACTGAACCCTGCGTATTTTAATAATTTGGACACTTCTTTTAACATCAATTTGGTGAAACAATACCTGCAAGACATTGCGATGTCAAACCCAGGTCTTGAAGTGGTGTTTATCCACAAAACAGGAAAAGAAAAATACAAATTCAAAAAAGGTTTTGATGAGATTTTTAGTAACTCCGAGATGGTGTACTACAAATTAGATTATTCTGACAAAACCTCTGCATCACAAATCCACATGGACACCTATGTTGTGGTGGGACAAAATAAAACCCTTACTTGGGTGAACTCTATTTTTTGCCCACAAGGCGGATCAGCGATTGAGTATTTGGAAAATCGACTTTGTGATGAGGTTCGTAAAAAATCACAAATTGTCAGTTTAGAAAAGAAACTCAACACACAATGTACACGTAATGACGTAAGAAGTTGTTTTCACATGTATGTGAACCTTCGGATCTTAAACCCACGTTTTAAATCCCAAGATAAGTCTTACCTCATCAATGACTTAAATGAGGACATTCGAAAGTCAGTGGACAAACATTTGGACAAACTTTTGAAAAAAACGGGCCTCATCGAAGAAATTAAGATGGTGATGGAACGCAGAACCCAGATGAAACAGCTCGAGGATGCGCAGAAAGGCCTCCGTAAGGCGTCTCGGAACAACATCCCTAAGCTTATGCCTCCGACTGGCAAACCAAACGATCCAGGCCGAATTTTGTTCGTGGCAGAAGGGGACTCGGCGATTGCGGGACTACGCCCTGCAAGGAATCCAAAATTACATGGCCTTTTCCCTCTTCGGGGAAAACCACTTAACTGTAAGGGAATGTCACTTGCCAAAGCCTTACAGAATGAAGAGATGAAAAACATTGTAGCCATTGTTGGCCTTCCTCTTGACCAAAAAGTAAAATCCATCGATGAGTTGAATTATGATAAAATCAGTATCATTACGGATGCGGATTTTGATGGGTATGCGATTCGTTCTTTGATGTTGTCCTTCTTTTATGAATATTGGCCTGAACTGTTTGAATTAGGTTTTATCAATATTTCTGCAGCACCACTTTATGAGGTGGATGTGAAGTGGAAAGATGCAAAAAAAGAAACTGTTTTCTGTATTGATGATTCCGACTACGATAAGTTAGTTGCTAGAGTCAACAAACAAGGCGCTGAAATCACACGTAAAAAACGGAACAAAGGTCTTGGGGAAACAGGGAAAGAAGCCATGAAGTATGCAGTGGATCATTGTATGACTACCATTACCATTGGTAACAAAAAAACAGCCAAAACCACACAAGATTTATGGTTCCACAAAGATTATGCAGAAAAACGCCGTGAGGCAATTTCTGAATACTCAATGAGTGTGATCCAAGACTAATAAATCACTCCGAATTTTAAGCTAACTTCCGAACAAACAAGGTCCAAACGAAGGCCTTGTTTTGTTGTTCTTTCCGATTGGCATAGCGATCACTCCTCATTCCATAGGTTTGGAGGATTATGGTTTTTATAAACTTGTTACAAAACCCAATTTGATTTTCTTAGTGGGTATGAAATCGAAACAAGAAAAAAAGATTCCATCAACAAAACTAAACGGAAACAAACCACAACCTAAACCCGTTTCCAAAAAAACTAAAACCAAATCATTATCTCCTGATTCCTTTTTTCCGTTTCGTATCATCTTTGTATTTTTTATCATCTTCCTTTTTCAATGTACGACTGGTGGTGATTCGAAAGAAACTTCCTATTTCCAAAATTTAAAAAAAACAGAAATAACAATCCAAAACCAATGGGAAAAACTTTCTCCTTCCGGGATCAATTCGTTATCTTATATGTACATGATGGGAGATGGAGAGATACATCATTCTCAGATAGGTGATGTCACCTTTGGAAAAATAGACCGATTCAAAATCGGAAGTATCACAAAACTATTCACGGGAATTGCCATCTTAAAGTTACAAGAATCCGGTAAACTTAAGTTAGATGATCCTGTGGCACAATTTTTACCAGAAATCAAATTGATGAAATCAAAAAAGGAAGGTTACCGTGAGATCACAATCCGTGATTTACTCACCCACCAATCAGGACTTCCTTCTGATTTGGCAAAAGGTTTTTTCCTCCCTCCCGATGCTAAAGAAGAGGACATTTACCATTCCTTTCGATCACTTCCAAAAGCACTAGAAGGAGTGGAACGAAACGAACCAGGGAAAATCCATTCCTATTCCAATTTGAGTTTTGGGTTACTTGGAAATATCATTGAACGAGCGTCCGGTGATTCGATTGAATCTTTTTTCCGGGTTCATATCTTTGAAAAAGCGGGGATGGAAAATACCACTTTACTCGAAAATTTACCAACATCAGATCTCATCACGGGTTATTCCGGAATTTTATGGAAAACGAAAACAATCCGACCAGTGATTCGAGATTTAACAGCGGGATCCATCTCCACGACCGCAGAGGATATGGGTCGTTTTATGAAAGTTTTTTTCCAAAGTAAACAAAACAAAGGTTTGTTATCTGCTGCGAGTTTTGATGAATTTCACAGAACACAATATGGACCCGTTGCCAATTTTGAAATGCAATTAGGACTCCCTGTGATGAAATCCAGTTACATAGCCGATGGAAAAACGGTATGGTTTTATGGGCATTCTGGATCCTTACCTCCGTTTTTTTCTGACCTCATTTATGACCCAAAGACAGAAATTGTAAGTTTTGTTGCTGGTAATACTCTCGGTTTGCAAACAGGGAATTTGAAAGAAACCAATACCAAAGTGATGGAAGTCTTATGGGAATACAAAATGGGGTATCATCCAGAACCAACCCAATTGCCAAACCAAACAAAAACGGAAATGGTGAAAGGTGAAGAAGGATTGTATGTTTCCCCTTTTGGAATCCATGAATTCAAAGATGGAAATCCACCTACACTCAGTTTGATGGGTCTTGATTTTGGTCTCGTAACAAAAGAAAACCGTTATGGCCTCGACTTACGGGTATTTTTTGGTCTTATCAAAATAGAAGATCCCAAAATGAACGAAACTAGGGTGGAATTTGAAACTTGGGAAGGGAATCCCATTTTTACTTTGTATTCCCCTGATTTGCCGAAAGGGACTGTTGGGATCGGTGTGAAGTTTAACCCGGACCAACGTTTTCCTGACAGTATGTATTTTGGAGACTTTGTCACAAAGGAACCATATTCCATTGTTTCCAAACTCAGATTGGAAAAAGACAAACGTGGATTCCCACTCCTAACCATCTACTATTTATTAGGTGGAATGGAAAGTAAAATCCAAGTCCCTTGCCAATGGGAAACAAATGATACACTTAGGATCTTAGGGTATGGGCGTAATTTGGGTGAGAAACTTACATTAGGAAAAAAAGAGGGAAATCCTGTGATTTACTATTCAGGAGAAGAATTTCAAAAGGATTAAAATAGGATTAGAGAAAATAAACTAACAGAAGTGTTTCGAATTTGACATTTTATAGATGAAAATAGTAATTTAGTGAATCCCAATAGTTCATAATTCAAAAAGGAACACTATGACATTCTTAAAAATATTACCGCTTTTGGCTCTCGTCATTTCTTTGAGCCAATGTATCACCTATTTAAAAAACGATCCTCCAACATTTAATCCTGCAAAGATTGATAAAAAAATCTCGAATATTGACTTTGTGTTAGACTATGGTCACTTTAATGCCATTGGCGAAAAATTCCCTGTTAGCGAAGAAACCCATAAGGCAAACAAACAAGTATTTACAGAAATCATTTCTGGCTGTAAATGCATTGAGAAATTTAATCTTTACGTTGTTGGATTAGATGATGTGAGCAAATTAAAAAGCAAAAATTTGGTAAATATAGAAATAACAACAAAAGTTAAACCAACAAGCTCACTTATACTAACATCCACACTATTTGTAATCACTTTAGGATTATTTCCTACTTTTGGTGAAATAACGGGGAAAACAGAATTTGTCGCGTACAACCAAGGCAAAGAAATTAAAAGGTACACATACGAAAATGATGTGATTGAGGTAAGGCAATTACTCTTGTTATTTGTGATGCCATTTAAACCAAAAAGTTATATAACCAATCAAAATGTCCCAGATAATTTTGTGAACGATATTTACCGAGATAAACTATATCAGTAAATTATCATATCCTGGATTTTGAAGTGAGTGATTTCAAAATTCAGGAAACATTAGCGATTAACTGTTTCGATTCAGGACACAATTGACCAGCTTACATCTGTTCTACTAGTTCGTTTACGAGGTATGGACTCGATTTCCAGATGATTATAAAATATTTCTAATCAATGAGTATAAAAAAGCAGTCGAGTTAGCAAATCGATATTTCTACAATATAAAATTCCTTCCAAATCTATCTTATTTCACATCTCCGATATACACTGGTAATGTGGTGCTTTTATCACATTCTTTATTTTGAATTTCGGAATACACACAGGCGAAGAGATTGGTATTGATATGAGTTTCGTTTGGAACAGGCCTTCGGAGTTCATACTGAATCCCTTGTAAGGCAAAAAAACAATTGAAATTTCGTTTGTCTTCTCTCCCGTCCCCAAAGTTTTTTTTGCAAAGATCTCTTGGTTCTTCTCCTGTGGGAAAACACGAAAGGAAAAGAATAGAACTGAAGGTTAATAAGGTTCGAAACAAAAGAAAGACTCCTTTTCGTTTGTTAGGTTATAATGTTTGGAACCAGAGGTAAAAAAAAGCGGAGAATTTGTTTCCCCGCTTTCCTTTTGATGAAAAATCTTTGTAAAACACAAAGAGTATTTCAACTAACGAAATGAATCGTTATTTTTTTGCTGTAACAGAAGGTCCTGTTAGGTTTGCAGTTTTTCCTGAAACAGTCACACAAACGTCTGGAAACAAAAATCCGTCAGATTGAGTTGTTGATTTCATTTCAAACAATACATCCCCGTCCGTTTTTTTCAAAGCACGGTGAACCGCTGCGGCTAACACGGAGTTATCATCACCACTCTTATAAACAAAGTAAAGTCCACCAGTTAGAGCAGTAATATACCATTCAAAAAAATTAAGTTTAGGGAATTCTCCCGAATTACTTAGACCTTCTTCAGTAAACCAACCTAACTCATAATTACATGCTTTCGCTGAAGTTTCTTGACTAACCTCATAAGCTGCAGCTGCCAAAGGCAAGGTTGCTACACCAGCCATTCTAGCAGATGAGGAAGTTGATTTACAGTTCACCATAATAAACGAAACTGAAAGTAGAACAACAATGATTTTTTTCATGTGCGCTCTCCCTTATTTCACAGGGCCAGTTTTTAAAGTGACTGCTTTTGCCTTAACGGTTACACAAGTACTAGAACCAATGAAGTAGTTAGTAGATTCAACTTCAAATCTTGGGTTTACAAGGTAGTTTGCGCCTTCTACTTTAGAAATCGCATCAAAGATCGCTTGTTGTTGAAGTGGGTCTGGTGTAAACATAGTTGATACAAATCCACTTTTGTTTGTAATACCAGTAGGGAAAATTAAGAACCTTCCACCACAAGATTTTCCAGTTGTGTCTCCACTAATTGTGTAATCAGCAGGTGCGAGAGCTACAGTTTCTGTAGTTAATCCAGGGATAGTTTTTACTGTAGATGAGCAGTTAGCAACGAACGCTACTGCAGCGATTAAAAAAAGTAAACTTTTTTTCAAGTTGAGTTCCTCCGAGAGAATCAGATTAGATACGAGATTCACAATGCGTCAAACAAAATCTAAATTTGTGCGCCAATTTCTTTCCAAATTTTTTGGAAGTTACGAGTGCGGTCCAGATAATTGTAGCGGTTATTCTGAAGTTCTTTTTGTTTTGATTCTAAACCTTCCACGTGTAAAACGGTCTTCGTTTCCATTTGGACCCAAACTAGCAGAAGTTTTGCTCTGACACCTGCCATGCAGCCCCAGTCCTGGCCATTGAACCATCCTGCGTTATGTGAGTAGGCATATTGGATGATGGGGATGAGCAATACTCCCTTTTTCCCTTTAAAATCAGCACCCCCAGAGAGTTTGAACTCTGGGATTTCGTTTGGAATATTGATATTGTCTACCCCTTCGTCAGCGACTTTGGTGAAGTCCTTTCGGAACTGGACTTGGAATAGTTTGTTTGGTTGTAATATTGTAAATTGCTGATAGGATTTGAACTGGTTTGTCACGAAAGAACGGACATAATTTACGGATTCTTCCTTAACCCCAGTTTCATTTAAGAACTCAATTTGTTTTGTGACCACTTGTTCTCCCCAAACGGTTTTTTCACGGGAGATGCCACCTGAAAAATTAATGTCTCCCACAAACAGGTTTTTGTTGTAGATTTCCTTTTTGTTGGTAACAGGGATCAGGTCTTTTAGGAGGTAAATTTCTTCCGATACAAAGAGTTCCGAATTCCCAAGAGAAGGCAGGCGTGAAAGGGCAGTGCTTGCAGAACTACATGTAATCAAAAGAGAAAGTAATACGATGAGAAAAATGGGTCTTAGAATTTGCATTTCAGCTATTTCTAAGGGAATGGATGGAAGTAAAAAGCATTTTTTCATTTTGTGTGGAGTGAGAATTTTGGTTTGTGTCTAGGGAAATAAAAGGAATCTGGTGGGCCTTCCTCATTGGCTTTTATCTCAGTTTTCCAATCGATTTTTTGTTAGCGGATCCAAATTCGATACTAGACTTAGATTTAGAAAAAACCAAACAATGGGGATCGTTTTCACCCAAATCAAACGAAGACAAAATTTTATTACAATCAATATTGGAAGAAGCGCGTGTTAGACGATACTACCAACACCCACTTTGGCTTCGTTTACTCCATTATGAATCTAAAAGGAATGGTGATTACAAAAGTAAGGTGGTTAATCCTCGTTTTTTTTTAGCAGAGAGAGGCGAGAATCATCCAAACGAGGAATTAGAAGCAACCATTCGTAGTTTTTTTGTAGAGGAACCCATCCCTGAAGGGCTCATCCATCCCATTTGTTCCTTCCCCGCAAGGCATCACTTTATTAAACAAATGTTTGGTGTTGATTTTTTAAAACGGAAAAACCTTCGTTGTGATCGATTTGAAACTTGGAAAGAGTCATTACAGGTAGATTCGGTTTCCGTTGTGTTTGTTTCCTATTATTTGGCTTCACCTGCTTCTGTTTTTGGCCACACAATGCTTAAGTTCAATCAAAAAACAAATGTGGAAAATGGGTCTGAACTTTTGGATTATGCTGTGAATGCAGCTGCCGATGTTCCGAATACAGATCCTTTTCGGTATGCATATTATGGACTGTTTGGTGGTTATAAAGCAAAATTTGCCCTCTTTCCCTATTATTTAAAAGTGAATGAATACAATGATTTAGAGAGCCGAGACCTTTGGGAATACCGATTGTCATTAAACGAAGGTGAGGTGGATCTTTTGGTATCTCATTTATGGGAATTGTCCCGTGCCGAATTCGATTATTATTTTCTAAATGCAAATTGTGGGTCATTCCTTGTTGATGTATTGGATGTCATCAAACCAAATCTAAATTTAAAAGAGAAGTTAGGTGGTGTGGTAAGTCCCGTTGACACCATTAAGATCATCGTTGAATCAAAAGAGTTTGTTATAGACAAAAAATATAGACCTTCCTTGTATTCGGAAATTCTGTATTTTATCCAAGAAATGGATACAGAAGAAAAAAAAGTTTTTTTTGAGATGGTAGATAAAAATCAAAAGGAAGTGATTCAATTTTCTTCTTATGAATCAAAGGAAAGTTCTTTACGTTTACCACTTGTGATGGATGCGTTTTTACTCACCAGTCGTTACCAAAGCCACCAAAAGTTGTCTAAAAATAAAATCAATTCTACTAACTATCAAACTGGATTAGAATTTCGATCCAAATTTCCAGATACAACTAAATCTTTGTTAAATGTGAAAGTTCCCCCACCTCCAGAAGGAACCCATTCCAAATCACGTATTGTATTGGGGGGAGGGACTTCCAATTTAGGACATTTTTTAGAATGGAGATACCGTTTTGCTTACCACGATTTATTGAATTTTGGGAAAGGATCGCCACCTAACGGAGAATTGGTGTTTTTGGATGGAACAATCCGGCAATACGAAGGGAAAAAAATAGAATTCACATCCTTTACTTTAGTTCGGTTATTATCCCTTAGCCCTTACAATTCGATATCTAAACAATGGTCTTATCTTTTGGATTTGGGTTTTTTAACTACTATGGTAAGAGATGAACACTTGCGGTTTTGGGAATTGGGTTTTGAACAGAAGGGAAATTTTTGGCAACGAAAACAAGTTCCGAATTTGGACCTAGCCTTTGGTTGGACGTTTGCGGATGAATTTTCGAAGACTAAAGATAATTTTGGTACTTTATCCTTTCTTTTTGGTTTTAAATCGCAACTCCACCCCCATTGGGAAAGAGGAGGTCGTTATGGACCAAATGTCCAAACCATGTACCAAAAAGAATGGGGGAACTGGAAGTTGTTAGGTGGACTTCATTTCCAACACTATATAGGACAAATGGAAAAAAACCAAACATTACCGAGTGTCACACTTCGTTATTTGTTTTCTCCGATTTCTGAAGTGAGATTACAAATGAAACAGGAACCTCACTACCAAGAAGTATCCTGTTCCTTTCACTATTTGTTCTGAATTGGATCTTCGAATTTTTTTTGGTTTCGGTAATGAGCAATATAAGTGATAAGCACTAAACTTCCTACGGGAACGGCAAAATAAATATGTACTTGGATGAGACCCGCAATCATACCTAAAATTCCACCTAAGAACTGTATCACGACCAAATTTCCACCAGTATTATCGAGAATCATTTTTTCTAAATCATCTGTATCGAGAGCCATCACTCTTTCTTCCACAAGGGCAGTTACATTGATATTATGAACAAATTTTTCAATATTGGTTTTTAGATAAGCCTTACCTTCTTCACTATTCATAAATTCGAGAAGGCGTTTTTTGACCCAATCCACTGCACGGAAAAAGTTTTTTTCGATTTCTTCCCAGTTATTCGGATCATCCAAATAAGCTTGCAGGCGTTCGATGCCTGATGGTAATAAATTTTGCCTCGCATAGTCACCACTTGCTTCCAACCAATTGGAAATTTTACCTGTGATGAATTCTTGCGTTTCTTTTGAATTGAGTCTTTCTTGTAAACCTGCCATCATATCATCCATCATCTTCATAAATTGATCAGAAGTTTCAGGATCTTTGACAAATCGTTCCAAAAGTTCACGGATGGCATCTTCATTGAAGGAGAATATTTTTTTCACACCAATGCCAATTTTACCCAAGGTGCTTCTTGATTTTAGATACTCATCGAGTCCTTCATTCAAAAGGTTTGCCAGTTTTGGCATCTCTTCGAGTAAAATAACACGTAATTGTTGTCCTAATTCTTCTCGGTTGGTTTCTTCTGTTAAGTAATATGTTAGGCGGTTTCTTGTGTATTCCCAAAGTTTTTGGACTTCTTCAGGTCGTTCTGCCATTTTTTTCATGGTCTCTTCTGAAAAATCAAAAATTACTTCTAAAATTTCAGGGCCACGTTCCTTTAACATGGATATGATTTTGGTAACAAGTAGGGTTCGGATTTCATCGTTGTGGATGGCTTCATCAATTTCTTTAACAATTTTTTGAATCCCTGTTTCAACGAGGTTCCTTTCATAAATATAGGCAATGATTATATCGGGGTGGAGTAAGTTACTTTGTATACTTTCTCCGAGTGATTTTGCTATTTTAGATTTGTTTTTGGGAACAAGGCCAGACCAACCAAGCACCTTACCATGTTTAGGTTGGAATAACATTTTGATTGCAAGGAAGTTAGTATAATAACCAACCATCCCTGCCATTAGTACAACAAAAATAGCATTGATCCAAACATTCCCTTCGTAATAGATTTGGAATCCACCGCAGACAATCGAAAATAATACGAGGAGTCTACGATACCAAGTATCTAACTTAGCAACATCCATTTTATTCCTCTTCTAATTTTAAATATCTTCCACTGAGTTTTCGTAAAAAACCTCTTGGGACAAGTTCTGCCACAGTGATGGCACCTTGGTTGAAACTTCCTGTGATACAAACTGCTTGGTTGTATTTTAAAGCACTTAACGATTCTTCCACAACTTCATCTGCGTTTTGCCACATAAACGATGGGTATTTGGATTTATTGATCCCGGCACGCTGGTGGAAATCAGAATGTGTGAGTCCCGGGCAAAGAGCTTGTACATGGATGCCGTAGGTTTTTGCTTCTTCATGAATGGATTCTGTGAAGGATTTTACAAAAGCTTTTGTTGCAGCATAAATGGCACTCCCAGGTGCTGGCAAATAACCCGCGATAGACGCTACATTGATGAGATACCCTTTTTTATTTTTTTTGAATCTGTTTAGGGCAGTGTGGCTAAGATGGACAAGTGTTTTTACATTTAAATTCACTTCATCTAATTCTTTATCAAGTGGAAGGGCGGCAAATTCACCAACGGTTCCAAATCCCGCATTGTTAACCAAAAGTTCTGCGTCTTTATCTTTTTCTATGATACTTGCAAGTTCATCCACATCCTTTTTTTTCGTGAGGTCCAATGCATAATACTTTAACATGCCTCTTGATTTTGGTTCTAAATCCAAAATGACTTTTTTTAAATCAGCCTCTGTACGAGAGATTAAAAAAACATTATACTCTTTGCCAAGAGCTCTAACAAATTCTTTTCCGATACCTTGTGATGCGCCAGTTACATAAGCATTTTTCATTCGATGGGTTTCCTCTTCATTAGAACGGCTGTTGACCCGTCCGGATAATATTTTTTACGTCTCTCAAGTTCATTAAAACCAACTGACAAATAAAGTTTGAGTGCTGGTTCGTTTGATTCTTTTACTTCTAAAAAAAATTCCTTATTTGGGAATTTTACAAAAAGATTTTCTAACAATTGTTTAGCCAAACCTAACTTTCTAAAGTTGGGAAGTGTCGCAATTCGGAAAATTTCAATTTCCCAAGGAGTTTCACAAACTAACGCATAACATTGTATGTCTTGGTTTCCAATTCCAAAAGCGGCATGGAATTCCAAATGAGTTTGGATCATTTTTTTGGTCCATTCTTCCCCTGGAAAACAAAGGTTTTCCCATGTTAAGAACTCTTCCAAATTCTCTTCACCCAAACTTCGAAAACTAAGAGACATAATCACATTTTTTTCTTTTCATCCAAAAGAAAGAAACTAAAATCGAACCGATGGGCACAAAAAACAACAGGTTTTCATTGGTTTTGATCCTTAAAGTTGGAGTGATTCTGAGTTTGGTCCTAGTTTTTACCGGTTGTGAGTATTTAAAATCTCTGACGGAATCCAGATACCGAAAACGCATTGGTGGTGAATCTGTTTCTGAAAAAGACATCGTGAATTGGAAAGAGAAATTGGCTTTGGAAGAGGCTGAAATTGAAGAAATGGAAAAGCGGATTCGAAAACTGGTCCAAAAGTCAAACCAGTCCGCTGCCCTTTCATGGAAAATTGCACGTGCTTATATGCGCGCTGGATCAGCCGATCTTGGTGTTCGTTATTACGAAGAAGCCTTAACGGAATCTGTCCCAAATTCCAAACAAGGTGGATTTGAAATCCATTCTTATGAATCAGCCTTGCCATTTTTTGAAAAAGCCATCCAAACTGGGAAATTAGATAAACAGTTGTTATATGAAACAGCAGTTGCTTATGCAAATGCATCCAAAGATATGGGTTGGGAACCGACAAGAAGGAATCGTGCTATTTCTTTATTCAAACAATTGTCAAAACTTGACAAGGACGATTCACGTTTCCCGTTCCAATTGGCTCTCGTTTATTTTGATTCTTCCTTGAAGGATGAAAGTTGGAATGGAAAACTTTCAAACGGGTATGATGAATTGGATACTGCTTTTTCGCTTTTAGACCAAATTCTGAGAAAAGAACCTTATAATGTTCCCACTCGTTTTGCGAAGGCAAATTTTTTATACCAAGTTGGAAAATCTTCTCTTGCGTATGATGAATATACGAGGATCAAATCCATTTTAGAAGAAATGAAAGAAAAAGGGAGTATACGAGAACCTTTGGAAGAAAACTCTTCTTACAAAAATGTTTTAAAAAATTTGAATGTTTTAGGGGCCCAAAACAAATCAAATTGACCTAATCCCATGTGGTGCTTTCCATTTTGGGCCATCCCAAGGTTTCCTCATTATTACGCAAAACCAAAGTTTGGCGAAATTTCGATTCTTTTGATTCACTCATTCAAATATTACCAAAGTTTTTTAAGGCAGAAGATTGGAACCTTTGGATTTCCGAATGCCGGGTTTGGGAAAAAAACAAAGACCCAAATTGGAAATTAGTCTCTTATTATGATGTAAATTATCCAAAACTTTTAAAAGAAATTTATGACCCTCCACTCGTTTTGGTTTGTTTGGGAGATGTAAGTCTTTTACAAAAAAATCTGATTGCCATTGTCGGAACTCGTAAATCTTCTCCTGTTTCTCTTTCGGCTACAAAAACACTCGTTCGTTCCTTCGCCGATAAAGAGAATGTAAGCATTGTTTCTGGTATGGCACTTGGGATTGATAGGCAAAGTTTTGTCACAGCCTTAGAAATTGGTATCCCCGTGATTGGAGTTCTTGGAACCACACTTAACATTGAATACCCACCTGGCAATCGAGATCTTTACAAACAAATTAAGTCTGACACCAAACAATTGTTAATTTCAGAATTCCTGTTGTATACGGAACCTGCGAAATGGACTTTTCCCAAACGAAACCGTGTGATATCTGGTCTTTGCCAAAAAGTTTACATTATGGAATCTGGGAAAAAATCAGGCACAATTTCTACTGCAATGAGTGCTATGGAACAAAATAGGGAAATTATTGTATTTGATCATCCTAAACAATTTGATAATGAAGGTGGGAAGTTGTTATTGCGACAAGGAGCAAGTGTATTTCCATTTGAGATAGAACTTTGTGAGAAGAAGAAGTGTGAAAACAAAATCTTAAGTTATGAAGAATGGCGGCGGGGGAAAAACACCTCCTACCTTACCAAAAAGGAGGAGGAGGTGGTGAATGATTGAATTTTTATCCTTTAAAAAGAAATCCTGCTAACGTTGCTATCACATAGATAATTAGTAAAAATACACCAAACGGACGTTTGATTTTGTCTTTGGAGAAAACAATCCCCAAACGAAATAAAACGAGAACTATGAGCATGGATGGGAAATAAAAACTGAAAAAACTCACAGGTGCTTCGAGTCCGTTCCTTGTCACTGCTGCAGCTGCACCCGAAACAAAAAGTACATTTAGGATATCTGCCCCAATGATATTTCCCACAGCAAGTTCTGAGTGGCCACGCCTTGAGGCCTGGATGGCGGTTACGAGCTCTGGTAAACTTGTACCAAAAGCTACGAGTGTTGCCCCAATGATGGATTCAGGGATCGATAACCGAATGGCTGTTTCTTGGACAGAAGGGATAAGGACTTTGGAAGACAAAATGACAAGAGTGATCGCCGTAACAAGTTTTATGAAGATGATCCAAAAAGGGGATTCGTCGTATTCTGTTGTGTCATCAATCCCTGCTTCTACTTCTCCAGGTTTGGACCTTGACCAACGGATGCTGAGATACACATAAACTGCAAGTAAGATTAAAAATACAATCCCTGTCCCTTGGTCAATGCGACCACCGGTCGAAAAAACTGACGATAGATTTGACCAAGGTAGTGCTGCAAACACGAGTAAAAATCCGCTAAGGACTTGGATCCAACCTTGGCGGTTGACGAGGCGTTTGTCAATGTCAGGTGGGGAAATGAGGATGGCAATTCCTAGAATTAGGCCTGTATCACAAATGATGGAACCCACTGCGTTTCCAAGGGCGATACCAGGATTCCCTTCTAAGGCAGCAAGGACAGAGACAGATACTTCAGGAAGGGTAGTCCCTAAACTAACAATGGTTGCCCCAATGATCATTTTAGGAACACCCCATCTCGTGGAAAGTGAAACAGCTTCATCTACTAAAACATCCGCGGCTTTTCCGAGGACAAGGATGGAACCGATGATCACAAGGACAAGGATGGGTAAGGGAAGGGTTTGAAAAGTTGCAGTCAGAAATGCATCCATGGATAAAGGTCAGAATATGGATTACTTACTTCGACTGCGACTCTTTCTTTGTTTCGGAACCCTCGGTTTTTTTTCTCCCACCTTCGGAGAACCACGAATGCCAAAAGAACCGAATTTACCATCGATTCCCAATGAAGAATCCAAAGAACCTAGAAACGCACGAGGTGACAAAGATTCAGGTGACCCCAAGGCATTGAACTTAACCCTTTGTGATGGAAGGACGGTTCGAGGAGAATCAACTAGCGGCAGTCAGACGATGTTTTTTGAACACACAAAAGATGGGATTTTATACAAAAAAAAATTAACAATAGCAGAACTTGATTCGATTAAAATTGATTCTTGGGAACTCAAATTAAAACGGGAAGAAAAAAAAGGCACCACTTATGAGGTGATTCCAAAAAAGATCCGCATCCGTACAAAAAATGGAGAAGTGTTTTATAAGGAAACAGGTGTTTCTGATTTAAAACTTTTGAACATCGAAATCAAAAATAATAATGGCGAAACCACTTTGTTTACGTATTGGGTTGATTTAAAATTTCCAGATGGGAAATGGTATTCTGGCCTACCAGCTACAAAATCAGATCCACTAACGAGAGAGGATTGTTTGAAAGATGTAGTACGTTTGATTGAATGGGAATAGCCATCTAAAAAATCCAATCGAATCATTTTGAAGAAATATTGCGAATCGAAGGTAAAACTATCGAAGTTTGATCTCCGTGCAGAATGCACTGCACGAGAGATTTTTTTATAGATTTTGTTTCCTTGGCTTAATCTACTTAGGACTCAATCACACAGTCAACGAAGTATGTCAAAATTCCTGTTTCTGATTTTTCTTCCACTAAACCATGAATGTCTGTTTCAAAACCAGGAAACTTTGAGTTAAACTCACGTGCAAACTGTAGGTAACGAATGATCGTCGTATTAAACTTTTCACCTGGGATGAGGAGTGGGATACCTGGAGGGTATGGCGTGAGGAGTACAGACGTAATCCTTCCTTCCAATTCATCAATCGGAACTCGTTCGATGTCACGGTGTGCCATTTTTGCAAAGGCTTCGGATGGTTTCATCGCAGGGATCATCGGACTCAAATACATCTCCGTTGTTAGGTGAGAAATGTTATTGGCTCTGTAAACTTCGTGCATGGATTGGCAAAGGTCTCGTAATCCAATCCGATCATATTTTGGATATGCAGTTGTAAACTTTGGCATCACTCGCCACAAAGGTTGGTTTGAATCATAATCGTCTTTGAACTGCTGTAATTCGGTGACCATTGTATTCCAACGACCTTTTGTAATTCCAATCGTAAACATGATAAAAAAACTATAAAGTCCTGTTTTTTCGACGATGATTCCGTGTTCGGCGAGGTACTTGGTGAGAATAAGGGCAGGGATTCCCCAATCAGCAAATTCTCCTTCCACACTCATACCGGGTGTGATGACAGTGGCTTTGATTGGATCTAACATATTAAATCCTTCTGCTATGTCACCAAATCCATGCCAACGGTCATTGGCTTTTAGGATCCATTCATCCCGTTCACCTGCACCTTCTTCGGCGAGGGCTTCCGGACCCCAAACACTGAACCACCAATCTTCTTCTAATTCCAAACCAACTTTGCGCATCGCTCGCCTGAAATCCAAAGCTTCTTCAATGGATTCTTCCACAAGGGCATTCCCACCAGGTGATTCCATCATCGCCGCAGCCACATCACAAGAGGCAATGATGGCATACTGTGGACTTGTACTTGTATGCATTAAAAATGCTTCGTTGAATAAATTTCGATCTAATGTTTCTTTTTCACTGTTTTGTACAAGGATCTGGCTTGCTTGTGATAATCCTGCAAGTAGTTTATGCGTGGACTGAGTGGCAAAGATCATACTTTCTTTCGGACGAGGTCTGTCAGAACCAATGGCATGCATACCCGTATAAAATCGGTGAAAGGATGCATGTGGTAACCATGCTTCATCAAAATGAAGGGTTGAAATTTTGCCATCTAACTCTGATTTAATGTCTTCGACATTGTATAAAATACCATCATAAGTGCTTTGGGTGATAGTGAGAATCCTTGGATTCCCTTTCACCTCTTTCGCAAACGGATGTTCTGCGATCTTCTTTTTGATATTTTCCCAAGTGAATTCGGATTTAGGAATAGGGCCAATGATCCCAAAATGGTTTCGTGTTGGCATAAGGAAAACAGGAATGGCTCCTGTCATGGTAATGGCATGTAAAATACTTTTATGGCAGTTGCGGTCAACGATCACAACGTCACCTGGGGCAACTGTACTATGCCAAACAATTTTATTCGAAGTAGAAGTCCCGTTTGTCACAAAGTACAAACTATCACATTGGAAAATCCGTGCGGCATTCCGTTCGCTGGCAGAAATAGGACCCGTGTGATCTAAGAGTTGTCCAAGTTCATCTACCGCATTACAAACGTCAGCTCGTAACATATTCTCACCAAAAAATTGGTGGAACATTTGCCCCACAGGGCTTTTTAAAAAGGCAACACCACCAGAGTGACCTGGGCAGTGCCAACTATAACTTCCATCATGTGCATATTGGGTAAGGGCACGAAAGAACGGAGGAGGAAGGCTATCTAAATAGGATTTTACTTCTCTATGGATGGCTCGTGCCATAAACTCTGGTGTGTCTTCAAACATGTGAATGAAACCATGGAGTTCTTTTAAGATACTATTGGGGATGTGGCGACTCGTTCTTGTTTCGCCATATAAAAAGAGTGGGATATCTGCGTTTCTATGTCGGACTTGGGTCACAAAATCTTTGAGTTGGCGAAGAGCATCTGGCACTTCACCTTCTGTTTCAGGAGTGAACTCTTCATCGTCGATCGATAGAATGAATCCACATGCCCGACTTTGCTGTTGTACAAAACTTGTGAGGTCTCCGTAACTGGTCACACCCAGAACTTCAATCCCTTCACCTTCTAAGGCCTTTGCAATAGCTCGAATGCCAAGACCACTGGCATTTTCGGAACGAAAATCTTCATCAATGATGATGATAGGAAATTGTACGATACCGTTTTGATACATCAACTCCATAGGAGGAGTGACCCGTAGGGAATCAAATGATTTTAGTTTCTAAACACGTTTTTTCGGAAGGTATTTGTAATACTCCATCTCAACTGTGTTGATGAGATAGGTGTAGTATTTGACTAATTTTTTATCGAACTTCTTTTTGTTCATTTCTTCGCGGTAAAAATCTGCCAATTGGCTGCGGAACAATGCAGACTTCATATCATTGCGGTTGATGAGAATGGTGTTCGGAAGGTCTCTCACTGCCACATCGTCTGGTATCAAAATTGTTGAAACAGATTGTAGGACAGCATATTCGACAGTAGAAGCAACTTTGTCCTCGTCTTTTTCTTTGGCGAGAGTCATGTTGTTTCGTTTGATATTGTCCAAATTTTCATAGATGCGGGATCGTAAGGACTTTGGATCTAAAACTTTGTCGGTGATTTTATTAAAACGTTTTGGGAATACAAAATTGTCTGCAGCTTTGTAAATATGAGAAAGTTTTTCATCTTTTTTACTTGATTCTTGTTCTTCTTCATAACTTGGAGTGGACCCCGAAGAGTAACTTGGTTTCCCCCAATCTCCAACACCAGAAAATTTCCCTGAGTTTTTAATGTCCTCGCGAATTTCATCTGTTGTTTTTTCTCTAAAATAAATGGCAGCCAGAAATCCAAGAACCACAGAAAAAGGAACACCAAAAAAGATTGGCATCGCGGAACGTAAGTAATACGCACCTGTAATAAAAATCATGGTACTCACAACAAAAGTTAAAATCCCAGGAATCACATTAAAACGAGATCTGATTTCATTAGACCTTTCTTTTTCTAATTCCTCAACTTCCATGTTTTTAACATCTGCATTGAGTTTTGCGATTAACTCTGGTTTGAGTTTGCTATTGAGTCCTGGGTGTTTTGGATTTGAAAGTTTATGATTAATGATTTTGGCATAACCTAACTGTTTTTTGTATTCCGGGTTAGTTCTCCCTTCAAACGCAAGTTTGTGGATGACGGCAGCCATATAACCATGGTCTACAACATAGTATACCGTACGACCATCAGGAGTTTTTTCTTCATAGTAAGAGTGTTCCGAAAATACATCGTCTTTCAGGCGTTTGATGTATTCTGATACTTTTTCTGGATCGGTAATTCCCGCATTAGCCACTTCTTCTTCAAAGTTAATTCGCAGAAGTGTATTATGGTTTTTTGTATGTTCTGGAATTTTACTGATAACGGCATTTTTGACAGTTCCATAAATGCTATCATCCTTTCTTGTTAATACAGATCCCTTTTCTTCCGAAAGGCGTTTTAAAATTTTAACACTTAGGTCAATGGTTTCTTTGATAGAAAGTGCACGGTTGTTTTTTTCCACTGGAAAAGGAAAGTTTTCGATGATGGATAAAAACTTTTTCACTTCTTCTTCAGGATTCATTTTTGCTTCCAAAGAAGAAAATTTAGGAGTCGATGAATACTCGCTAAATTGTGCCAAAAAGGATTCGTATTTTGCATCCTTTGCTAATTTTGTAAGTTGTTCTTTTGTAAAATGTTCCAAACCATTTAAATGGGCTAGGATTTGATTTACCACTTCTGGTAGTCGTTTGAAACTTCCATCAGGTAAAATATTCAATTCATCAATGACAATATGATAATCTGTTAATATTGAAAGAGCAAGGTTTTGTTCTCTTGCAAATAATGTGAAATCTTGTAAAAAATCAGGCATTGGAATATAAGGTAAGTTTCCAAAACCTTTGCGAACAAGTGAGGAAATTTCAGCTTCTAAAGAACCTAACTTGGGATAAAGCCAAGTATTACCATCTTTGTTTTTTTGTAATAGGAGAGAACCTGGATTATCTTCGTCCCAGTTCCTTCCTTTTTTTGCTCGGTTGTCTAGTAATACTTTGATGAGGTCCTGTGAAAAACGAAAACAAGCTTGTCTATAAGGTTGGGTGTCCGTCTTATTCTCGTTTTGCGGTGCAATTAAGGCAATTTTGGAAGAAATTTTACTGCCATTCCGAATGAGATAAGGGTATGCATAAGCGGCCCTGTTTTGGCCACGGTGGTCAATGTCTAAAATTTGACGGAGAGCATGGTGGATGGAGTTTTCCGATCTACCTTGGGCACCCAAATTCGTATACTTCCCGAGTGCTTCTGGCAGTTTGTCTACCGTCATTAAGTAAGATGCGTGTTTTTCTTTACTGCCATGTTTTTCAACACGTTTGTGCCAGTCTTTTAATTCATCTAAAATGCATCGTGCAGTGGGAGTTAGGCTACCAACTGAGTCTGATAAAAAAATATAAGATTGAGCAGATGGTCTTTCTGAAGTATTTTCCTCTTTAGGTGAGGGATTCACTAAGACTGTGTCTGATAAATCGATACTATCTTCACTCATTTGGATTTCGCCTGGTGAGAGGCCACAATTTCTGCAAGGATTTGGGCTCCCCTGGCTAATTCTTCTTCCTTACGGCAATATGTCAAACGTATGCATTCTTTAGTATGCGAAAAATCAGTGTTTAAACCTGGAAAGAAATAATGTCCAGAAACGATGAAGAGCCATTTATCTTTACAAAGGTGATACAGCTCCTGGTTCGAAATTGTGAGGGATGGAAACCGTATCCAAAGGAAAAAACCACCCATAGGATCGTGGATTTCATAATCCACACCCATTTTTTGAAACTCTGTAGTGAATAATTCTAAAGCGAGTTTTAATTTGGATTCATAATACGGCCGTAAGATGTTTTTCGATAATTTGGGTAAGGTATTTTGTTGGAATAACATCTCCATCATATAAACACCTAAGTTTCCAACTGCAAGGTTTGACACGGCTGCAAAGGATGATAATGTTTCAATTGTCTCGGGATCGGAAACAACAATCCCAAACCTAACCCCAGGCAATCCTATTTTAGAAAAACTAAGTGACAAAGTTCGACCTTCTTTGAATAGGACGGGCTCACCTTCGCCTATTAAATTGGGGAATGGGTTTCCATAAGCAAGATCGATGAGCATAGGTATGTTCTGTTGTTTTGTTTTTTCTTCCATCCATTCCAAATCAGAAAGAGAAAGGACATTCCCAGTTGGATTGGTTGGCCGAGATAAGGCGATCACTCCCACATCAGTTAGGTTAAAGTTTGATTTGTCCAATTCATACCGGAAAGAATTTTTCCCCGTTTTCACAACGTTTGGTGGAGTCGCATAAAAAACATCATCCGTTATAGATTGATCCGCATAACCAATGTATTCTGGTACAATAGGTAAAAGTATTTTTTTAAAACTCCCATTTGACATAGCACCTGAATGGAGATTCAGAAGGAAGGAATAGGCATTTTGGCTGCCATTAAAAAAGGCGATGTTTTCTTTTTTTAGATCCGCATGAAAGAACGGAGAGAGATAGTCTGCGGCTAATGTTCGGAACGAATCATTCCCGATGGGAGCTTGGTAGTCTCCGAGGAGGGAACGAAGTGTGGAATCTTTTGTAAGATTTCCAAAGGTTTCATGGAAAATGGACTCAGCTTCGGGAATATGGGCTGGGTTTCCTCCACCTAGTAAGATTTCATTAGGATGGCCTGTGGCTTTGCCTAGATCCTCCATGAGAGATCGAATCCCTTGGTTGTTGCGGAGTCGGTTGGCCCACAAAGAGTAAATTTGGTCCATTGTTTCGGTCATTTTTTGGAAACTTCGTCTACTCAGAACCAATTTTCCAAGGTTTTTATAAAATTATGTTCGCATTTCGAAAAATGAAGTGACATAATTCGTAAATCGAGTATTTAAGTGACATAATAAAGAGGAGTGCTGTTGGATGAGCACCGAAACAATACAAAGACCGATTCGAAAAGAAAAAAACATCGAATTCTTCAAACCGACCCTTTCTAGAGAAGATCTGAAGGGTGTTTTAGAATGTCTTGTGGAAGAACATCTTTCCACAGGAGAAATTGTAGAACGTTTTGAAAAAACGTTTTGCCATACATTCAAAATCAAATATGCTGTTTCCTCAAATTCCCTAACTTCTGCATATCACCTCGCACTGCTTGCGTTAGGTGTAAAAGCGGGAGACTCTGTTCTGTTATCCAGTTATACGCCGATCTCTGCGTTAGATGCAATTTTTTTAATCCAAGCAAAACCAGTGATCGTGGATTTAAAACGAAATTCCTTTCACCCATGCCCTGAAGAGTTTTTACGTAAAAAAAATGAATCAGGTGCTAAGTTTGCTTTGTTTGATCATAGTTTTGGTTCCCTCATTCGATTGAGTGATTATTCAATCGAAGGATTGGAAGTGATTGAGGACTTCACGGAAGCCATTGGTGCCACTTCAGAATCCATCACCGTAGGTAAACAATCCAAAATTGCTATTTGTGGACTCAGTGCTGAAAACATCATTACCACTGGAAACGGTGCGATGATCATTACTGCAGAAAGTAATTTAGCAAATATTTTGAAATCATATAAGTCTGGAACTTCCGCTAAACGGAACTTTGGCGAACCAAAATATGATTATAATTTAGTAGATTACCAAGCTGCTCTTGGAATTGAACAATTATCTAAACTTGGTGTGATTTTAGAACGAAAGAAAAAAATTGCATCTGCTTATTTGCAAGCTGTTCAAAACTCAAGACTCGAAACATACTTCCAAAATCCAAACGAAGATACGTTTCAAAGATTTCCGATTGTTGTCTCTGGACAAAACTATGAAGAAATTCAAAGATACTTCAAATCAATTCATATTGGAACCCAAAGGACCGTGGAAGAACCTCTCCACCGTGTTTTGGAAGAAAACCACTTAGAATACCCAAATGCAGAAAGGTTATTCCAAAGAGGGCATTGTATTCCGATTTACCCAAACCTTACAAAAGATAATGTGCAAAGGATTGCGACTGCTATCCGACGTATCTATTGATTGGTGCCAAAGTTATATTACTTAGACTCATTATTTGAGTACAAACTCCACACACCTCCACTCAATTTAGATTCCTCCATTAAGCGGAGGAATCGTTGTTTGGAGAAACTATTTTTTCCCATCACAAATGAAGAAGACTTTGTTCTTGTTGAAGAACTTCCTTCGGATGAATTGTATTCGCATTGGAAGAAGAAAGGTTTAACACCTGGCACTCCAACACAAATTGGGACTTTGTTACAAGATGTAACACTAGTGGAATGGGGCAGGCGGCATGTTTGGGATGATGGTGAACTTGTTGTTGATCCCATCCAATTGGAAATGGCTCGGTATCTCAACTCTAAAGTCACTCAAATTGATTTCCGCAAAAACCATTCTCCGCTTCCTGCAAAGGTGATCACTTCCGAAGAACATCTGTTTACCGATTTAGAAGAAACTAAATTACCAGTGGTTTTAAAAAGTGAATATGGACTTGCTGGTCGTAATCATATCATTTTTAAATCTCCTTCTGATTCATGGAAACTTTCACAAGTGACCAAACGATTATTTGGTTTTCCTATAGTCTGTGAAGAATGGGTAGGGGGCAGTCGGTTTTATGATTTTTCAACTCTTTGGGATGTCAAAGCTGGCGAATTTTTTTACCAAACTTCGACAACAATGTGGATTGATCCCGATGGTGGATTTCGGGGAATTCGCATCGGAGGTTTGGAAAGTGAATACCAAGTTTTGTTTTTACCGAAAGTTTATGATTTAGTAAAAAGTTTAAAGAATCTGATTCCTAAAGAATATACGGGTCCTTGTGCGATTGATGGATTTTTGTATTCAGAGGATGGAATCAGTATAGTCCAACCAGTATCAGAGTTTAATTTCCGTTATTCGATCGGTCGTATTTTATGGGAAGTCCGCAAAAAACGAAATGTGAAAATGGAAACAATAAGCGGGTTATTAGTATTACCATACCCAAAACAAGGAAAACTTAAGGAATGGGAAATCCTTGGGAAATTAGAAAATGAACTAAACTCTGAATTGGTTTTACTCACACCTGTTAGAGACCTTGTTGGAAAAGCTTACCAAAATGCTGTTTTGTATTTTGAAACCACAGCAGACAAAGAATCCACTGTGGTTGAAACAATTTGGTCTACTTGGACCGACGGTAGTTTCGGTGAATCAGTTTAAACTTCGTCTCGATTGAGAATAAATTCGTGTTTCCCGTTGATTTCAATTGTAGGGTCGGTTGCGTTTCCTCTACGTTTGATTTCTAAAATATCTGTATTTGTTAGTGGTAAAGTTGCTTCTAAACTAACAATGACTTTGTCCCCTTTTTCTGTCCAAGTACATAACATTTTTGCTGTTTCATATCCCATTTCACAAGTTCCATCATTATGAAGTTGGATCCTTGCAATGTTAGATTTTGTTTTCCATTTGCCTATCGCCCAAGTGTTCTTAGGTGGAACTAAGGCAGATCCTGCTTGTTCTGAATCAAACATTACCTCAGCAATTGCTGTGTTTTCTGCATTGGTTCCTTTATATACTTCTTGGATCGTTAAGGAAATTTCTTTGGCACGGATTTCATTTTTAAATTCAACCACTTGTCTTGATAAAGAATCTTTTAGTGTAACAATTTCTTCGTTTCCAGTTTCTGTAGTGACTTTCAATTTTTTAATCCGATTGTTAGCAGCCCAAAGTTTTGGATCACCAAACCCATTGTAAATAGAGATAGATCGAAAATTGATTGGTGTTTTAAATTTGAATTGGAGGGATTCTCCGACACCTTCCCCTTCCACTCCTTCCACCCAACTTGTTTTTAATTTTCCGTCCATGGCAAATACGGGTATGTATTTTTTAGTTTTTGGTTGGAGTTGGCTTGTGGAAGTGATGGTAGGTGGATTTAATGATTCTGAAAAGAGTGGCAAACAAATGCTTATGATGAGTAATGTGAATTTGGAATTACGAAGATTCATAAAGCAAAATCATAAGAATCTAATAGAATGGGCAAGTAGGAAATAAAATTTATGGATTTTCAAATTGATTATGTGACAGTTTATTCCACTTTTCCTTCCAAAGAAGAAGCAAAAGCGATAACAAAGGTTCTTATTACTGAACATCTGGCGGCTTGCGCTAACCTATTGGACAAAATGGAATCGATTTATGTCTGGAACAATCAATTGGAGGAAACAAGTGAAGTAGTTTGTTTTTTAAAGACAACACTAGAAAAATCAGAAACATTGATGCAGAGGCTCAAAGAATTACACTCTTACGAAACACCCTGCATCTTAGTTTTGCCCATCCTTAACGGGGATAAGGGTTATTTGGATTGGATTCGAAATTCTTTATAAAATTCCCTAATTTTATCAAACAAAAATTCATATCCAAGTCCATTTCTCCATTCGAGAAATGTATCAGGCATTTTGACCGAAGTAAACCAAGGATAAGCGGGAGATTCTTTTGCCTCGGTTAACATACACATTAGGCTAGCGACTGTCAAATCTACTCTTCCAAAAGAGGATCCATTAAAAAACTTTTTAGTTTTATAAACTTGGATAAGTTCTTTCGCACATTCATCTAGCGCGAGTTTTACGACTTCCAAATTTTTAGGATTAATTTTATACCTTCGTTTTAGAGATAATGCGATCAATTCGAAATTATCTGGTGGTCCGACGGAATCAGAAATTGTAACTGGAGAAAGCAAAAAAAGTTTTCCCACAATTTCTGGATAATCCAAAATAAAGTAATACAATAATGTCTGAAGGCTTTTGCCAATTTGGATGTCTATTTTCTCTTCCATTTGTTTTTCTTCGGCAGTAGATAGTTTTCCAAATGCTTTTTCTTCAATAGAATCTAAAATAGCACCTGATCCTTGGATGACACCGGAATCAGATTCTAATACTGGGACATACAGTTCATTGACAATTGGTTTTAATGTTTGGATGTGATGGCCAGGAACCATTGGATGTAACTGGTAAGGGTAGTTTGCTAAATCGAGCCCCCATCTTGCTTTTTCAGAAAAATGTGAAATGGGGAATGTGTATAACTTTGCACTCATCTGTCGACTTTCATAAAAAATAATTCTTTATGCAACAATGTTTTTCAGATTGAAAATAGATTGTCGAATCAGTTCTTTCGTTTAATATGATTCCATCTTTATGAGATTTCGGTTAATTTTGACAATAGGTTTGTTACCATTTGGTTTGTTATACGCCAATGAACCGCTTTCCTATTGTTCTATGAACCGAGTTTGTGTGGACTTCGTACCGAATCATAAAGGAGTAGATGTTTTTTTTCAGAACAAAATTGCAACAAAATCAACAGAAACTTCTCTATATGTAAATGCAATATTGAAAAACATGAAGAGTAACAAATCACTTCCCTTAGTGACGATCCTAAAAGGAAAAAAAAGGATCAAATTGTTTCAGTTAAAACCAATTCAAACGCGGAAAAAAGTATCTTATAAAATTCAATACAAATGGATTTTAGGAAATTATAATGTTTCACATAATTCAAGTTATATATATGAATTACCATTTGACACAAAGTTGAAAATTAGAATTTTCCAAGGGTATCATGGCCAAAAAAGCCATTCAGGAGACAATCGGTTTTCACTAGATTTTGGATTAAAAGAAGATGATTTGATCACTGCGGCAAGGTCTGGAATTGTCATCGATACCGAAGAAAAAAACAATGAAGGTGGTTTTGATCCCAAATATAAACAATCGGCAAATTTTGTTAAAATCCTTCATGATGATGGCACGATTGCAGAATATGCACATCTTCGTTATATGGGGGTGGCCGTTAAACGGGGACAGTTTGTGGAGGTTGGAACTTTTCTTGGATATGCGGGCAGTACCGGGTTTAGTGAAGGTCCTCATCTCCATTTTGAAGTATACCATCCCACAAAATCACTTCGTAAAAAAACACTTCCAACAAAATTTCGGACGCAATATACAGAAGGAGAATACCTCACAGAAGGATCACTTGTTTGGCGAAGAGAATCGAATGTTCCTATTGAAAAAAAAATTGTTGATGTAGATGAAATTCATTTGTGTGATCACACCCCATCATTGGGAAAACTTGACTGCAACTTATCTGCATTTTCTAAATTGTCACCAATCAATATTTCAATTCCTGTCCTAAAACCAGATGTTTATAATTTCCAGGTGAATTTGCGTAAAAAAGATAGTAACATAGTTTACGAATATAGTTGGGATTCTAATAAAGAAGATTGGGTTACTTCCTTTTTGATTCCCATCCAAGATTTTCAAGAACCTGTCGAGGGTGAATGGATTCTGAGTGTAATAGCAAATCATTCACACCAAAAGAAGATGGAATTCCAGATAACGAGTTTAAAGTGAAAAAATTAGTCCTCTTTTTATGTTTCATCAGTTTTCAGATTTCGGCTTCGCCCGTCAGAGAAGTAGAAGAGCTCTGCATAGTTGAAAATACATGTACAATCCTCGTTCCTATTGAAAATGGTTATGAGTTGTATTTGAAAAATAAAGATCCTAATCTTGACATCATCAAATCAGTAGAGGTTAATATTTCTGTTAAAAATTTAACCACTGATTATACATTTCCTAGATACCTTGTATTACGAGGTAGTGATCCTGTTTTGATAACAAAGCTTAAAATAGGCGATACTTCCAAAACTTTTTTTTATTCCTATTCCATGACGGTCAATTTGGGTGATTGGGATGCCAAACATGATGACACGTATACTTATTCTCTCCCGTTTCCCGATGGTATACGAGCAAGGGTAGGGCAAGGATATGAAGGTAATTTTACACATACAGGTCCATTGAAATATTCGATCGATTTTTCTTTACCGATTGGAACTCCAATCCATGCGGCTCGGAAAGGGTTAGTTGTGTCCCTCATGAATCAATATTCAGAAGGTGGAGTTAGAAAAGATTTATTATCAAAAGCAAACTACATTATGATCCAACACGATGATGGAACCATTGCAAATTATGCTCATCTAAAAAAAGAGGGAGTCGTTGTAAGTGTTGGTCAATATGTGGAAGAAGGCCAATTGATAGGTTATTCAGGTAACACTGGTTTTACGCAAGGTCCTCATCTGCATTTTGAAGTTCATAAACCTACGAAAGATTCGAATATTATGACTTTGCCTACTTATTTTCGAACTCAATATTCAAATCGAGAGTCATTGACACAATCTTATTTGTATTGGCAACCACGAAAAGGGATAGATCCCCCCAAATCAGATCTTTTAGAAGAAGATATTATACTTTGTAAATTAAACAAAAAAGATGTACTAATCCAATGTAAAAGTTCGAATTTTCGATTGGGTGATCGTTATGCAATTCAATTGGAATATGTAAAACCTTCTAAAAAACGAATTGAACTTTTCCTTACAATCGAAAGTAATCTTGTCGAGCCATATTATTTACAATGGATCACCGAAAAAGAAACGGCAGTTGAAATGCGTTATTTTAAAATTCCAAAAATTCCCCAATTTATCGGGAAATGGAAAATGGTGCTCAAGGTAGATGGTGAAGAAAAAAAGATATTTTTTTTCCAAGTAGATGCATAATCGTTTGACAAGCAAATGTATGTATAGTAGTATGTCTATGGGCTTTCCAAGACCATTTGGTCGTACTGTGGGGGTGAAAACCCCCTTCTTTTTTCATTTTCCTATATAAGAAACAACTTCCCTCTCATCACACCTGCAGATTCCTTTACATTTGGTAGGAATATGGACGAATCACTGAATGTTCTCGGCAGACCACTTTTGCCTTGTTCTACAAATCCGTTAACTGGATTTTTTAGAGATGGGTGTTGTAATACTTCGGACGAGGATTTTGGTTCTCATACTGTTTGTGTTTTAGCAACTGAAGATTTTTTGTTATCACAAAAAGAATCAGGGAATGATCTTATCACTCCCTGGCCTGAATATGCATTCCCAGGTGTGAAACCTGGTGAACGTTGGTGTTTGTGTGCTTCTCGTTGGTTAGAAGCTTACCGTAATGGGTTTGCTCCAAAAGTATATTTAGAGTCAACTCACAAACGCGCGTTAGAAATTATACCATTGGAACTTCTAGAGAGATTTGCTGTAGAACCAATCGATTAATTCTTAATCGTTAGTGCATCCAAATAAGCTCTTGTATGTTTGGATGTATTTTTGAGTAGGGAAGCTAATATGGTATGAATGGGATGAGTTTCTTCATACAATTTTTCATATTTCAAAATGTTTAGATTCTCCAATTGTTCATCGGTTGGTTCTCCTGCATCATAAGCTTCCTTACAAACATTGACTCTTAAATCATCTAAACTTTTCCATAAAATCATTTCATTTGGTTCTAAATTTATGATGGATGTGACAACTGGGTGTTTCCAGTTTTTGTTTAGAATCAAATCTTTGATGAGGTAATATTGATATTCTTCGATTAATGTATGACGGCCTGAAACAAATTGGATCATATTGTCTTTTGGTGTTTGGTAGCCAACGATTGAAACCAATTGCACTCCAATCTGTTTTGAGGCGCTAACCCGAGGTAAAACAGATGAATGGTAAGGTTGTGTAAGGTCTTGGATATAATGTAATGCCCAGCCTGCAAATCGATATCCCCAATATGGATGGCCTTTGCGAAATGCTAATTTTGATAACTCTGTAAATTGATGGATTCTAAGTTCGGGGTAAGTGCGTTTTAAAAATCCTGCAAGGGTAAAAATGATTTTGGGTTCGTAAAAAAATCCCATGTGAAAAGGCGCTTGTGATGAGAATTCAACTGCAGGATTTCCAAATGGTTGGGGACCAAAACCATAAACTTTACTCACCTCGCTTGTGTTATCCTCAAACAAATGTAAATCTAAGTCATAATCTGGTTCATCTGTTGCAGAAACCAAAACTTCATCAGCACCAATCATTTGACCTTCTTGGAGAGATAAAAAGGTTTCATTTGTCAATTTTCCTTTTTCATGTAAAGTTGTTAGTTGGTCTAGTGGAATGGTTTTGCCATTCTTTTTTGGTACTGATTGTATATACAAAGCTGCTTTATGTTTTGGATTCACACGTAATGCTTTATAAAATTTTGTAACAATTTCTGGATCATTGGAAGAGGATAAAAACTGTAATTCCTCTTTGGTTTTTGTTAAATGAGGGAGTTTTGTAAGAGCCCAATTTTCAGAGAGGGAAATTGTCTCTTGGATCGAATCTTTCTCTTTGGTTAAAAATGATTTTAAGGATTCTACTTTTACCATTGGTGTCTTTTGATTTTTCCAATGATCTTTTAATATCAGATAGGTGATTCCTGCATGATTGTTCCAAGCAAAACTTGGAATTGAAAATAATAATATCGTTACAAAGAAGATTTGTTTTTTCATTAGTCTTTATTTTTCCTTTTTTTGAAACTGAATCCCATTCCACAAGTATTCTGTTTGGTAATAATCATGTTGGTTGGGTTCATCTACATCAAAGTGATGTGTCACTTCGATGATTATATTTTCTTTTCCTTTTACCATTTTTCGTGCTAATTTTTTATCTTCTGGTAAAGTTTCCATGGGAAATACTAACCATGTTTCTGCACAAGAAGGAGGGTCACAGGCTCCAGGATTCCAAGAGAATTGTGGTGTAATTTTCAAATCATGATTTAAAGTGAATAATTGTTCATTTGAATAACCATACTCAATTTCCGAAAAGATTAAAAATTTGATAGCAAATAATGTATGAGGGCTCGGTGAAAAAAGTTTTCCATCATAAATGTTATGATCCCAGGTTTCGTTACTTATCGGTCCAACTTCCAAGCTAGTTTGGCTCAAAAGTTTTGAATCCTGAATGATTTTTAATTCTAATCTTTTGGTTTTGATTCCTAAATTTTTACATAACACAGTGTAATTGTTCAGTGAAAACGAATAATCAGAAATCAAACCACCCCAAAGATAACCGATATCTTCACCAACTTGGATTTTGTACCAATATTCTTTAACTGAATTCTGTTCTAAAATTTGGTTCGTTTTTGTTAGGATTTTGATGGAACTTCCTAATGAAAGTTTTTTGATTATCTTTCCATTTAAATTGCCTGAGTCTCTAACGTTGACATTTTCACCAAATATATGATAGGTGGAGCCAACATTTTTCTCTGCAATGTAATCGTCCCAATGGTTTTGTGCGAAAATAGGGAAAACCAGACAAAACATTAATATGGAAAAAGATATTTTGTAACCCGACATAGTGTAAGCATGAGGGAAGTTTGTGGAACGAGTCGATCTCTTTTCGAAGGGAAGGGTATTTTTCTGAATCTGGCAAGTCGATACTATAAGAGAGGTTTCTTTGGAGAAACAATTTCAAATCATTTGGACAGATCGTGAAACCCTACTCATTAGAACAAATTAGAATCCTAGAAGAGAAAATGATAACCTTTGAGATATGGGTGTTCGTTTTAGTATTGTTGGTTGCCGTACTTCTACTAGTTGTTGTCATGCAAAGGTTAACTTTGGCAAAATTTAAATCTTCTGAACTTTATAAATACAAACAAAATCTAAAACTCATTGAAAAATCATCGCAAAAAATGGAATTAGTTGAACCGAGTATTGTTGATATCCATACGATTACCCAAACTCATGTACACAATGAACAGAGTGTTTCAGGAAAAGATTTACCGGAACCAGGCACTATATTTAAATTTTCAATTCCAAATGATGGAAAACGTAAAATTGTAATCGGCAAGAGAGAAGGGAATATAATCACTCATTCCTCAGAAATTTCCGATCACCATCTAACGATTGATATATTTCCTTTAGATCTTTCGAATATGGAGACATTATCCTATCAGGTAGAATTCAAACGTGAAGGCAAAGCCTTGATCCAACTTCCTAATCAAAAAGATTTTTTCGAAATGGAGATGAAAGAAGTGGTATTTGTATCCGATTCTCCAAATCTACAGGGATCACCAAGTTATTCCAAGTTGGAATTAAATTCTCCGATTAGATTTCGATTAGGCGGAAAGTTGAGTGTCGAAGGCAAATTCAAAATCGGATACTTTGAGTTTCTTTTGTATACAAAAGATATTCTAGAACGAACTAGTTTGGGAAATAAACGAAATGAAAAACAATTTTATCTGAAGTTAAACAAAATTATCCCTGGATATGATACAGCGAGGCAGTCGCGAGATGGAGTTGTGCCGATGCTTGCAAGGTTCGGGGGGAAAGTGTGAATCTGCTTATCCCCGCCCTGAATTGGGTGGGGTTAACCACCCGCCACCCAATACGTCCTCTCTACTACATCTCTTCCCTTTTTACAAACCACTTCTCGATAACGGAAAATTCTTTTTAAAAAAGTTCATTCTTTAACAGGTTCCTTCCCAAAAAAACCAATCTTCCTTAAAAAAACAAAAAAAGCCAAGGTTTCCCTTGGCTTTTTTCTTCGATCTTTCGAACGAACCTAATTGAATCTTAGATTCGAATTATGGTCTTTCTACGATCATCGATCCTGCGATCCCACCGTGTGCACAAGCGGTCACAAGAACTTTTTTTGCATCTTTGTTTTCATGGAAGTCCATGATCGCATTGTGAAGTAATCTCACTCCAGTAGCACCAAACGGGTGTCCAATGGCAATTGATCCACCATTTGGATTGATTTTCTTTGCATCAAAGTTCTTTTCCCAATCAAAACCAGTTCTGATTTTGATTTCTTCAAGAGCTGCCACTGCAGTTGCTGCGAATGCTTCATGGATTTCGATCACATCGATGTTTTCCACTTTTTCGCCAACTTCTTCGAGAAGTCCAAGAGTTGCTTCTGCTTGTCCAAGTCCCATAAGGTTTGGTGCAACACCTTTCATTTTGAAACCTGTTACAACTGCTTCTGCTTTGAGGCCGAGTTTTTTTGCTGCCGCTTCAGAAGCTACGATGATACCAGCTGCTCCATCAGAACGTGGGCTTGCATTGAAGATGGAAACGGTAGGGCCATGCGATTTTTTCAAATCTTTGCCGTATTTTTCTTTCCATGCATCAAATTTCATCGCTGGGTTATCAAACATAAGCATCGCGCGACCCATACGAGTTGGGTTTTTCACAAGACCTTCACGAAGGAGGACCGCTTCATCCGCTTGGAGTGGGTTTCCTTCATCGTCTTTTACTTCCATGATATATGGTTTGTAACGACCTTCTTGTGTTGCTTCGAAAGCTCTTTTGAAAGATTCGTAAGCTACTTTGTCTTGGGTTTCCCTTGGAAGTGCATAGTTTTGTGCGAGGATTTCTGCTGTTACTTGCATTCCGTAAGAAGTTTCACCATCACCAAGACCGTCTTCTAATGTATCACGTAGTTCCACACCTTCAGGAAGGTCATTTGGAAGGAGTTTTACAAGTGAATCTAAGCTGTTTGTTTTTTTGTTAAGGCGTGCATTTTTCACAACGAAAGGCATAGAAGTTTGGGATTCTTCTCCAATCACTAGGAATACTTCACCTTCACCTAACATGATTCGGCGAGACGCTTCTGCAACTGCTTCGAGTCCAGATACACAGTTGTTTGCCACTGTTAAACAAGGAATCTCTAAAGGCAGGTTCATAAGGTTTGCAATCACACGAGCAGAGTTTGGTGCATTTGCAAAACCCTCTCCAACGATCACACCATCAATGTCAGTTGGTTTTAAACCACTGCGTTTCATTACTTCTTCACCCACTATTTTTCCTAAGTGGTGGCCTGGATACTGTGCGAGCGCCTTGCCAATTTGTGCAAAAGGAGTTCGTGCAGGTGCTGCGAGTATTATCTTTTGTGTTACTTTCATATAAAATCCTTCTTTCTTTCTTTCTTCTAACTTACGTTACCTAAACAATTACTTTGCGAGCCACTTCATCATTGAACGTAGTTTTGTTCCTACTGCTTCAATCGGGTGAGCCGCATTTTTTTCTTTGAGTTTTTTGTATTCAGGGTATCCAGCTTTTGTATCAGCCATCCAACGTTTTGCAAACGCTGCTCCCTTGTCTTTTTGGATGTCAGTGAGAACATCTTTCATACGGGCTTTTACACCTGCATCAATGATACGTGGTCCACTGATGTAATCACCGTATTCAGCAGTATCAGAAATGGAGAAACGCATACGAGCAAGGCCACCTTCGTAAATAAGGTCAGTGATGAGTTTTACTTCGTGTAAACATTCGAAGTAAGCGATTTCTGGATCGTATCCTGCTTCTGTTAATGTTTCGAATCCACTCATGATAAGGTTTGCAACACCACCACAAAGAACTACTTGTTCTCCGAATAGGTCAGTTTCTGTTTCTTCACGGAAAGAAGTTTCTAAAATTCCAGCTCTTCCTCCACCCACTCCACTTGCGTGTGCGAGTGCACGAGCTTTTGCTTGGCCTGTTGCATCTTGGTAGATTGCGATGAGGCAAGGAACTCCGCCACCTTCTGTGTAAACACGGCGAACCAAATGTCCCGGACCTTTTGGAGCCACCATATACACGTCTACGTTTTTAGGAGGAGTGATGAGATCATAATGGATGTTAAACCCATGAGAGAAAACAAGAGCTTTCCCTTCGCTTAGGTTTGGTTCAATGTCCGCCTTATACATGTCAGCTTGGATGGTATCGGGAGCAAGGATTTGGATGATATCAGCTTTTTTTGCAGCTTCCGCAACATTATAAACTTCAAAACCAGCTTCTTTAGCTTCTTTCACTGATTTAGATCCATCGCGAAGTCCAATAATGACTTTCAAACCAGAATCTTTCATGTTTTGAGCTTGGGCGTGACCTTGGCTTCCGTAGCCAATCACTGCAATGGTTTTACCTTTAAGGAGATTTAGATCGCAACTGTCGTCGTAATAGATATTTGCCATGGATGGGCACACTTCCTGCGGAAAATTTAACTTATTTTTCCATCATTTTGAACTATAACGAGGGAAACAAGAACGAATTAGGGCGCCTTTCCTTGCTCGCTCCGGACTTTCGCATTCGCTTCGGTCCTTCGGACGGCTAACGCCTCCTCCGCATCAAGGGCGCGAAGTGACATAATATTCTATCGCCTTGTTTTACACTCTGTACTTTCTCAGATACATTCTACCAGGAAGGAAACCTGGCCAGTTATGTTTGTAAAGATTACATCCACAATGGAAACCAAACCAATCATGTTTGCATAGGTGATATCCGCAAATGCGGAAACCCTCCATTCCAATTCCTTCTATTCCCTCTTATACTAGGGTCATGATGAATCGAATCAATTTAGAATCCATCCAAGCCCTTAATCGTAAAAAGATTGTTAGGTGGGTTGTTTCCTTTTTGTTTCTGGGTGGCCTCTCCTTTTTGGGTAGTGGTTGTATCACTCCGGATTATGCAAACGACTCGTACTATTCGAGAAATCATGGTCCAGGTGGCCAAAACTATAGGCAGCACCATTCCCCTTATTATGGTCCAAGAGGACAATACGGTGTTCCTTACCACGGTGGTGGGAGCCAGTTCCATGTACCAGGTGGCTCAGGTGGAGGTCACAATCCTATGCATGTGCCTGGAGGTAGGTACCATAACATCGGCCGACCAGGGAAATGGAGGTTGTAGAGTTTGAGAATCTTAAACCGAACACTATGGCCAAAGATTTCTTTTGTTTTGATTTCATTTGGTTGCCTTTTTGCCATTGGGTGCGCGAGCCTTCTCCCACAAGAAAGGAGGGTGTATCCAAAAAATCCTGTTTTGTTACCTGTTGGAATGGAGTTCGACCAATGGATCGAGAGTAAAAAAAACCAATTCCCTGATCGTCTGCGACATTATTCTCCCTATCCAAATACTTATAAGATTATGTTCTACCGAAAGAAACATACAAATTTAGGATCCTATATTTCTTGTGGGGCATTCATCCGCCAAACAAACCCACGTACGATTGAAATCATCGAAATGGTTTCGAATGTCAACCATGCAGACTATTCAATTTCCCAAATCCCAAAAGGTGGAGAACTCGGGCCCATGAACGAAAAGGAAAGAGAAGAAGTCCTCTTACCCTGTATCGAAGAATTTTTAACCACTCCACCATCCAAGGAATGAACCAATCGTGAAGTATTTTTATTTTAGTTTTATTTTCTTTTTGTTTCAATGTAGTTTTGCAAATGTAGATCGCCAGGTGAAACCATTTCCCATAGAAACAATTTTAGGGAAAACAAGCGATGCAATTACAATTATAAATCATACACGAATGTACAATAACCAAACTCCAAGAGGGGAAAGGGATTTTGGGCCGAGTTCTTATTTAACTTATTTAAGTGAGAAACAAAAAGAAATAGGTAAATCGCGTTACCAATGGAAGGACATTTATATTTACAATCTCAATGACAAAAACTTTCAATTTACAAATATCAAAACCGACTATGTATTTTTTGTGAGTGTTAATCGACCAAAATCGGATTGGGATGGAGAAGAATGGAAACATATATTCAAAGTTTTGACATTTTGTATCATCCCTTGTAAGCAGAATATTAGTTTGGATGTTTCTGTAAAATTGTATTATAAAAATGGATTAGTAACAGAAAAGGTAAGTCATCTTACTGCAACTCGTTATTTTAGTCCTTGGTATCTTCCTGTTCCCCATTTATTCCAAATGAGAGACTATGGAACTTTAACCAATGAACCAAGTGTATTTTCTACATTATATTTGAATGGTTTCCAAGAAGCCGTCGATGAAATTTACCAACACATTCCAAACCAACTAACACAGGATACAAGAGTTTTGCCAGAATGAATCAAATAAAATTACACACACAAATGGTGAAAACATTTTTGGTTTTTATGTTTTTTTCCCTAACGGTTGGGTGCGCGAGCCTACTGCCACCTGAACGCAGGGTGTATCCGAAAAATCCCATACCACTTCCTAATGGAATGGATATCCACGATTGGATGGATACAAAAAAGAAACAATTTCCAGACCATTTGCGAAGTAATTCACCGTACGGAAAAGTCTATAAAATCATGTATTTCCGAAAAGAAAAAACCTTCCTTGGTTCTTATATTTCCTGTTCTGCTTATATCAGACAAATTGATACTAAATCCATTGAGCTTGTGGAACTTGCAACTCTCATCAATTATTCTGATTATACCAAATCAATTGGTCGTTACAATAAAGGGGGAGATTTAGGGCCCATGAGTGAAAAGGAAAGGACGGAAATTCTACTTCCTTGCATCGAAGAGTTTTTAACACCTCCGAATTGAGGTCTCAGAATTTCACACACCTGTGTAACGAATGAGTCCAAGAGTTAAATCATCTTGGATGGCTTGGATTCCGCCAGATAAATGGATCACGGATTGGAATACTTCATCTCGGATTGTTAATAAGGGTTGGCTGCGAAGGTCTCTCACGATACGGAGTAATTTATCCTCACCAAACATTTGTAATGAGGAAGGTTCTCTTGCTTCAGTGAGTCCATCAGTTAACATGACAATCAAATCCCCTTTTTCTAATTGGAATTTTTCTTCTTCGGCGAGAATGTCAAAAATAGGAGTGATGATCCTTCCCATTGGTTTTAAACTTACAAGTGCTCCTGATTTTCGGATGATAAAGAGTGGGAAGTGGCCTGCTCGGGCAAAAGTTAATATTCCTGAATCCGCATATAAATGGAGTAAACTTGCTGTGACAAAATGTTCCCTTAAATTTGGCATGATTTGGTTTCGGATGGATTCTAAATTTTCTTTTAAATCACTTGGGTCTTCTTTCCATTTTTCAAGAGACGTTTTGACAAGGGCACTGAGAAGTGCCGCCGGAATTCCGTGACCGGAAACATCGCAAATAAAAACACCCAATTCTTGTTTGTCTGGTCTCCAAACAATATCATACAAATCACCACCCACTTTCATCATAGGGATGTTTTTGAATTCAATTTCCACTCCATTGGGCACAATTTCTTTTTGAGGGAATAGTGACTCTTGGATTCGTTTTGCCATATCCAATTGTTTTTCAATTTCGATCCTTTGTTCCTCAATGACAGCAGTTCGTTCTAAAACTTTTTGTTCCAACTCTTCATTGGCTTTTTCTTTCAGTTCGTTTAATACTTGTAAGGACTTTAAAGATGTTTCTTGGGCTCGTTCCCTTTCTCTTGTGGCAGTGACAAGGAAGTAAGCAATCCCACTGATACAAAATAAAAAAGCATCGAGAAAAATAAGTGAGTCATTGATGGAAAGCCCACTTGCATCTCTTCTAGCAAACACACCTTTTCCTTCAATGGTGAGTGTCACTGCAATATAAGATAAAACAACTGTTGATAATGTTGCTCCGAATTGTCGAAACCGAATGCTTGTGACAATCACAAATGGAATCGGAACAAAAAGAAGTGGCCATTCATCACTGAATGCAATTGATCCAGAAATATAAACAATAATGATCCATAGAAAAAGTTCTAATTGTTTGGAAAGATCTAAGTTTAGTTTTGATTTGGGATAAAACCAAACATAGAGTAATGGGGCAACGATGAGAAAACCCAACATCTCACCTGAAAACCATGTAAAGAAAACATTAAAATACAATTCAGAAGATAAAAAATCCCAATACCATAAACTTGTAACACCCATTACTGCACTGATAAAAGAACCAGGAAAGGTTCCGAAGCTTAAGAAATAAATTAAGTCTTTTGTGGAATAGAGTGGGTCTGTTTTTTCCGTCACACGTTTGATGATACGGTAATTGACATAACTACTTAGCGTGTTACCGATTCCTATAATAAACGCTGTTTGGAAATGAGGGTTATTATAAAAGTTAGCAAGAGTTGCTCCGAGATAAATCCCAGGCAATGCAACTGGTCCGAGTAATAAAAGAGAAGAAAGACCAACCCCTTCCGGTGGCCAAACAGGAGAAACTTGGCTATTGAGAAAGGCGATATTGAATCCAATTTGTGCTGAAATGAAATACCCAATGAGGATGATGGGAGTCCAGATGAGAATTCTTGTCGTATGGACTGTTTTCATTCGGAATGAAACATTTCCCATTCCTCCATTTTGTAAAGAATTTCCGTCTCAATCTTTTTGATTTCTTCTGATATTTTATTCAATTCGATATGATCATTTGCGAATGTACTCAAATTTCCTTCTAGTTTGGATTTTTTCTCTTCAAGTGCCGCAATTTCTTTTTCTAAGGTGGAAATTTTCTTTTGGTCTTGTTTTGACTTTTTAGGTTTTTCCACAGTGGTAACCACTGGCTGTGATGGAGTTTGTTTGATAGAACTTGGTTCGTTTTCGATCTCTAAACTATCATCTTCCAAAAACGAAGAGAAGGTACCAATGTAATGATCTAATTTTCCTTCTTTGCGGAAGATCAGTAAACTCTCTGCAGTGCGATCAAGGAAGTAACGATCGTGTGATACAATAACGACAGTTCCCGGAAATTCATCCAAAAAGGATTCTAATACAGAAAGTGTTTGGATATCAAGATCATTGGTTGGTTCATCTAAGATGAGAAAGTTAGGACCTGTCATGAGGATCTGCACTAGAAAAAGCCTGCGCCTTTCGCCTCCAGAAAGTTTGGCGATAGGTGTGTATTGTAATTTTCCATCAAATAAAAATCGTTCCAACATCTTGGACGCAGAAATTTTTTCCCCTGATTCGGTTTCAATCATTTCACCTGCCACATCTTTGATGTATTCTAATACATTTCTTTCTAATGGAAGTTCGGAACTAGTTTGGTCGAAATAACCAACTTTTGTATTGAGACCAGGTTTTAAGTATCCACTATCAGGCGTCAGACGGCCTGCCATTAAATTGAGAAGAGTGGATTTTCCGATTCCATTTGGCCCAATGATCCCAAGCCTTTCTTTAGCTTTAAAAGTATATGTAAAATCATTGATTAACATTTTATCAGCAATGGATTTTTTTAGATTATGAATTTCTAAAATGGTTTTCCCTTGGCGTTTGGAAGCAACACTCAGTTCCAAATCTTTTTGGATTTCTCTTTTTTCTCTTCCTTGTAATTCGTTTGCTCTATCAATCCTTGCTTTTTGTTTGGTAGTACGGGCCTTGGGTTGGCGTTTTAGCCACTTTACTTCTTGTTTTAAAAATTGTTTGATTTTATCTTCTTGTTTTTGAAGGCTTTCTTCGCGTTCTACTTTTCGTTCCAGATAAATGGAATAATTTCCTTCATATAAAAAATAATTTCCACGATCGAGTTCCAATATTTTATTTACGATTCGATCTAAGAAGTATCTGTCGTGGGTGATGAGTAGGATTGCTTTGTCTAAATTGGCAAGATAGTCTTCTAACCATAAAATGGATTTTACATCCAAATGGTTTGTTGGTTCATCTAATATAAGTAAATTACTCTCATCAATCAGGGATTTGGCAAGTTCAACTTTTTTAAGCATCCCACCTGATAACTCAGACATTTTTCGTTCGAGTTTTTCTACACCTAGCTCTCGTAATATGGATTTAATTTGCCCTTCGTAATCCCAAGCAGAAAGTCTGTCCATCTCTTGTGATGCATTTGTAAATTCATTATCGAGACCTTCCTCACCTTCACTCATCCGTTCACAGATGTCTTCATACGTCCGAATGGTTTTGACGAGTTTGTTATCACCTTTGTAGATATGATCTAGAATCGTTTCGTTTGCATCAAAAACTGGGTTTTGGTCTAAGATAGAAATTTTAAGGTTATTGTTTTTGATGATTTGACCAGAATCTATTTCTTCTTTTCCAAGGATGGCACGAAGCAGGGTCGATTTACCCGAACCATTAATTCCAACGATGGCAAGTTTTTCGCCTTCGCTGATAGAGAAGTCAAGGTTTGAAAAAAGTTTTTTTTCGCCGATGGTTTTGGAAAGTTTGGAGACAGAGACTAGCACAATGTCCATGAGATGGAACGAGGCTCAATCGGACAATCGTATTCAAGATTTTGTTATGAATGTACATCTGATTTATCAACTTTGAACAGGATTTTTAGGTTTTATGTTTTTTCGCATACTCTTCCTTTTAGATAATTTCCTTACTGGATGATATGTTATCGAACGGACAAGAGGAATTATACAATTCGATTCTCACTCGGCAATCCATCCCCGAATCAGTTGTGGGTGGCAAACAAGTTGCCAATCGGTTTTTGAAAGAATTGTTTTCAATTCTTTTTTCAGGATACCATTCCGAGCGTAACTTTACTTCCAAAGATCAAATTTTAGACCAGTTGGAACTCTTTCGAATTCGATGGAAAAATTTACTAGAACCTTACTCCGTTTATGCGGAAAGAGAACTTGGTCGAAAAGTTACTTTGGATGATATTCTGCATAACTTCATCGCAAAACTTCCAGGTTTATACCAGTGGATGTGGGAAGATGCAGAAGCTGCTTTTTTAGGAGATCCGGCGGCAGAAAGTATCCATGAAGTGATTCTCGCCTATTCGGGGTTTTACGCTGGAGCCGTCCATCGAATTGCAAATTATTTTTTTAAATCCTCCCTACCTTTATTTCCAAAACTTTTATCTGGTGTGGCACACGAAGCCACAGGGATCGACATCCATCCTGGTGCAGAAATTGGACGGGCATTCTTTATGGATCATGGAACAGGAATTGTCATAGGTGAAACCACACAAATTGCAGACAATGTGAAGATTTACCAAGGTGTGACTCTTGGCGCCTTATCGGTAAACAAGTCTTTGGCGAAACAAAAACGACATCCAACGATTGAAGAGGGAGTTGTGATTTATGCGGGAGCAACGATCCTCGGAGGCGAAACTGTCATCGGCAAACAATCCATCATTGGAGGGAATGCTTGGATCACCCAAAGCATCCCTCCTTATTCGGTCGTGTATCAAAAATCAGAAGTGCGAGTCAGAAGTTCGAATGAAATCCAAGGATTGGATTTTACCATTTGAACTAGAATTAAATGACTAAATTCCAATCCGATTCTGGCTTCCTAAATGATACAACACTCGTATGAGTGCATCAATATCTTCACAAGAATTGTAAAACGCAAGTGAAGGTCTCACGGTTGATTCCAATCCAAATCTTCTTAAAATGGGTTGGGCACAGTGGTGTCCTGCTCGCACAGCAATTCCTTCTTCTGCTAGTTTTTTTCCAATTGCTTCTGTTTTGAATCCATCAATGACAAAGGATAACACACCGGCTTTGTCTTTGGCAGTTCCAATCAAACGTAGACCTGGAACTTTTAACAATTCTTTGGTGCCATATTCCATCAAATCGTGTTCGAAGGCGGAAATCTGTTTCATTCCAAACTGGTTCAGATATTCGATTGCAGCACCAAGTCCTACTGCGTCAGCAATGTTTCCTGTTCCAGCTTCAAAACGAAACGGTGCGTCTTGGAAGGTTGTATGATCAAAGTTAACATCTTTGATCATATTCCCACCTCCTTGCCAAGGAGGTAAACTGTCGAGAATGGATTTTTTTCCATATACCACACCGATCCCAGTAGGTGCAAAAAGTTTGTGACCACTAAATACAAAAAAGTCGCAATCGATCTCATTTACATTCACTGGCATGTGAGAGACAGACTGAGCCCCATCCACAATCACAAGAGCTCCCACTTTATGAGCAGACTTTGTCATCTCCTCTACAGGAACCACAGTTCCGAGTGCATTGGAAACTTGAGTGATGGATACAATTTTTGTTTTTGAATTTAACAAACGTTCGTATTCACTGAGAATGATTTGTCCCGAATCGTCCACGGGTGCTACTCGTAACTTTGCCCCTTTTTTGGCACAGACCATCTGCCAGGGAACTATGTTTGCATGGTGTTCCAAATGTGTGATTAAAATTTCATCACCAGATTGGATGTGTTTGTCGGATAAAATATTCGAAAGGAGATTCATCCCTTCGGTGGTCCCTCTCACAAAAACAATTTCTTCTACACTTCCAGCTCCGATAAACCCTTGGACAAGTGATCTTGCTTTTTCATAAGCATCGGTGGATCTTGCTGCAAGAGTATGGGCCGCACGATGGATATTCGAATTCTCATGGAGGTAAAAATGAGACAATCTTTCTATCACCGATGTTGGCTTTTGTGTGGTAGCCGCATTGTCGAGCCAAACCAAAGGTTTCCCATTCACCGTTTCCGTCAAAATAGGAAAATCTCTCCTTGCAGATGCGAGATTCCCACCACCTGACTGTGGTATGTTGATGCTAGTAAAAGACAAAAAATCAGAATAGGAAAAACCTGTATCCGTTAGTTTTAAGTCTTCTAAATAAGGTAGGGACTCTTTTGGTAAATTTTGCGAAGTTAAGTCTTTTGATGGAAAACCCGCTGTGGAAACGTAACTTCCACCAAACGATTGCAAAACGCCAAACATTTCCTTAGCCATTTTTTCTAGAGTTTTTTCATCTGGAAACGGAGAAGACGAAACGTTTGGGAATGAGTCCGGTTTTAGATTTAAAAAACTCGGATCACTTGTATTCATAATAATTTCCCACATCTACATTGTCGAGTGCTGCAATGGCATCGTCAGTAAGTATGGCTGCTGAGCAGTAGAGAGAAATCAAATAAGACCCAATGGCAGATCGGTTGATCCCCATAAATCGTACCGAAAGCCCTGGTGTTTGTTCCCCTGGTAGGTTGGATTGGTACAAACCCACAACCCCTTGTTTTTTTTCACCCACTCTCAGAAGTAAAATACTAGAAGTTCCTGCAGCAGACTTTGGATTGGTTTCGCCATTCACAAGAAGTTTGTCGGTAGGAATGAGTGGCAGGCCTCTCCATGTGAGAAATTGTGCACCAAACATTGTGACTGTGGCCGGTGGAACTCCCCTTCTTGTACATTCACGTCCAAAAGCTGCAATGGCAAGTGGATGAGCCAAAAAGAAAGATGGTTCTTTCCAAACTTTTGTGATTAAATCATCTAAATCATCAGGAGTAGGAGGTCCCTTTCTTGTGTTAATTCTTTGGTGAGCCGGAACATTTTTTAATAATCCATAATCTTCATTATTGATGAGTTCTAGTTCTTGTTTTTCTTTTACACTTTCAATCGCCAAACGAAGTTGTTCATTGATTTGTTCATGAGGGGAACTGTATAAATCAGAAACTCTAGTTTGGACATCGAGTATAGTTGAAATCAAACTAAGAGTATATTCTTTCGGTTTCTCTTCATAATTGACAAAAGTTTCTGGAAGTTCTTGTTCCCCTTTTTGTCCGCAAAGTACATCCACTTGCGTATTGGATTTAACACGGTTCACACGAAGGACACCTGCTTCTAAAGGTTTCCAATCTAGTAACCTAACTAAAAAACGTGGGGTGATTGCACCATACTGTGCATTTGTTTTTACCGTATTTGCCAGTTGGCGTGCGGCTAAATCTCCCAAAGCGTGTTGGGTTTGTTCTGCCATAAATGACCTCTTGATTTGAATCATCAAAGGCTGTTAAAAAGTATGTGATTGAAAATGAATAATGAGGAATTTTTAGAAAATAAAGTTGTGAAATGCACTTTATTCTGATTAAAATGTATACTATATTCTACAAGATTTAATTTTTCATAAGCCAGTGTTTCATTTTTTCAGCGATAGTGTTCAATACAACTGGTTTGGAAATATAATCATTCATCCCACTTTCTAAACAACGGTTTTCTTCATCCGAAAGAGTCCCTGCCGTAAGGGCGATGATGGGAACTTTCTGACCAATTTTTAGTTTTCTAATTTCTCTCGTGGCATCATATCCATTCATTTCAGGCATTTGGATGTCCATTAGGATGATATCCGGTTCAGTTTTTTTGAAATGTTCCACAGCTTCCAAACCATTGTTTGCTTCGATGATGATGGCAGATTGAAGTATTTTAGATACGATGGTTTTTGTTAACATCATATTGACTGGATTGTCCTCTACAATCATCACTTTAGTTTTTTCATTGGAAAGGATAGGTTGGAATTTTTGTTTTCCAATAGCATTTACATCTGGATGTCTACCTGAAATCACATCATGTAAACTTTCATATAAAATATTGGTTTGGATAGGTTTGAGGAGGATGACACCAACACCCAACTCCTTCCCTTTTTCATATAAGAGTTCTTCATTCGAAGAGGAATGGATCGTGAAAAATGGTAATTTTAGATTTGATGAAATAGCAGATTTTTGAATAGAAGAGATCAATTCAAGTCCATTCATACCTGGCATATTATAGTCGGTGATGATAATATCATATTGATTTCCTTCTTGGAAATTTTTAAGAGCTAAATGTGGCGAATTGAACGTTGTTGTTTTTATGTTTTTGTGAACCAACATTTCTGTAATCACAAATAAGTTGGTATCATTATCATCGACTACCATAACCGTTTTTATGGAACTTAAGTTGGGTTCGTTAATTCTCTCGTTATCTGCAATAGTCGTGAATTTGAAATAAAAACGAGAACCATGGTTTAGTTGGGATTCTAATTCTATTTTAGATCCGAATAGTTGTAGTAGTTTGGATGAAATAGAAAGACCAAGCCCCGTTCCACCAAATTGACGTGTGGTGGAACTGTCTGCTTGTGCAAACACTTCAAAAATTTTGTTTTGGTTTTCTTTATCGATTCCAATACCTGTATCAATGACTTCAAATAAAAATTCGTATTCATTATTTGAAACAGGAGTCGCTGTTAATTTAATTTGGATCTCACCTTTGAGTGTGAATTTAATTGCATTTCCAATTAAATTGAGTAAAATTTGGCGCAAACGTAGGGAGTCGACAAATACATTTCTTGGAACTTTCGGTGAGATGTTTAAAATAAGTTCCAATCCTTTTTCGTATGCTTTGTGTTTTACGATCTCAGCGATTTGGTGTAATACATCAAAAATATTCACTCTTTCTTTATAGAGTTCCATTTTTCCTGATTCAATTTTTGAAAAGTCGAGTATATCATTGATTAAATCAAGTAAAGATAAAGCCGATAGGTGAACCGTTTCCATGTATTTTCTTTGTACTTGGTTTAATTCAGTTCGCATAAGTAAGTCAGCAAATCCGATGACTCCATTGAGAGGTGTTCGGATCTCATGACTCATATTTGCTAAAAAATTGGATTTGGCTATCGAGGCTTTTTCTGCTTTCTCCCGAGCAATGATCAAAGCATTTTCTAATATTTTTCTTTCTGTGATGTCGGTGTGTGTGCCCATAACACGTAATGGTTTTTTATCAGAAGTCCACTCGATCACCTTACCTCTATCTAAAATCCATTTATAAGAGCCGTCCTTACACAACATACGATGTTCACTTACGTATACATTTGTTTCACCTCGGTAGTGTTTTTCCAAAGCTTGTAAACAAGGGTTTAAATCTTCAGGGTGGACTCTTTTTTCCCATTCCGAAATATCACTCCCAATTTCGGATTCTGAATACCCAAGCATTGCTTTCCACTGTTTCGAGAAATACACTTGGTCTGATTCAGCATTCCAGTCCCAAATCCCATCACCAGAACCTTCGAGGGCAAACTGCCAACGCCTTTCACTTTCACGTAACGCTTCTTCGGTGATTTTTTGTGTTGTGATATCAATGCCAATTCCTAAAAACCCGGTGATCTCACCTTTTTGGTTTTTGCTTGCAGTGATTACTAATTGAATCGGGAATTCAGTTTTATCCTTTCGAACGTAAGTCCATTCGTGTGATTCAAAGGCACCTAATCTTGCTTTGTGGACAAAAGTCTCAAAACCAGATATTGGAACTCCAAATTCTTGGGACAATGTTTCTGCTCGGAATAACACTTCTTCTTCTTTGTGTAAGATATAAGGAGTATTTTTGCCGATCATTTCTTCTGCGGTGTATTGGAGGTGGTATTCAGCACCTTTATTATAATGAGTGATGATTCCGTTTGTATCTGTACCAATGATGGTTACATGAGTAGTTGCATCTAAAATAGTTTTGAGTCTGGATAAGGCTTCTTCTTTTTGTTTGTCTAAATTGACACTATCCGTGATATCTTGAAAACTTCCATACACACGGATACAAACTCCATTTTCAAAAACACCATGTCCGATGGTTCGTACCCATTTGGTATTTCCGGTATAGGTTTTGATTTGTAAAACAAGATCATAAGATGATCGATCTTTGATGGTTTTTTCAAATGATTGTCGTAAAAGTATTTGTTCGGATTCTACTGGATAAAATTGGAATGCATTTTCCAAACTTGGGATATAGTCGTCTGGAACTTCGTGAATTTGTTTGGTTTCCTTTGCCCAAAAAATTGTATTATGAATTAAATCAACTTCCCAAGCACCTACATTTGCGGCTGCGTTTGTTTCTTCGAATAACAAACGGATACGATTCAATTCGTCTCTTTGGTTTTTGATTTCTAATTCTTTTTCTTTTCTTTCGCTTATATCGGAAAGGTAAGTTATTTTTTCGGTAGGATAAGAATCGTAATAACTGACAACACTATATTCGGATATGTAAATATAGGATCCGTCTGGTTTTTTGAGTCGAAATTCTCTTTGGTAAGTCCTTTGTTTATTTTTGATGTATTCTTTTTCTTCGGTTTCGATTTGTTTTTTGTCTTCGGGATGGACAAGATTTTCAATGGTCAACATCCCTTGTTTGAAATCACCTGTTTGGTAACCTAAATTGAGCGAAACATTGGGAGATACATAAGTAATCAAAAATTTTGCATCAAACTTGTAACGAAAAATTACATAGGGTCCACTATCTAGGATCACACCTTCGATATTAAAATTTGGCTCACCGCGTAAAATGACACACGGCCCTGAATTTGTTTCCAAAAACCTTCCCAAAATCCTGTATTGGTTGCCAAGTAGGGATGTAAAAAATTGAAATGGGATCCTTCGGCTGAGAGTCTCTTGGCATAAATTGGATAATATAAGCCCATCTCTCGGGATAATCGGGAGTTCTTTGATGTGTTTTCCAACGCCAATCGTGTCTTTTGGTAGGTAGAGGTTTGGTGAAGTTTGGGAAAATTGGATTTCTAAATTCCCATCCATGATGAGAAGGAATTCGTCAAAACTTTCTACTATGGTTTGGTAATCGAAACTTTCTGCCATTTCCCTTTATGTCACTTGACCAAATCCCTTGGTCCTAGAGAATCAAAGATACGATGAAGAGTCGACTGTCACTTTCTATTTTTTTCAGTTTCATCATCTTTGGATCTTTACCTTCTATATACGCACAAAACCAAAGAAATCATGGTTGGGTAGTGAATGGATCCCAAGGAAAATTACTCATCCAAGGAAAGGATCAACTCACAATCCGAGATGATTTCCGATTCAAATCACCCGAAAATCTTACAACCAATCAGGAAATTGATTTTTATTTGATGTTAGGAGAGTATTATCTCAGAAAAAAAGACAAAGTTGGGATCGCAAGCATCTTGTATGATCTTAGAACCAAAAAGGGAGATTATTCCTTTGCTGACTTTTTACTCACTTCCCTTTGGAAACAATCACAAGGAGATGAAGTCCAAGCCATTAAAACTTTGGATACCTACATCCAAAAAGAACCAAATACATACTATCGCAATCTAGCAAAGAATATGCGAACTAATCTTTTCCAATCTGGTGAAGATGAGAAAAAAACAATGGTTCGAATGGATTGCCAAAAAACAAAACCTTATTATTCGCTCTGTCGAGTATTCCGTTTACAGTATTACATTGATCTTCCTTCCGGAAAAGATAAGGACATGCATAAACATTTTGTTAACATTATGCGTGTTAGTTCTCCTTTTTTTGAGGATAACAACTTGGATTGGATTCCGCTCCTGGATCGAATTGATGAAGATTTGCCTGCTAAATTATCCTTTTTGGGGTTTGTCAGAGAAGGAATCCATTTTCAGAAAATGATTATGGATTTAGAAAGGATTACAGATGGGAATACGAGTGAAAACTCAATTGAAAGATTGGCATTTTTACAAATTTTATCTGGTGATTATGCCAGTGCAGAAGAATCGTATCATAATTTTTTAAAATCAACTCGTGGGAAAAAAACTTCCATATTAAATCGCGTGTATGTGAAGTTAGGGGCGTTAGCGTACTTTCAAAAAGATTACAAAAAATCATTAGATTACTATTTGAAATTAGATCTTAATAATTGGTCTTCTGACATCCACCATCCTTTTTTAAATGAACCAATGACACTTGCTGAAGTAAAAGATTTAATTTCTGTTTCACTGTACAAAGTGAACGGAGCTGAGTCTGCTCTCAAAGCATTACAAAAAATAAAAGATCCAGAAAAGTTAACAGAGGCAGACATTTGGCCAAAACTACGTATCTCTCAAATGTTAATGGACCAAAATCCTGAATTATCGTCGCGAATGACGGATGAGATCATTTATATGGCTCAGGAAAAAAAATGGAGGCGTTTGGAGTATGCTGCCACCATTTTACAAGGGTACAACCAAATTTATCGTAAGGAATATCGGAAATCAACAATTGAACTCACTAAAAGTAGAGGGATATTGGATGAAGAAAATGCATTTTTTGCCGCAGAGTTTTTACGTAACTTTGGATTTATTTTTGCACACACTGCTTCCGGCAAAAAAGGACCAGTGAATGGAAACATCAAAGAAGGACTTAGTGATTATCTATTAAACCATCCTTACGAAGATTTGTATTACATTCGCAATTATAGACCAATCGCATTTTCTACAGATTTATTTTTTGAATACGCACTCAGTCATTTACGCGATGATAATGATGTTTGGGGTCTTTTTGATACTCTTTTTAAATACAACGCAGTCAAAACACAACGAAATGGAAAGGGTAGTCCTCATTCTCTTTTTCAGATCCCTTATGTGAACCAACAGTTTAAATTTTTATCTGGATTTTCTACTGCAAGAGAATCAAAGTTTTTTGATTCAACCTATGCAGAAAGTAGGGAAACCGAAAATTCCATCCAAAGGAAAAATGAAGAAGAAAACACACGTTCTTTGGAATCAGTAAAACTTCCAACAGTTTTCCTACTTCCTTACAAAGATGAGTTTTATCTTTTTACATTCAATCCCAAAGAATCCAAACGTAACCAATTGAATTGGAAACTAGTTCGTACCCAAAGGCCAGATGCATCTGAGATTATAGATACCGTGAGAGAACTTGTTTTGGCAAATAAAGATCACGATAAAATCCAAATTTATTTGAATGATTCAGGTATGGGATTGTATCGATCACTCAAAAAAGAAATGAAAGAGCAAACCTTTGTATTTTTCTTTAGTTTATATCCCAATACCGACAACCAAAAACCACTCAATATGTATTCTTGGAAGTGTCCAACAAACATGCGTTCTATGGATGAAAAAGGTATTACGCTTGTTGATACCGCTTATTTTGAAGGTTCGCGGATTTTAAAAGACAAAGAACGTTTACACCTCTGGGATTTTCCTGCTAGTTCCAGTGTATCCAATCTAGGGCCAGTCCTCAGTTGGTCGTGTCGGTCTGATCTTGGTTCCACAGAAGAAATTTCACTCCTCAAATTATTCCGTCGTATTGATTACCGTACAGTTCCCAAAATGATTGTCTACACCGAGCGAGTGTTAGGGAAATCATGGTCAGACCCAGCACTCCACCAACAATGGATGCATTTTTGGTTTCGTTCCGGGACAAAAAAAATCGGTTACCTCCCAACACTTCCCGTACTGGATCCCATTTCCATCCAAAGCCTCGCAGATCCTGCCGCATACAAAGAAGAGGGAACTTGGGTGTATGCAACGGCCCAGTGACGGGACATAATGTGCGAATTTTTAGGATTTGATCAGTTTGGGATTTGGAATCCTGCAAGAGGGAAGTTTGTTTCCCTTCTGTGTTTTCCTGGAAAATCTCCTCAAATTGTAGGCGACACTAGAAGATCGGTCCAAAATACTTAATTCTGTTCCTCATTATACAATGGACCCTGATTTTAAAACTTTAGTGGTGTTCGAGTTTCTATGGAAATAATCGGCATCTTTCTCATCTTCCTCCTTGTCTTTGTCAATGGTTTCTTCGTCGCTGCTGAGTTTGCGATGGTATCAATCCGCCCTTCTCGTCTCGAGGAGCTTGTCAAAGAAAACCGGGCCATGTCCCATATCACCAAAAAAGCAGTCTCCAAAATCGATGATATGTTATCGGTTTGCCAAGTGGGGATTACGATTGCGAGTTTACTCCTTGGTTGGATTGGTGAAGCTTTATTTGCCAGTGTAGTCACTGGTTTTCTTCGTATGTTCCAAATTGAATTGGATCTTGTTACCATTCACAGTATTTCCATTGGAGTATCCTTTACACTCATCACTCTCCTTCATGTCATCCTAGGAGAGTTAGTACCCAAAACTCTTGCGATCCAAAATACAGAAGCGATTGCACTCGGTGTTTCGGCTCCAATGTGGCTCTTTTATTATTTGTTTTTTCCAGTAACGTTTATCATGAACCGATTGGCTGGTGGCATTCTCACTTTGTTCCGTTTGCAACGAACAGGTGATAAATATGTCCACTCTGCGGAAGAACTCATGATCATCATTGAGGAACAAAGAAAACAAGGTCGGATTGATAATGCAGAAATGCAACTCATCCAAAAGACCTTTGATTTTTCGGAACATACGGCAAAAGATGTAATGACACATCGTCTTTCTATCATTGGGATTGCACAAGAATCAACGATTGATAAATTACTTCCCCTCATTGCCGAACATAGTTTTTCAAGATACCCTGTGTACAACCAAACCTTAGATAAAATTGTTGGGATTGTTCACGTTCAAAAGTATTTAAAATGGCAAGCGGCCCACCTTTCAGCTAAAGGCAAAAAAGAAAAAATCACCGTTATCATGGAAAAGGATTTTGTAAAAGTTCCTGAATCCATGTCCATCGAACGAGTCATGACAAAACTCCGTGAGAAAAAACAACACATGGCAATTGTCATTGATGAGTATGGTGGAGTCTCCGGCTTACTTACGTTAGAAGATATTATTGAAGAATTTTTTGGTGAAATCCGGGATGAAACTGACACTGATGAAGTGGATGTGACTTCCAAAAACAGAAAAACCAAAACCATCACACTTGATGGAGAAACCGAACTCTCTAGCCTAACAGATATTTTGGAAGGGGAAGAACCTTCTGATATGGAAGAGGTCCGCACCATTGCCGGTTACTTTATGGAAAAAAATGAAGATATGCCTAAAGAAGGTAGCATCGTTCAAATCAAAAAAGGTAGCCTCAAAGTGAAAAAAATGGAAGGAAATAAAATCATTTCCATCCTCTTCACTCCGAAACTAGAAGAAGACCATGATTCCGAAATGGAACGGGAATTGTCCTACGAGGATCGGTAAATGAAAGAAATCATCATCGCAGTTTCGGGTTCCATCGCATCCTACAAAGCTTGTGATTTGGTAAGGGGACTTACCAAAAACGGATACCCTGTGCGAGTGATTATGACAGCAAACGCCACTAAGTTTGTGGGCAAAATTACCTTTGAAGCCCTTACCAGTAAACCTGTTCGGATTGATGAATTTGATACGGGTATGGCTCATATTGAAATCAAAAACATAGCCTCCGTTTTTGCGGTGGTTCCTGCTTCTGCCAATATCATTGGAAAAATGGCAAATGGAATTGCTGATGATTTGGTGACTTCCACTTACCTTGCCATCACCTCACCTGTGCTTGTTGCTCCTTCTATGAACCCTGGGATGTATTTACACCCTGCTGTCCAAAGGAATTTAAAAACATTAGAAGCCGATGGTGTACACATTGTATCTCCAGACAAAGGCATCGTGGTTTGTGGTGATGAAGGTTATGGCAAACTGGCAACAGTCGAAACCATCATGGAACAAATCATCGAACTTCACAAAAAGAATTCATGAATTTAAAATTCAAACGTGTTGTCATTACATCAGGTCCTACAAGGGAGTGGATTGATCCCGTTCGTTATATCTCCAATGCATCTTCCGGGAAAATGGGATATGAAATTGCGAAGTATTTTTTACAATACCCAGTGGACGTGATCTACATCCATGGAAATACATTAGAACGTTATGCTAATGTGGAAGGCGCCAAACAGAACTTAGAAGTCGAAACAACCATGCAACTGCGAGATGCCGTTTTGTCTCAAATCTTGGATGATACCTTACTCGTGATGGCAGCGGCTCCCGCAGATTTTCGTCCGATTATGACGGCCGAACACAAAATCAAAAAAGAAAGAACCTCTGAAGGAAGTAAGGGATTATTACTCGAATTGGAAGAAAATCCAGATGTCTTAAAACAAGTGGATGAATTCATCAAAGAAAACCAAATCCAAAATTCCATTCGAGTTGGTTTTGCTGCTGAAACAAATGATTTGGAAAAACATGCTAGAGAGAAACTCGTCCGCAAAGGGTTACATTACATCGTTGGGAATGTTGTGGGTCAAGGAAAAGGATTTGGAGAAGTGGAATCCATCTTACGTATCTTTGGACCCAAAGGACTTGTGAAAGAGATTGGGCCTTTGCCAAAAGAGGAATTAGCAAAGTCCCTCGTTCAATTTTTAGTGACTGTTTGAATTGTTCCCAAACCCAAACGCAAAAAACCCCGCAAGTAATATCAATCCAAAACTCACAATATAGTTCCACTTGATTTTTTCTCCGAGAAACAAGGTGGCAAATAGAATGAAAACAAAGATTGTGATGATCTCTTGGATGATTTTTAATTGGAACCCTTCATATTTATAAACCGTATACCCGATGCGATTGGCGGGGACCATAAGCACATATTCAAAAAAAGCAATGCCCCAAGAAAACAATATCACATAAAACATCTGGTTTGATTTTGCATATTTCAAATGGCCATACCAAGCAAAGGTCATAAAAATATTGGATAAAATGAGTAAAATAACTGTTAACATATTTGAAAATTCCGTGTGTTCCTTTGGTTTGATTTAAAATTGAGTGGCATTTTGTATAAAATAATTATTTGTTTTTTCTCTTGATCTTCGATTGATTCACTTCAGTGTTTCGTTTGGAAATAATTCATTCCAGATTTTGGGCAACACTTCTCCCGATTTTCCACCAAAGTGGTGTTTCATGGAGGGCGAAAGACTCGTTTCATCTGGATTGATTTCAATGCCTATGGCACCATTCCGAATGGCGGTGAGTGCTAAATTGGCAGGAACCGAGACATTGGCACTGGTTCCAATAACAAAGACCACTTGTGATTGTTTGCAAAGTTCCCAACTTTTTGTGAGTAGATTTTGGTCATACTCTTCTCCAAACCAAACAATGTCTGGCCGAAGTAAGGATTCACATTTTTTGCAAAATTTCAGTCCCTCTGTCTCTAAACCATCCTCTTCCAGATGATATTTTGCCGAACAATTGGTACAACGGACACGGAAGATATTTCCATGGAGTTCTATGATTGATTCACTTCCAGAACGTGGGTGAAGCCCATCCACATTTTGTGTGATGAGAAACACATCTTTCGATTTTTTTTGCCATTTTGCGATTGTTATGTGACCAAGATTGGGTTTGGCATTTTTGCAAATCCCTCGCCGCCAATCATACCATTCCCAGACAAGTTCTGGATTTTTTTGAAATGCACTTGGTGTGGCCAAATCTTCTGCCCTGAAATTTTTCCAAAGTCCACCTTCCCCGCGAAAGGTTGGAATTCCACTTTCACTAGAGATTCCAGCTCCTGTGAGAAATACAATCCTCTCTGCGTTTCGAATGGTCTCTAATGTTTCTTTGGGAAGTTGGTCCATTTCTTTGGTTCATTCTAACAAATTATTAGAAAATTTAAATCGGAAAAAAATTTAGGCCAGGAAATCTGGTGAATGTGAACCGTCATTGGGAAGAAATTCAAAAAAAACTGGAGTCCATCAAGGGAAAACAATTATTCCGAGAAACAAAAACGTACCAAGGAATTGATTTTTGTTCCAATGATTATTTGGGTCTTGCCACTAACCCTCGTATGTTGGAATACTACCGGTCTTTAACAGACCTATATCCATTTGGTTCCACAGCTTCTAGGCTTGTTAGGGGAAATTATGATTCCATGGATTTGTTTGAAAGAAAATTTGCCAGTTTTGTGGAAGGAGAAGCGGCACTTCTTGTATCGAATGGATTTGTCGCAAACTTCGGTCTTATCGATTCCATTGCTGCTCCCGATTGTTATGTGTTTACCGATAGGTTGAACCATGCCTCGATTTTGGACGGAATTCGAATCTCTGGGGCCAAAAAAAAATACTACAACCACTTAGACTTAGAACATCTGCAAACTCTTCTCGACAAAACGAATGCCGAAGATCCAAACCAAAAACAAAAACGCATCGTTGTCACCGAATCTTTATTTAGCATGGATGGGGATAGCCCCGATTTCAAAAAACTCTTAACCTTAAAAAAACAATATGGTTTTGTCCTCGTGGTGGATGAAGCCCATGCCTTAGGTGTATATGGCGAAGAAGGAAAAGGAGTTTTGTTTCGTGATTTGCCAAAGGAAGACATCCTGTTGGTTGATTACCGAGTGTATACCTTAGGAAAATCATTTGGACTCGAAGGAGGGATCATTGTCACAAAACAATTGGGTAGAGACCATTTAGTCAATGTAATGCGGCCGTTTATCTTTTCCACTGCACCACTTCCTATCATTTCCCAATTGGCTACGTTTGCATTGGATTTACTTTGTTCGATGGATTCTGAGAGAAAAAATTTGCAAGAATTGGCTTCTGAATTAAAAGAATCTTTACGTTCGTTCGGTTTTTCGATCACAAACACTGCATCTCATATCATACCTTTACTCCTTAGCTCTGAAGCCGAAGCAATGTTTTATGCAAAATCATTACAAGAAATGGGACTGGATGTGCGTGCCATCCGACCACCAACGGTTCCGTCGCCCAGGTTAAGGATTAGTTTGAATGCAAAGCTTTCGAAAAAAGAGATCCAAAGATTGGTATCAGCACTCGTCCAAATTAGAAAGGATTGGGATCCTGTTTCTGCAAACAATATCCATTTATAATTATGTTGTTCTCGCTTTGTAAGTTTACTGAAGTTATATGGAATGATAACTAATAACTTGAAACTAGAGAGATTCCCATTCTAATTCTCAAGTTTTTTTGCGAAGAAGGCAACTTGCCATTTTTTGATCACAACTAAACAAAGAGAAAAAATTAATATTCCGGCGATTACTTGCATATATATCAATAGAAAAGTGTAATTTCCTAAGTCGGTTTTGGAATGATTTGTAAATTCTGAAAATAAGATGAGTACAAAAATAATTGTAGAGTAAATAATTAACTTTGGATGATTTAGGAATAGAGATACTTTCTTAAATATTTTATTGAGTGATCTTGATCCAATGATCGTAATTAGAACCAAATAGAAAAATATCCTCATCAAAGAAGAAAAAAATATTAAATAAAAGTTAGATAAGTATGGAAGTGATTCGGTTATGAATTGGTTTATTAAGAATAAAAAGAGTGCTGTAAATAAAGTAGAAAAAAGTGTTAATTTTAGAAATTTGGGAAAGGGTAAATCAATTTGATAAACTCCTATGGATGTCATTTCATATAAAATTTCGTATCCAAGGAAAATGATATATAGAGATAAGCTTATGAATAATAAAGATAAGAATAAAGTTGTTAAAACATTTAATTGATAATCTGCTGACTTTGAACTAATGTCTAGGAGAGTAAAGTCGATAAAAAGTAGAGCGAAAAATCTGAATATTTTATTCTTTCTAAAGAATTCATTTAAATGTAACATATTATTCACTCCCATTGTCTCATTTGAGTAGATCAAAAATCATAATTTTATACAAACATTCGACAATTGTACCAAAAATTTATATTTTTGAATCTATCTCTTTGATAAGATTTCCCTTATGACTCTTCGAATCTGCGAATTTTTTCTTTGATGGATTCTGTTGTGGAAGTGGAAGGAGTTTTGACATTTGTTTGGGAGATACCGGATTTTTCTCTAGACCGTTTGGTTCCATATCGATAGATTCCGAATAATCCAAGAACACCTAGTCCGAGTAAGGTGGCGTTAATCCAAGTGTCATCAGGTTTTGCTAAAATTTTTGGTCCAAACCCGTATACGATAGAATCGACCATCCCTTGGTTTCCATTTTCTTGGAACATAAGAACAATAGGGTCTTGTAAAACCGAATTTCCAAATCCATTTTCCATTTTCGAAATGATTTCCTCTTCTCCCATCCCGTCTTTGATTCGATTTTCAATAAAGGATTTGAGGTAACTGGATGCGGCACACATATTAAACGAACAGGATTGGATGGGAAGGCTTGGCAAACAAATACAACGGATTTTTTCTGTGACCTTAAGAAAGGTTTGGATATGCGAATCTTCTTTTAGATTGGTTGTCGTTTTTTGAGAGAACAAGGCAATCGGAAACATACAACAGAATACAAGAAGGCCAACAAAGGAAATTTTTTTTGAATCTAATTGGAATCTCAAAAATCTTGGAACAGAAAGAAAATGGAGTTGGTTTGGTTGTTTCATGCCACATTTCCTTTAGTTTGTTTTTTTCGTTCCCCAATCGGTAGTAAGAGAAAGATCCCTGTCATAAAATATAAGAGGGAACCAATCCAAATCAATTTCACAAGTGGGTTAATCCACACTTCTAAGTTTGCCACAATTTGGCGTGGGAAGTTTAGGAAAAGTTTGAGTTTATCCGTTTCACTTCCTGGTGTGAAGTAATACTGCATAAACATTAGTGGCAGGTCAGGGTTCTCGGATTTTAGATCTGAAGTTTCTATGGCACCAAGTTGGATGTAAAAATCTTCTTTTGCCATAGAATGGATGGCAGGTTCACTTGTTGGGATATGTGTTTCGAAATCTCCTGTTAGGTGAGAGATCTGTGGGTAAAACCGTCTTTCTGTATCAAGTGATGCAATTTTTTCCAAACCACGATAGATTCCGTAATTTGCCTCTTGGGAAACAATCACATTTTGGATGTTAGGTTCTCCGCCAAGCCCTGAAATGAGGACGGGTTTGAGTTTTAAGGTGTTTGCTTCGATTTGGTACCCACCTATCATCGCTTTGTCGATCGATTGGTAGACAATTTCTTCCGACGTTGGCGGTTGGAGTTCATAAAAGAAACGCACCGAAGTATTGATCTTAAAGGCATTCCCTGCATATCCGATAAAAATAAGAACAAGAGAGAAGTGGACTAAATACCCACCATACCTTCTTTTGTTTTTGAGAAGTAGGTTGATACAAGCTCGTAAAAAAGATTCCTCTTTGTGTTCTTCTAGTCTGGCTTTGATTCCTCGGTAGTATTCTTGGATGATCCCCGCAATGGTAAACACTCCAATTCCCACAGTGAGAACTGAATACACCTCTGCCAATACATCACCGTATTTGGTATCAGGTTTGGTGAAGTTTTGGGAATAAAAGAGAATGTACAATCCACCACCCAAGATTCCAAAGAGGAAAGGTTTTAAAAGTGTGGATAAAAAGACAGCTCCTGCTCCTTTTCTCCAAGCAAGAAGCGGTGCCGAACCCATCAGTAATAATAAAAAGATACCAGCAGGTACTCCCCAAGAATTGAACCAAGGTGCTTTAAATTCTTTTCCATAAAGTAAGGGAGAAAAGACACCTAACAAGATTGCTGCGGTCGATAACACCAAAAGGAAATTGTTGAGTAAAAAACTCCCTTCTTTGGATGTGATGGCTTCTAAGTTTCGTTCTGGTGTGAGATTTTTCCTTCGGTAGATCACAAAACCAGTGAAAAAGAGAAAACTCGCGATGATATAAACGATAAATGGTGTTCCAATCGTAGATTTGGAAAAACTATGTGGCCCTTCGAGAACACCCGAACGAGTGATCCATGTTCCTAGTAAACTAAAGTGGAAGGCAAGGATCACAAGTAACATATTCCAAAACTTCAACATACCCCGTCGTTCTTGGATCACAACGGAATGGACAAAGGCACTTGTGAGTAACCATGGCATAAGAGATGCATTTTCAACAGGATCCCAAGCCCAATACCCACCCCAACCTAACTCTTCGTAGGCCCATTTGGATCCGAGTAAAATTCCTGTACCAAGAAAAAACCAAGAAAACAAAGTCCATTTACGAATGAACTTCATCCAATCTTCTGATAGTTGGCCAGAGACAAGTGCCGACATCGCAATTGCAAACGGAATGGAGATACTCACATAACCAATGTAAAGGATGGGAGGGTGGATGATCATTGCCCAATGTTGGAGGAGGGGGTTTAGACCACGACCGGCCGCTGCTTCTGGAACAAATTCACGAAAGGGTTGCGCATCTCCATAAAACACAGCAAGGAAACTAAAAAAACCAGATAAAACTGCAAGGATGAGGTTCATCATTGGGATTCTGTCTTCTATGGACTTACGAGTTTGCCATAACACTATGAAGGTGAAGACATTTAAAATCAAATTCCAAAACAGTAAACTTCCCGAAGACCCAGACCAAATCGAAGTCATTTTATAAAATAAAGGAAGGTGTTCGCTGGAATGCATGACCACATAATAGTTGCTATAGTCAGAGCGAACAAGTTGTGTGAGTAAAACAATAAACGTTAAGATGATGACAAAAGGATTTGTCATGAGAGCCAATCGGCCAAGTTCTACTGCTTTTCTTTCTTTTGAAACGATCCCGTAGATAGTTTGGAAGGCAGAGAAAAGTAAAATGGCAAGAGAGGCTGAAAGTAAAATGGTTCCTAAATTATTCATTTTTCTTCCGCATACCCTGCTTCGTATTTGGAGGCACATTTGGCTTCCACGTGGCTTGCGACAAGGACTCCCTTATCCAGTTTTCCATCCACACGTGCTCTTGCGCCTTCTTTGAATGCGTCGGGTAAAAGAGTTTCTCCAGTAAAAAATACAGGGATGATTTGATCGTTCAGTTCCAAATCAAATTTGGCTTTTTTTCCTTCGCGGACCAAACTACCCACGCGTACAAACCCTCTTACTCGCAAGTTTTGTTCCGAGTATTTTGTAGGATTGGCAGCTAGTTCAGAAGCATCAAGGAGTAGGTAAGATGTTTCTTGGGAAGAAAAATACGCAATGCCTCCGAGAGAGATTGCAATGAGGAATAAAAGGGTTAAAAACTTACGATTCATAGTCCATTCTTTAGACGAAATCACGTCTTTCCTCTAAGCTCTCTGACTCATGGTTTCGGTCAAACAAAAAGGCCGAAAGCATTCCCCTTTAAATCCACAGATTTAGAGGTAAGATTTTGCATGGTAAACAAAATACCCAACCCATTCTTTGATGGAAAGAGTTGTTAATTCCAGAAATCCAGCAGAAGGTAGATACAATTCAAATGCTCCTGATTCTAAATTGAGGGCACGAAAATCTGTGGGGAATGGAAACACATCCAAATTCTGTTTATGAAAACAACCAGATGCACGTTTCATATGAAAGGCAGATGTAACCAGGATATAGGATTGGAGCTTTTTTTCTTCGATGATTTTTTTAGTTTCTACGGCGTTTTCATACGTGTTTCTCGAATTATTTTCTAAAATAATATCTTCTTCTTTGACACCAAGATCGATTAACAATGACTTTGCTAAGTCCGCTTCTCGGTATTCATCTGATAATAATAATCCAGATCCACCTGTAAAAATAATTTTTTTTACCTTACCGGCGCGGTAAAGTCGAATGGTATCTGTTATGCGGTCTGCGGAATCTGTTAGTTCTGGTCTTACTTTAACTGCGGAGATTGTTTGGATCATACCACCAAGGACTATGGCAACGTCAGCTTTTGGAACCTTTTCCAATGGTACGGGTGGGTAATCTTTTTCCAAACCAGTGACCATTGCATTTGCCACAAACGCACTGGAAGATAGATACAAAAAAAGACATAAGAGAAAAAAGAGAAATTTGATTTTTCCTGTTTTGATTCGAAATAACAAACAAAAACTGAGTAAAAAAAATACTGGTAAAGGATAGAGAAAGATCGTTAGTACTTTGGAGAAAATAAAAAATAAAGAATCCATAAAGAAAGGATTCGAGAATCCATTGTTTTTTACCAGTCCAAATCGGGACCAAGAGCACCAATCCCACTGCCCCAATATTGGGATGGGTGAGGGTAACGTACAGAAATTCCGAGGGGGGTTCGGGAATACTTCCAATCCCGTGCTATTTGTTTTCGTAGTTGCATTTGTTCCTCAGAAATTCCCATTTCAATCGCATTTAAGGATTGTTTGGTGATCTCAACCCATTCCTTGATGGCAGCGGGGTTTTGTTTTTTTAAATCCTGAATGAGGATCCGTAATTCAAATTCTGCATCTTCCCTGAGATCCCTTGCGATTTCGGATACCTCCGCATTGGAACCAAAAACAGTTTCATTTCCCTCTGTACGATCGACCGCATCCCTCCATTTCGCATAAGCGATGAACAAATTCTTTGTTTCGTCGAATCGATACATAGTTGGAAGAGACTCTGGCTTGGATTTTGAAAAAGGCAATCGAAAAATAAGGCCAACCCTTTTGGAAAGGATTTAAGTCTAAACTTTGTGAATTGGAAATCTTATGTGTCGTTTAGTTTACTTTTTGGTTTATCCTTTGGAAGTTTTGCACAGTCCACTGTTTTAAAATCACACCATTCTCCTTCTGGGTTCCAGAATCCAAATCCTAGTTTTCAAAAAAAAGGATTTTGGAATGTGCTTGTTTGGCAGTGGGATCGTTTTTTTTTACCGTACAGTTTGGACGCTAAATCCTATCCCGATTTCCCTGTGGTAAAAAATGATGGTAAAGAATTAAAATCGAATGCAAGCAAACTTTCTGTAACATGGGTGGGGCATGCAACCACACTTGTGCAAATTGATGGGATCAACGTTCTGACTGATCCAATATGGAGTGAGAGGTGTTCTCCTCTTAGTTTTGTCGGTCCCAAACGTTACACACCACCAGGAATTGCCATCAGAGACTTACCTAAAATTGATGTGATCATTTTATCTCATAACCATTATGACCATACGGATCTTCCCACTTTAAAACAATTAGAAGAAAAATTCCATCCATTGGTTCTCACTGGTCTCGGCAACAAAAAACTCTTGTTAAATGAAGGAATGCAAAATGTAAAAGAAATGGATTGGTGGGAAGAATGGAAACTCGGTTCTTTACAATTCACATTCACACCGACACAACATTTCAGTGGCCGTGGCATTTTTGATCGAGATGAAACTCTATGGGGGAGTTTTGTCATTTCTGGGAAACAGGAAACTGTTTACTTTGCGGGAGATACTGGTTATTACTCACATTTTAAAGAAATTGCGAGCCGTTTCCCGAACATTGATGTTGCCATTTTGCCCATCGGAGCAACAGAACCACGTTGGCTCATGAAACCAGTACATGTGGATCCTAAGGAGGCGGTACGTTCTTTTTCGGATCTGAAAGCAAAATTCCTCGTTCCCATGCATTATATGACCTTCGTTTTATCGGACGAACCACTAGATTCTCCTGTGCCCCGCACAAAAGAAGCGATGAAAGAATCGGGGATCTCCGAGTCTGCCCTAGTTCCTTTAAAAATTGGAGAATCACGCTTTTTTTAGTTCCATGTGATTTATCTTTCGGGTATGCTGTCCTAAAAAAAATAGGATGGTGAGCACGTTGAAGAAGCTTCTCACATTGATGGTTTTCCTGGTATGTTTGTCTGTGACAACTGCAGGGTTATTTGCCGAAGAACCAAATCCGGTTCCAACAGAGACAACAACACAAGAGGAAACAGGGCATTCCTCCCATGGGGAATCGGTTCACGAAGAACTCCCGTATTGGACAGTATTACCTTTTGTGGCAATTTTACTTTCGATTGCAATTTTGCCAGTTGCCTCTCACAAAACAGCCCATTGGTGGGAAGATAATAACAACAAACTCATTTTAGCAGTGGGTCTTGGAGCTATTTCCTTTATTGTATTACTTATTTATGGTTATAGCCATAATATTGTTCATACCGTATTTTTTGATTACATTCCTTTTATCATTTTACTCGGTTCTTTGTTTTATATCTCTGGTGGGATTGTGATCAAAGGAGATATAAAAGCTACTCCTCTGAACAACACCTTGTATTTGTTAATTGGTTCAAGTCTTGCCTCCTTCATCGGGACAACTGGTGCTTCGATGTTACTCATTCGCCCTTTGCTAAAAACAAATAGCGAACGTAAACATGTGGTTCATACCGTTGTGTTTTTTATTTTCCTCGTATCAAACATCGGTGGTTCCTTAACCCCACTCGGTGATCCTCCTTTGTTTTTAGGTTACCTCAAAGGGGTTCCGTTTACTTGGACGTTTAAATTATTACCTGAAATGTTAGTGGCTATTGCTATTTTACTAACAGTGTATTTCATTTGGGATACTTTGGCTTACAAAAAAGAAACCAAAAAGGATTTGGCTCGTGATACAAAACTAGCGACACCTTTTTCCATTGGCGGCCAAGTCAACTTCATTTGGTTGTTAGGTGTGATTTTGGCAGTTGCTTTTTTAAATAGTAACTACATCCCACAAATCAACGAAACACCAACTCTTGGATTCGTCCGTGAAGCAGTGCTTGTTATCCTCATTGGTCTTTCCAAATTTACTTCGAAAGAATCAGATCGAAAGTTTAATAACTTTACTTTACATCCCATCCAAGAAGTGGCTTACCTCTTCATTGGAATTTTCATTACCATGATCCCAGCTCTTGTATTACTGGAAGCTCATGGGAAAGAATTAGGTGTGACTCAACCTTGGCAATTCTTCCTTTCCACAGGAATTTTTTCCTCCGTACTTGATAATGCACCAACGTATTTAACCTTTGGTTCCCTAGCTTCTGGACTACTCACTCCAGCGGGATCTGCTCCACTGACACTTGGCCAGTTCATTGGAAATGTCCAAGCAGAAGAGATCTTAAAAGCAATTTCAGTAGGTGCTGTGTTTATGGGTGCGAATACTTATATCGGTAACGCTCCTAACTTTATGGTGAAGTCAGTTGCTGAAGAAAACAAAGTGAAGATGCCTTCGTTTGGTGGGTATTTAGCATATTCAATGGGAATTTTAGCTCCTGTTTTTATCCTCATCACGTTTATTTTCTTCGTCTAAGTTCTAAGAATACCGGGGATCTTCCCCGGTTTTCCATCTTTCATGACTCTGCACTTATCCCAATTATATTCCTTATCCCGTTCTGGTTCCTTTTCCCATCTACCAAGTCGTAGGTCTTCAATTAAAAAAGAAAGGGAAGTATTAGAATCCATTCTTTTGAATTCCAAGGACAAACTAATTTATGGAATCCATACTGGGTTTGGTCCACATGCATTTACTTCCAATGATGAACTAGACCTCATCCAAAAATCTTTGATTTACCATTTGACCGTAGAGCCAGTGTTATCTGGTGATGGGACACCCCATTCTCATTTGTCACACGAAGAAGCAAGGGTTGTCCTTGCGGCAAGGTTATTTAGTTTGTCCCTTGGTGGTTCTGGAATTCGGTATGAAACCTTAGAAATTTTAAACCAACTTTTGGAGTTGGATTGTATCCCAATCATTCCCGAAAGAGGTTCTCTTTCCGCCTCGGGGGATCTTATCCCTCTCAGTTATATACCTTTGGCCCTTCTTGGAGAGTCAGGTTTTACTGGAAAAGGAAAGGACTTAGGTCCCACCAAACAAAATGGAAAAATGTCAAAAATTCCGGGTCTTCCTTGGACTCCGAAACCAAAAGAAGCCATTTCTTTAACCAATGGTACGAGTTTCACCACAGCCCTACTTGGTTACCAAGTGATGGAATTCCGAAATTTGTTTTTACAATCCATTGAACTTTTACAGTATCTTTTCCATTACCATTCGGTTTTCCCTGATGCCTTCCATCCGTCTTACCATGAACACAAACAATTTTCTGGTCCAAAACGAATTGCAAGGTTCCTCCATCCCATCGTTTCCAAAAATCCCAAAGAAAAAGTGGAAGGAAAACGTATCCAAGACATTTATTCTGTCCGTTGTATCCCACAAATTTTAGGATCCATTTGGGATGAAATTGATTCTATTGTTGAAATCATAGAACAAGAGTTAAATTCTTTGTCTGATAATCCCGTTCTTATCCCCTCGAATGATTCAGATGGTTCCGCCGATACTTCTTTTCGATTTGCCGAAGGTGGTGGGTTTTATGCATCACAAGTGAGTTTTGCAGCTGACAGATTACAAAATGTGATGGCAGTTTGGTGCACTTGGGTGGACCGATTTTTAAATTATTTGTTTGAACCAAAAGAAAATGATGAATTTCCATTGATGTTGTCTGCAAAACCAGGAACCTTTGCAGGTTTATCAGGGCTTGGTCTTATGTCTGCACACCTAACGGCTGAGGTGCGACGGGATAGTATGCCAGGATCCATGCAGTCCATTCCAAGTAATGGAAATAACCAAGACATTGTTCCAATGGGAGCTATCTCTGTTTTACGAAATCGTAGAACGGTGGTTAGTGTTGAAAAGCTGCTTTCCATTTTTGGATATGCAATTTACCAAACATCCTTATTTGCAAAACGAAAGGAATTAGTACCCGATTGCGAATTATTTCGGGGCCTAAAAACCATGGAAGTGGATCGAAGTCTGGACTATGAAATCCAGACTTTAATGGATCGAGTGCGAAATTCTACTTCTTCTCTTGTAACGACTCCAATCGATTGAGTCCCATTCCTAAAACCAAACCAAACACAAGTGCAGCTAGGGGAATCTGTGCTTCGCTAAAATCTTTTGGAAGGATGTTTTTTGCCGTGGCAATTTGGATGTCACGTTTCACTTCACCTGACCGCCCAACAACCGCCTGTCCATTGGCATAATCCTTAAACGGCCAAAGGATAAAAAAGGAACCAAGGATGAGGCCTAGTAAAAAAGTCATAGTATGTGATTTGTATTTTACGAATAACCATTTTACGATGTGAGTAAAAATCAATAGCCCAATTAGGCATCCAATTCCGAAGGCCGCAAGAAATAAAATAGAACTTGGTTCTAAGATGGTAGAAAGTTTGCCTATGACGATTTGGTATTCACCTAACACAAGCATGATGTAAGAACCAGAAATTCCAGGAAGGATCATCGCCGAAATGGCAACCACACCTGTGGCAAAAGCAAAAACTGGGTTTTCTGAACCTGTATTTTCTCCCATAAAAAAACTAGGTACGATGGTGAGAAGGATCCCAGGAAGTAAACAGAGCCAAACAACGATACTATGTTTTTCAATGAGTTTGTAAGGAACAACCAGGGATGGAATGATGAGGCCAATGAAAAGGGCAAGAGTGGCTTCTGGATGGTTTTGTAATAAGTATTGGATGACTTTGGCTCCAGAGATCACAGAAAGTAAAAGTCCAATTCCAAGAAATACTAAAAACCAAAAATCAATTCGTTTCATTTCGAGAGCAAAACTAGATCTTACCTCTTCTTTCCAAAATCCAATGAGTAAGGAAAAAGAAACTTTGATGGTTTCTATATTGAGGGAAGTGATGGCTGTGATGAGCCTGTCATAAAGACCTAATATAAGTGCAAAAGTTCCGCCTGAAACACCAGGGATTAGGTTTGCAATTCCGATGAGAAATCCATTCAGAATGCAAAAGAGAATTTCTTTTTTAGTAAGAGGCATAACGGAAAGATTGGATTAGGATTCACTTTAGGCAAGGTTTTTTCGTGAGGTCCAAACCCAAACAATACCATAGAAAACAATTGATGTTAGGAATGTAACAATCAATACCAAATTCTTTCCAAAACCAAACTGTTCCAAAAGAAAATGAAGGCATAAAATCATTAGGTTCAAAATTGAAAAAATAACAAGGGAACCAACCTTACCAAATTTTGTATTCGTAAGTTTTTGGTACAGGTGTTCTCTATGGGCCTGAAAGAGGTGTTTTTTTTCAAAGAAACGTTTCAAAAGGATGGTGATCCCATCAATCCAAAAGAAAGGGAAGAGATAAAAATAATCGGTGACGTCCCAATGGTTCTCCATTTCTGAAACATTGTTTAGGGAAAGAAGGGGAAGGAAGAAAACAAAAAAACCAAGAGCTAACGATCCACTATCCCCCATAAACAATTTTGCTTTTGGGAAATTATAAAAAATAAATCCAAACATGGATAAAAACAGAAATCCGTACAATATGTACCCTAGGTTTGGTTTAGAATAAAATTCAGGTAAGGAAATTCCAACGGAAAAATAACAAATGGCAAAGGTAGAAACAAGATACCAATCCATCCCATCCATAAAGTTTACTAAATTAATTCCAAATACTAAAAAAACCGTAATAAAACAAATCTGAATGTATGATGGGATATTTTCATAACCAAAGGCACTGATGTTTGGTGAGATCCCCCACAAACAAAAAAATACAAAACCCAATTCTAATATCAGTCTTAATTTAGGTGTTAAATGGTATACGTCGTCAACAAAACCTAAAAGAGAAAATACCATAACCCCAACTAACAAAAGATAGAGATTCTTTTCGTTTATCGGAACCATATTATTAGAAGTGAATTCAAACCATTCTGGGTAAAAATGAAAAACAAGTGTGGAAATCAGGAAAACTGGGATAAAGAACATTCCTCCCGATTTTTTTGTGACCGTATCGTGCAAACTCCGTTCGTTTGGCACATCTTTCACTCCAAAACGGGAATATACATAAATTGTGTGTAAAAATAGGCTTAGTAAACCCAAAATGAGGAAGGAAATAGGGAAAAAAGCAGGCATTTTCGTAAAGTTTCTCAGAACGGGGACTTTTGGCAGTTTTTTATTGCAAAATTCAGTCCCTCTTCGATGTTTAATTTATGTTTCAGGGCGTTTATACTGCGGTCATCACCCCTTTCCGCCAAGGGAAAATCGATTACGATCAATACTTTAAAATCCTAGAAAACCAGATCCGATCCGGAGTCGCTGGTGTGGTCCCTTGTGGGACAACAGGAGAATCTCCTACCTTATCCTACGAAGAACATAAGGAACTCATCCAAAAAACAGTTCAAATCGTTGCAGGGAAAATCCAAGTGATAGCGGGTACTGGATCCAATTCCACGAAAGAGGCAATTGAACTCACTGAGTCAGCTTGTGCGGACGGAGTGGACGGAATCCTTTCCGTCAATCCATACTACAACAAACCTACCCAAGAAGGGATGTTCCAACATTTTACTGCAATCGCCAATGTATCATCCAAACCTGTTATGTTGTATAATATCCCTGGTCGCACCAACGTAAATTTATTACCAGAGACAGTTAGTCGTTTGGCGGCTCACCCAAAAATTGCAGCAATCAAAGAAGCAACTGGAGATCTGGGTCAAATGGCAAAAGTCATCTCCCAATGCCCGACAGACTTTGATTTATTATCTGGTGATGACAATCTAACTTTACCAGTACTTTCTATTGGTGGGAAAGGTGTGGTTTCGGTTGTATCCAATTTGTTCCCAAGAGCTTGTGTGGATATGGTTTCCCTATACCTTCGTGGTGACTTAGAAGCTAGCAAAAAAATCTACTACAAACTTCTCCCTGTATTTGTGAATGCATTTATCGAAACGAATCCTATCCCAATCAAAGCTGCGATGAGTTGGTTTGGATATTGCAGTAACGAACTTAGATTACCTATGACATCTTTGTCTGAAGGCCAAGCTTCCGAAACTTTCAAAAAAATGGTATTCCAGTTAAAAGAGGAAGGCATTGTCTAAAATCAAAATCGGTGTGATCGGTGCTGGTGGTAGGATGGGGAAAGCCATCATCCAAGTCCTTGCGCTTTCCAAAAAATCAGAATTAAGCGCTGCAGTTGTTAGAGAAGGTGCGATTTATGCAGGTTTTGATTCAGGGAATCATGCCGGTATCAAAGAGACAGGAATATTGTTGTCTTCCAACTTACAGAAAGCATGTGAAGATTCAGATGTTTTAATTGATTTTAGCACTCACACTGGATTTGAATCCATCCTGAACTCTGCATTACAAAACCAAAAACCTTTAGTGATTGGAACGACGGGACTTACTGATTCTGATAAAGCTCTCATCCAATCAGCGTCACAAACCATTCCTATTGTATTTTCACCTAATATGTCAGTAGGTGTGAATTTACTTTTTAAACTCACTGAAATCGCAGCCAAAGTTTTACACGAAGATTTTGATATCGAAGTTTTGGACATCCACCACCGCCACAAAAAAGATGCGCCATCAGGAACTGCGATGTATTTAAAAGAAGTTTTACTTGGGGCAAGCAAACGTAATGAAGAAAATGTGATTTATGGCCGTCATGGAATGTATCCTGAACGTGACCAAAAAGAAATCGCCATGCACACAATGAGAGCAGGTGAGGTTGTTGGGGAACATACGGTTTATTTTTTTAGTCCAGAAGAAAGGATTGAGATAACACACCGGGCACAGGACCGCAAAACGTTTGCTAGTGGAGCTGTGAAAGCTGCTGAATTTCTTCATGGCAAATCAAAAGGTTTGTATAATATGTTTGATGTGTTAGGAATCTAAATTGGATTTTTTTCGAGGATTATATATCATTCCATGGAGTAAAAATTATATCTCCATAAGTTTAGATGTAATCATCGTTGCATTTTTAATTTACAAAACTTATACAACTCTACGAAGAACAAGAGGTATCCAACTATTATTTGGTGTGGGAATTATTTGGATTTCAGGGAGTTTAGCTGAATACTTAGGATTCGAATTGCTTGAATGGATCTTAACCAATATTCGTCCTGCTTTGGTGTTTGCCATCATAGTACTTTTGCAACCAGAATTACGACGACTCACCGGTGATTTAGCACGAATAAGACTCCTGAGATTGTTTTTTCTGAAACCAACTTTTGATTTAGATCCCATTATTGAAGCCGTGCGGGCCATGTCTCAAGAAAAAATTGGCTCCATCATTGTCCTTGTAAAAGACATAAGTTTGAAGGACATTTCTGAAAACGCGGTGCCAATGGATTCCATTGTGACATCAGAAATTTTGCAAACTATCTTTTTTAAAAATTCACCTTTACATGATGGTGCCGTCATCATTGAACAAAACCGAATTGTTTGTGCCGCGTCTTATTTGCCGATGAGTAGTTCTGTTGAAATATCCACATTGGGAGCAAGGCATAGATCAGCACTAGGCCTATCGGAAGAAACAGATTCGATCATCATTGTTACTTCGGAAGAAACTGGTGACATCACAATCTGTTATGAAGGTGAAATGATCCATCCAGTGAAACCTTTAGAGTTAAAAGCACTCGTGAGTGGCCTAATGTCTGGTAATAAAAAAGTAAAAGACGAGTCCCAAAGAAAAACCAAAGAAAAAGATTCCGGAGTCATTATATGATTTTGAAATTATTTGGTAAAGTGGTTCGGAACTGGAAAGCAAAGTTCATTTCCCTCATCATCGCAAGTATCTTTTATGTAAATTTACAAAACTCAAAAGTTTTAATTAAAACTGTAAATGTTCCTATCGACTATCCAAAGTTATCTGGGAATTTGAGTTACTCTAAAAATCCAGAAAAAACCATCCCAGTTCGTGTGGAGGGTTTAAAAGATGTTGTGAACTATTATTCTCAATTTATGAAAGCTGTCATCGATCCAGAAGATGTCCAGTTGGGTGTCACAGAAGTACCTATCAAAAAAATTGTTGGTGTACCTAGTGGAGTAAAGGTTACAAAACTGAAAAAAACTGTGCCTGTTGAAATTGAATCCAGGGGTCTCAAAGTAGTTCCTATTGAGGTGGTATTCGAAGGTAACCCACCACCAAACTTTGAAAAATTAACTCAGATACTAAGCCCACAAAAAGTAACTCTTAGCGGAAAACCACAAGATTTAGAAAAAATAGGTAAAGTTGTTTTGCCTGAGATTTCGCTTGTAGACCGAAAAGAACCATTCGCCAAAACAGTCAAAATTCCAGACCTACCCAAAGGTGTCACTGTACTTGGTTCTCGTGATGTCACCGTGAATGTCAATATCATCCCACTTTCTTATAAAACAGGAGAACAAACAGCGGCAGGGATTCCCATTGTTTGTTCCGGTTTAGATCCAAAACTAGATGTAGAACTATCAGAAGAACAAGTTGCAATTCGGTATTTTTCAATCAAACCAATTCGTTCGGCACAAATCCTAACAGGCATTACAGCGCAAGTTCCATGTAATTATATCTTTGATCCCATCAAAAACAAAATTGTTCCAGAATTACAACCTCAGGTTGCAAAAGTTCGGATCATCAAAAACAAAGATCTAAAAGGGATTGAAATTTTACAAATCAGCCCAGAAAAAATCGAAATTCGATACAAAATTAAAGACCAGGGAATTGATTCTGATCCAGCGGATGATGGAACAGGGATGGAAGGACCAATGATTGATCCTTCCGATCGTTCTTAAAGATCATTTATATTGATTATAAGTGATCTTTAAAAATTTCTAAATAGACTGAACTATCTGTTGTTAGTTGCTAGTTTTATTACTTTAGAAATTCGTAAATTTCCTTATAACTTTCATCTGGATTTTCCCACATCGGGTAATGTCCGATATTTGGCCAACGGATGAGTTTTTTGTTTTTGATAGGAAGTCTTTCGATTTCATCTGCTAAATGGCTTCCACTCACTGGATCTTCTCCTCCATTGATAAATAGCAAAGGAACTTCTGTTTCTAAAAGTGCATTTTTCCATCTGTCACCATGTAACCTTCTTTCCACGATGTACTTTAAAAGTTTATGCGGGATGAGGATTTTATTCGGGTAGGTGATGAGTTTCCATAAAACAGAGATTTCTTTTTCCGTAGGTTTTGTATCCTTTCCGAAAACATCACTAAAGGCCACACCAAATTTTTTTTCATCATAAAACCTCGCAAGAATTGCACCTAAGATTGGTGTTGCGAGTAGTTTTTGTTTGAAGGTGGGTCTGTGTAAATGTGGGAAAAGTCCACCGTTAAAAAACACAGCACCATCTATTTCATATTTACGTTCTTTGCGTTCTAAATGGCGTGCAAGGATTTCCTGTCCTACACTCACCGCATAATCATGGAATACGAATTTTACTCGTTTGAGAGCATTTTTTTCGATAAAAGATTCAATGATATCTGTTTGTTCCATCAAAGTATATTTATGTTTGATAGGTTTTGAAGAATATCCAAAGCCTAAAAAGTCGATGGAGATTGTATTAAAATACCTAGTTAAACCATTAAAGATTTTTGAATAATCCCATGACGATGTTGGAAATCCATGAAGTAGAATTAAATTTTGCCCTCTACCTTCTTGGATATAGAAGATTTGGAATTTTTTATATTCAAAAAATTTACCTGAGGCCAACCATTCGGTAGCGTTCTTTTTTGGAAAATTAAGATCTAACATATCCGACATAGCACAACATTTCAGGAAGTGAGTCAAATAGAAGAATTTGCTATTTTCTCAATATTTCAAAGCCGATCTTATATAAGATGGAATCATATTCTCTAATTTATTTTGTAAAACCGGAGGGAGTAATATCCAATTGGGAATATTTCTGGTACCAAATCCCTTATGGAGCACCAGGAATACTCACCTTTGTTGTCGGTTTATTTTTAAGTTATTTTGCGTTTCAAAAGTTTCGTAAATCAAAAGAGGACAATCGGTATTTTCATCTCAACTTAACGATTTCTTTTATTAGTTTTGGTTGTGTGGGTCTTGTATTAACCACAAGAGCTTGGATCCAAGACGTAGAAACACTTGTTTTGTGGAATGATTTATTATACTTCCTTGTAGCACCACTCGCACCAACTGCCTTTTACCTTGCATACCACATGACGGGGAAACAAAGTAAACTGTTATTATATTATTCGTATGTTTGTTGGTTTGCAAGTTTTGTTTTGTATTTAGGTGTGATTCTCGGTAAAGGTTTTGAAACAACCGTTTTTGAATTCACGTTTGGAAAATACCCAAGGGGAAGTGCCTTTGTCAGACCATGGGGAATTCTTGCACCACTGGGATATTTTTTACTCATCCTTCCTTCATTTATCAAACATTATAAATATATTCGAAAACATTACCACTTAACATTATTTCATGGTGTGAATTTACTTTTTTTACTCACAACGTTAAACGCACCTAGTATCTTGGGATTCAAAGTGTATCCAGGTGGTTTCTTTTTATTCATTCCAATGTTATTAGTCGCCTATGGAGTGTTCCGCTCTGATTTTTTTGATGTGAATGAATTATTGTTCCAAAAGAATGGAATGTTCTACTTCCTGTTCGCCTTACTTTCTTTTGTATTGATTTTTATTTCTTTTGGAGTTTCGTTTGGTCTTTCACCAAATGCTTACGAATCTGCAAAATGGTACCCTTGGGGTATACCTCCCGTATTGTCTGTGTTTGGCGCAGTGTTTTTGTCAATCATAGTGGCGGGAGCAAATCCTTCTGCTAGGATCAACCAACTTTGTGCGTTTGCCCTGATTCTAACAGGGTTTTACGTCATCCAATCCGTACCTCTTAAATTAAATATTTCCTATGTAGTACAACTTCGGATTTCACAAATGACATTCGTTGCCTTTGCATTTGCTCCAAGCATTATGGTGAGGCTTGTTTTCGAAGCCATAGGACAAAAATCACCTGTTTGGTTGAAATGGATCGATTTACTTTGTATCACCGCTGCGATACTGGCACCTTCTCCTTATTTGTTTGTAGGGTATTTTGATTACCCATGGTCGCGCGTACACCACGGAGGTCCTGCGGAATTATTAGTTGGGATTAATGGAGCGATTGCACTGCTTTTAGTTTTATTTACCTTCCTTCGGAATAAAGAGTATATCAACTTTGCATCCAAGTGGATCATTGGATCCTTTTTATTATCAGCCTTATTACTCCTTGCTGCTTTGTTACCAAGCCATGGAATTCCAATTTATCCGATTGCTGATTTTCAATTCATCCCTGCGTTTTTACTAGGTTATGCGGTACTTAGGCATGGTGCCTTGTCTTTGGAAGGGCGAACCATCCAACTAAGCCAAAGGTTAGCAAACCTTGGTCTTATCACCATGGCG